>NZ_QGGB01000009.1 GCF_003150675.1 Rhodohalobacter mucosus | reverse complement strand
TTCAAGGTGCATGGTGCAGGGTGCAGGGTGCAGGGTGCAGGGTGCAGGGTGCAGGGTGCAGGGTGCAGGGTGCAGGGTGCAGGGTGCAGGGTGCAGGGTGCAGGGTGCAGGGTGCAGGGTGCAGGGTGCAGGGTGCATTAAAACTGTTTATAAACTATTTAAATATCAATTTTATTAGTAACTTATAAGCTTATTTTAGACTGCCTTCTGCCTTCTCAAGCCCCCATGACAATACGCTGTCACTCCGCTGGCTTATCCTGAGACATGGACGCGCAAACACCTTCATTTTTTTCGGCAGAACCGCTGCTTGAGCGCAGACTGGGCAGAGGGCCGTTTGATGCGGTTCCCTCTGTACCGGGCGTCTACCGGTTTTATGACCGGAACGGAAACCTGCTTTATGTAGGCAAAGCCAAAAACCTGCGTACGCGCCTCTTCAGCTACAAGCGCGCAAAGCCCGGCCAGGTCTCGCGAAAGGTGTCAGAACTGATCGGGCAAATCCGATCATTTGTGTATGTCGAAACTCCCACTGAGAAGGACGCTCTGCTTCTGGAAAACAGGATGATCCGCGGTGAGCGTCCACCGTACAATCATGCCAATAAAGAGACTGAAACGTACTATTTCGTCTACCTCAGGCCTGATAATGAGGGTCTCGAATTTCGATTGGCCATGCGTATTCATAAGGAGACGGATCCGAAATACTGGCACGGCTGCTACAAGGGCCATGCACCGGTGCGACAGGCGCTGGGATGCCTGCTCCGGCTGCTCTGGATGGCTGAATATGAAATCACCGATCCCATGCACCTCCCCGTGAAGCTGAACCGAAACCTGACACCCATGCGGTTTGCGCTGCCCTGGAATACGTCGGCTTCACCCGCCCTCACAACCGGGCTTCCGGATCTGCTGGAGCTCTGGATTCGAGGTGAAGACGATGAGCTGACCGACTGGCTTGCCGTACAGATAGAAGCAGGACGGCACCTACCCCCTTTTCAGCGTCTGTGGCTGGAATATCACCTGGATCAGATCACCGGATTTTACAGAAAGAAACTGTCCCGGCACCATACGCTTCGTAACGGGCGAAACCGAATCGCGCAGGATGAACTGGATGATCTTCTGGTGAAGGCATGAGGGAGAAGAAAAACGGGAGACGGGAAAGTATTTCGTCAATAGTCATTGGTCAATCCCTTCTCAATACCCAATATTCAATAATCAATACTCACTACTCAATACGATAAGTCCACATGATCATGTAGTGTCTGCAAACCAAACATCGCGTAGATTAATCACAGAGAGTTACACATAGATAGTGATTTACTTATTTGACATAGAGAGAGCACATTGAACTGAGAGCGGCTGTTACCCCCAGCCAGATCCCTTACGATCATCAGAGACGTTTGAGCCCGCCGGTATGAAAGCCGGCGGGCTTTTTTTTGAACCGCCCCGAACTTCGGGGAGGTAAACATTTTATCTGCCGGTTCGGGCGCTGCGCTTGCTGATGCTGAACGAGCTGTTCCTCAGCAGGTCGCCATATCCGTCACCGTCGTGATCCGGATCAAACTGTACATCAAAATGCCAGGCTCCGCCGGTGTAGACAACGGATAGCGTACCGCTACCGGGAAGGTCCTCACCCTGCATCAGGGCACTCAGCTTATAGGTCCATTCATACACGTCATTAGGTGGACGCACTCCCTGCGCGGTGGACTCCACCCACTCCATTTCATCCACAGCCAGCGGATTTTCTTGGCCACCCGAACGGGTACCGGCAATACCATCCCCGCCCCGGCTGGCGATGACGTCAACAATATCCAGACCCGAGTCATCGCTGATACTGAATGTTGCACTCTCCAATCCGTCCAACAGTCCGTCATCGTCTGAATCCGGATCATTATACTCAGGTATGCCATCCTCATCCGAATCAGCGTCCAATTCGGCGGCTGTATCTGCTGACTCTTCTGAAGGAGGATTGTCACCATTATTCGTCATGCCCATAACGATTACTTTCGTTTGTGAGGGTGCAACCTGGTTTCCGGGAGGAGCATTTGGGCTACTTCCGCGATCGTCAGAACGACTATCGGATGCTGCAGACCCTAAATCTGATGCCATAATCTCCAGTTCAAAATGAAACCCATCCGCTGCCACATCGCCATATCCGTCACCGTCCAGATCACCCCCGCCAGCCGCGAGCGCATCCTCAGATTGGTATATCGCATTTGACCCGGCGTTTGTATCACCCTCATAAATGGGGCTTTGACTGCGTCCGGTTCGTGCGCTCCGTTTGCTGATGCTGAAGGATGCGCTTTTCATGAATTCAGGGAACCCATTCTGATCGGTATCCGGTTTTAGATTTGTCGGATCATCTACAGCTATACCGTGAATAGACGGTGGAATGGCTCTTGTGTTTACCTGTCCGTCTGTACCGGTATCACCCGTATCCAAATCAGGATTGGCAATGGCACTGGTACGGTTGCTGCGACTGGAGTTATGATTCTGGGCATCCATCCTCGATGTCATTGTGCTGTCCGTACCCGCATTGCTGCCTCCCCCGTTCAGATCAGGATTGGCAATGGCACTGGTGCGGTTGCTGCGACTGGAGTTGTGGTTCTGGGCATCCATCCTCGATGTTGTTGTGCTGTCCGTACCCGCATTGCCGCCTCCCCCGTTCAGATCAGGATTGGCTATCGCGCTGGTGCGGTTGCTGCGACTGGAGTTGTGGTTCTGGGCATCCATCCTCGATGTTGTTGTGCTGTCCGTACCCGCATTGCTGCCTCCCCCGTTCAGATCAGGATTGGCTATCGCGCTGGTGCGGTTGCTGCGGCTGGAGTTGTGGTTTTGGGCTCCGGATCTCATACCCTTTTGCGAGTTGGTTGAGATCTTCATCGTGGATAGAGACACGCAATACGACCCCGGCTGCATATCATACCGCCAAACCTCTGATACAGCATCGTTTTCGTTATTGTCGCCGCTATCTCCATCGCTGGCCTGGCCTTCATAAAGAGGATTTTCAGTCTCACCGGTTTCTTCATGCAGCGGATTGCCCGGTCCTGCGCTCATGGTAACCGAACCCGCTGAAACAACAGTACCCAATGGGTTGATCAGCCTGGCCATCATATTTGCTTCATGCACAAATTCGCGGTTTCCACCGCGGTCATCCCTCCGAATTTCCGTTCTGGGTCTGTTAGACCGGCTGGAATTGTAGTCCTGTGCCGTTTCCACCGTATCGCCTGGGCGCGGACACTCCCCCTCATCGTTGCAATCACCGGAATCTGCCGGTATCCGGTCATTTCCAGCTGCTGTTGGACAACGGTCTGCCGACGTCACGCATTCGCCCGACGGACAGCGAAATGGCGCGGAAGAGGGACAGGCCGTCGCCGGCGTTGCTGCGGGGTTTCGGGCAGCTATGTCCCTGTGTATAATTCCTTCGGGGTGCAGTCCGCGCGAGGATGATTTCCCGAACCGTATTTTAATCCCTGCGTTGGCAAAAACGTTGGTTCTTGGAGCTGTTTCGGTCCGCTGAACGACCGGTGCATTATCGAATTGAAAGTGCATCTCGTAAACATTATCCATCGGTCTCACGTCCGAGAGATCCCGTGCACTGTAGGTCATCTCCCTGTCGGACAGCTGGTGCTGAATACCCGTCGTTACGTTAAAGCTGAAGCGGTCGCTGAAACCCGGACTGAACTCCAGCTGAAGCTGGGGCCGCAATGCGGTGCTCCATCCCGCATCGGCACTCCCGTCCATTTGGGCAAGTACAATATTCGTGTCAAAACCCGCATTTTCCATCTCACCGGTAGGATCGTTAAACCTTACTGATTGCGTGGGCCCTTCCTGATAGTTCATCGACAGGTCAAGGCCCAGCTTCAAGCTGAAAATACGGCTCAAATTCTGCTCAAATCGCGGGCCTGCGTTGATAAAAAAGGATCTCCAGCGGTCATCATCCTGCTCAGAGACAGTATACTCTTCAAAACCCGTTCTGTACTGATCGGGACTGAAACCCGAGTCAAATCTGTACAGTCCAGCATTGATTCCAACCCCCCATGCACCGGGCATGTAGCTAAAGCCCACCTCGGGCTGAAATGCTGTGCCTGTACCGGAGTTGCCAATCAATCCGCCGCCAACATTCAGATCAAGTGAAAATGGCCGGTCGCTTTGACGCGCACTGGCTGATTGAAGTGTAAAACAGATAAATATAAATGCGACTGCAAACAGGATAAACGGTTCCCGTTTGGAAAATGGTAGAACTCTCATGTCTGTGATGATTTATTTAAAAACGAACTTCAGGTTCAAATCCCGCATTCTGAAGTGATTTATTCGATGGAAGAAATAAGAATGTTTGCATTTAACCAATAAATTGATCCCATGTTAGAGAATTTTACACTTTTCATTCTCATGATATTGGCTTTCTTCATCTTAGGAAAAGATGCATCTATACACTAAACGTTACAATGCAATGGGTGCAGGGTGCAGGGTGTGAATGATTGACGAACAACGAATCACGATAAACGAACTGCGATCTTTTCACTTCTGCCTTTTGCCTTCTGCCTTCTCACTTCTCAAGACTCAAACAACCAACACCTCCACTCAATCCTTGCAAAATTCAAATTCCCGTTGTTAATTCAACTTTCCCATCAATCAAACACTCTCTCCATGCATATTCGAATGACTCTGCTTCTCCTTCTGGCTGCCGTATGTTTCGACTCTTCACCCTTGATCGCCCAGAATGGTTCCGGTATGGACTGGCAAACCTATATCGATTCAAAATCCGAAGAACTCTATGAGAACGTAGTGGAGTGGCGCCGGCACTTTCACCAGTATCCGGAGCTATCGAACAGGGAATTTGAGACGGCCACCATGGTTGCGGAACACCTGCGCTCACTGGGTATAGAGGTGGAGACGGAAGTGGCCCACACCGGCGTGGTGGGTGTGCTGAGGGGTGGTAAACCCGGTCCTGTAGTGGGGCTGCGGGCCGACATGGACGCACTACCCGTAAAAGAGCGCGTGGATATCCCCTTTGCCTCGCAGGCTGTCGGTGAATATATGGGAAATGAAGTGCCGGTGATGCATGCCTGCGGTCACGACACACACATCGCCATCCTGATGGGCGTTGCCGAAATGCTGGCCGCACAAAAAGAGGAGCTCCCCGGAACCGTTAAATTCATTTTTCAGCCGGCTGAAGAGGGAACACCTCCCGGCGAGGAGGGCGGTGCCGAAATGATGGTGGAAGAGGGAGTTTTGACGAACCCGGACGTGGATGCGGTTTTCGGGCTTCATATCTACTCCCAGTCCCCGGTGGGTACAATCACCTACCGCTCGGGAAGCATCATGGCTGCCTCGAATCGGTTTTCCATTGACGTGATGGGGGCCCAGACGCACGGCTCACAGCCCTGGGGAGGCGTGGATCCCATTGTTGCATCGGCACAGATCATCAACAATCTGCAGTCCGTTGTGAGCCGCCAGACGGAGTTAACCAAAGAAGCCGCTGTGATTACGGTTGGCATTATCGATGCGGGTGTCCGAAACAATATCATTCCCGAAACCGCCTACATGGAGGGAACCATCCGCACACTTGACACCGAGATGCAGGAAAAACTGTTTGAGCAGATGCACCGAACGGTGGAATATACGGCCAAAAGCTTTGGTGCTGAAGCCAAGCTGACGATCTATGATGGCTATCCGATTACGTACAACGATCCCGATTTAACTGCCCGGATGGCGCCAACTCTTAAGCGGGTAGCCGGGCCCGAGAATGCCATTGTCATAAATGCAATCACCGGTGCTGAGGACTTCTCCTTCTTTCAGAAAGAAGTGCCCGGCCTCTACTTTTTCATCGGCGGCATGCCGGCGGGAATGAACCCCGAAGACGCAGCTCCGCATCACACTCCGGACTTCTACATCGAGGAAGAGGGTATGAAAACAGGGTTACGGGCAATGGCCAATCTGACGATCGATTACATGATGGAGAACTAGGTTTTGGCTGGTTGTGAGTGGTGAGTGGTTGGTTGGTTGCTTGCCTGATGCCCGGCACGGGGAATGAATTCCCCGCTCGCATGTGCCTTTCTCCGGTCTTTAAGAATAGGATTTCATTCTTACCGGAACCTGGCTCCTGTTGCTCCCGAGACCCCGTGACATGCCGCCTGAAACCTGCTGCCTTCCGTTGGCAACTTCGCAGGCTGATATCTTGCCAGGGAATGCAACCAACAACTATCCACTGACCACCGCAAACTTTCCCCTTGACACTATACTGCATTATTAGTACTTAGTGCAATGCACTGTTTTCGCTACATATTGCCCTTTCTTTATACAGTTGTATTCTGGCAGAGTGCACTCAGTCAGACGCTTCTTGAGGGAAATATTTTAAGTGCAAGCGGTGAGGCTATTCCGGAGATCTATGTAACCGTTATCCCGCCCGGCCCCGCCGATATCTTTACAGATCACCGTTCAACTGTTAAGGCAGACCAAAACGGTTTTTTTCGGGCCGAACTGACCCAAAAAGGCCTTTATTCCATTCGTTTCAACGGCATCTATCATAAATCGTCCTATTTCCTGCTGCTCGCAGACGGGCAGCCATCCCTTCGGTTCACAATCTATCTTATTCCACACCGGTTTAATGAAGGAGAATATTTTGTAAATGATGACTATCTGAAATGGATCCGGGTAACCGGAAATTTCAATGAATACGATTATATGTCCGGATTCTGGTTCCACCATGCAGATGACGGTTCCATTTTTGCATTCATTCCTGCCCAAACCGACACGCTGCGTTACCAGATACGCGGTTTAAGCTACGGATCCGGCTCTCATCCGCATCCTGATGCCGACGGTTACAATCTGCGTGAAGACGGCACGTTTGAATCCGTTTTGCATACCGGCCTGCCGGCCGATTCCGTGGAAATCCGCTATACGCCACGGCAAACCATGCCGTACCAGGAGTTTTACCGGGGATTGGATTTGCAGGGAACCGGACCATTAAGCGCATTCATTGTCTTTGAAAACCCGGATGACCGTCACTGGGTAATGCCCCTGATGCAGATACGACGATTTCCGCAAACTCTTATGGTTATCGAAAACCCAAACGAATCGCAGGTTTCAATGGCCAACCATTTCAGGCTCCTCCTTGATGAAAACAAGCCAAAATTTCCCTACCAACCGGATCGTCAGGTACGACTGAATGAAACTGAAAAGTTCATACTGGATGAGACACTTACCGAAACCCAGCATGGTCTTTTGTACCTTTTATACGCGTCTTTACTGCAGCAGCATCAGATATACAGCGAGTACCGTGCATTCCTGCCCGAACCGCATTCGTCGGAACTTCCCGAATACGACAGGCAGATTCTCATGAAGATTCCAGATACCATTCATCCAACGCATCCTGCATGGGCTATAAACCGTACGCTTCCCGGTTTCCTGCTTCAGATAGTGCCGGATTATGCACCTCTTGCCGCCTATCTGAGCGAAATCATTGCCCTGCATCCGGCGGATGGTGTTGCGGAACAGGCAGCCATTGACCTATTCCGGGCAACCGCATTAGATTATGAGTCGGCCGATAGGGTCCCGGCATTCAGGCTTGCCCTCAACCGCTTTGGCGACAGGCGTATTGTTGCGCAGTTAAGACATCTGTTTAATACAGAAATCGACGGGGAAGGAATGTAGATAGTGGTTAGTGGTTGGTGGTTCGTTAGCCCCGGGAATCCGGAAGCAGTTGGCAAATCCTGAAGTGAATATGTGATAATTCATTGGAAAGGAAATTTCAATTCACAAATCACAAATTCCAAACAACGGACAACCAACGACAGACAACTGACCACCAACAACCAACAGTTGTTTTTTATTCAAAATCGGTTAGATTCATGTGCATGTTTTCATTTCATTCATCTGCTTCGAACTCTGACCATGAAATTTTTTCTCTCACTATTTGCGGCAACCCTTTTTTTTGTATCCGGCCTTTTTGCCCAGGGGTTTAACTCGATCAACAACCGCAACCATCCCTACCTGAAGTGGCAGGTGGCTGAGACGGAACACTTCCGGATCATTTATCCGGAGCGCATTGCGGACATCATACCGCTTGCAGCCTCTATTTCCGAGGCATCCTATGATGCACTCTCTGCCAATCTGAACGTAGAGTTTGAAAAGAAAATCCCCGTCTATCTCTCCGATGAGGATGAAATCGTCAACGGGTTCGCCAACCCGATTGGCAAAGGCTATACGATGATCTGGGTAAACCTGAACGATTACGCCGATACCTGGACAGGAAGCGCCAAGTGGCTTCGTAAAGTGATCGCGCACGAGCTGGGTCACATCTTTCACTTCAAGGCGATCTGGAGCAACATGGGACTCTGGCAATACACCTTTGCAGAACCGCTGCCACGGTTCTGGACCGAAGGGCTGGCACAGTATCAAACCGAGCTGTGGGACTCCCAGCGCGGCGACCGCTGGCTTCGAAAGGCTATTTTCGACAGCAGGCCGGGATTCAATGACGGACAATCTGCCGAAAACGGCCGCCTGATGTACGCATCGGGTAACTCGCAGCTTCGCTATTTCGCCGAAACCTATGGCGACAGTTCACTCGCAAACCTGCTGGCCCATCGTGAAAAGATACTTGGAATATTCGAATACCACGATTTCTATGGGGGTTTCAGAAAGATTGTGGATGGAGGGTATCGTGCATTCTACGAGGACTGGAGAAAGCACATGAACGTCTATTACAATACACTGGCGTCTCAAATGGAGCGCACCGACTCTCTCGATACAGACCGTTTACCGCTTCCGGGGCAATTCTACTCCGACATGGCTTCAAGTCCGAACGACAGCCTCATCGCAGTGCTCTCGCTCACTTCCCTGCAGCGGCCGGTCCGCAGACTCTACATCGTCAACAACGACTCCTCACGGTCAACCAGAATCGTTGCCGAAGGAAGTATCAACAATGATCTGAGCTGGAGCAGGGACGGCAAAACCCTTTTTTACAGCCGCAGAGTGAGGGGCAAAACATCATCCCTGATCAATGATATCCATGCGCTGAATGTTGAAACCGGTGAAGAAAGACGGCTCACGCACAGTCGCCGGGCGCGCTATCCCGTGCCGGGACCGAAACCAGAAACAATCGGTTATGTTGTAAATGAAAACGGTACGGGCAATTTGTTCATCCTCGATCCGGAGACGGGCATTGAAACCCGGGTAACCCGATACACCGGAGATATCCAGATGATTCATCCCGTCTGGGTTGCACGGCAGAACCGATGGCTCTTTCATAAATTTGACGCCGACGGCAGCCGGTATATGGTACTGTACGATCCTGATTCGGACGGTGAGATGCTCCTGGATAACCCGGACCATGACAACCGCCGGTTTGTTTTGAATCATGACGGGTCGAAGGTGGCCTACAACTCGCTGCGCGACGAGGTGCCCAATGTGTTTGTCTATGATTTTGATACCGGTCAGGAGTCGCGCATTACACGTCTTTTCACGGGTGGCGAGGTGTACGGCTGGAGTGCGCCTAGCGATTCCCTGCAGCACGGCTCGCTCCTTGTGAGGGCCAGTGAGACCAAAAGACGCGATCACGCCTGGTGGGTGGATGCCGGCAGGCAGACGATCGATCGAGAGCCCCTTCTCCCCGGGGCCTATGCCACATGGAGAAACAAACAGGCTCCTGAATGGATCCCATTTGACCTTGAACCTGACGATAGCCTTATCATATCAAAGGCACCTTACCGCTCTTTCCGTAACATAACGCACGCTGCAAGCATCGTACTTCCCTATTACGGCGACAGGGAGAACTGGGGCCTTTTCGGCACCACCGGCTGGGTGGAACCGCTGGCCAAACACATGATCGCGGGCAGCGGCAATGTATCCTTTGGCAATGCAGACAACTCCTACGGCCTGCTCAGCTACATCAACAATCAGCTGTACCCAACCCTTTCCGTCAATATTTACAAAATACCCGGCAGCGCCTTTTTCTACGGCGACCGCTTCCTGGTTCAGGAGCTGCGGGGGGGCGACCTGGCCATGAACATGCCACTGGATGCACTGGAAGCGCCCTATCAGAACGGATCCGTGTTTGCGCGGCTTCGTCACGTGCTGGTTAAACCGTATGAGGCCGATCAATTTGACAACACAACCCTGATTCCGCAGCCCGAACGTGCGCGTCAGACCGACCTGACAATTGGTCTCTCCGTAAAGAAGCAGCGGCCCTGGCGCAACAACATTGTACACCCTCTCGACGGGTGGGGTCTGCGTGCCATGATTACCGGAGCGGAAGAGATTCTGGGTTCCGATGTTCGCTTTGCCACAGCCGACCTGAGCGCATACAGCGTATTGCCCGGGTTCGGCCTGCAGCGTCTCTATCTCTACGGGCGTTTTCAGCAGCAGTGGGGAGAGCCGCTGCCGCAGGATTTTATCGGTTTTTCGCGAAACGACAACATCAGCCTGAATCTGCCGGGACAGGTACCGCTGGAACTCTTTTCGGAAGCGGAGCGGGTGCGGGGATACCGCAGCTTCATAGCCGGCGAGCGCGTATTCTTCAGTTCGCTTGAATACCGCATGCCCGTCACGCCCTCGATGGATACATCCATACTGGGTGGCGTGGTTGACCTTGGCTCCACATCGCTCTCACTGTTCACCGATGCCGGCGTCGTTTGGAATGCACGCAGGTCGGACGGTACGATTGGAACGGAAAAGCGCTGGGGTGCCGGCACCGAGCTTAAGAACCGGATCAATCTTCTGGGGATTCGTTTTGCACATGCCATAGGCATTGCTCAGCCCGCAGAAGAGCTGTTTACGGATGCGGATATAGACCTCTACTACCGTGTGAGGGCCGTGGTACCTTTTTGATATATCTTTTAGCTCGCATTTCGCCTCCATAGTTCGTGATCAATCGAAGTTCATTCACGGACAGGGTAAAAAACAGAAGAACAGATGAACGGAGAAACCGAGCAACAGAACAACCGATTAAGTAAGATGGGAAACGTAAGACGAACTGGGATTTACGATGAGTGACTGGTCCCGAATTCTCGGGAGCGATTGATCCCGATGCGGCGCGGGTAAGCTGTAGTTCAAACAGGTATTCAGATGCGCCGCACAACGGCTCGCCGTGCAGTTGTCATCCCGACCGGAACCGTCCCGAGCCTTTCGGGACGGTGAAGTGGAGGGATCCCCTGACCATGCATACCCGTACGTTTTGTCAAGTCTGCCCAAGAACCACGTATGGGGATGTCTCCGCCCCACTCCAGCTTCTGCCTTCTGCTTTCTGCATTTTGCCTTCTGCCTGACACCGTCTCAATACTCAATACTCAATACTCAACATTCACAACTCCCAACTCCTAACTCCTAACTCCTAACTCCTAACTCAAAATATAATCACAGCACATTCCTGCACTCTTTTGTATTTTGGCGCTGACTTTCAAACCAAGCCCGACTATGGACTCATCCAACTACATACACTGGAATGCGGATCCCGTAATCTTTACCATACCGGAATTCGACCTGCCTTTTCAGATTTCGATTTACGGTATTCTGCTTGCCGCCGTACTCATGTGGCTGGGTTGGGGTAAAATAAAGCCCAAACCCACCGGCAAAAAAGGAAAAGGGCAGGCTGAGGAGCCTGAGGCATGGAAAGTGCTTGGGCTGGCCCTGGGAGCCTTCATCCTGGGACAGATACCTTTTCTGTTTATTTCCTCTCCGGGTTTTGATTCAATAGGTCCCATTCAGCCACGCTGGTACGGACTGATGTTTGCCATGGCCTTTATATCCGGTTATACCATCGGCAGCAAAATGTATAAAGACGCCGGTAGAACCCAGCAGGAGCTTGACCGGTTACTGATCTATGTGCTTGTAGCCACCATAATCGGGGCGCGGCTCGGACATGTCTTTTTCTACGAAGCGGAGTTCTATCTCAGGAATATCCACCTCATTCCCCAGGTGTGGACAGGCGGGCTGGCCTCGCACGGTGCTGCGGTGGGTATCATCATTGCCATGTGGCTTTATGCCAGGAATACCAAAAACACCAGTTTTTTATGGGTTGCCGATCGCGTGGTGCCCGGAGTGGCCATCGGCGGCATGTTTATCCGGATCGGCAACTTTTTCAACTCCGAAATACTGGGCGACCCCACTACCCTGCCCTGGGCGGTGGTATTTGAGCGTATTGATATGGTCCCGCGCCATCCCTCCATGCTCTATGAATCACTTTCCTGTGTCATCATCCTGGCGGTTCTCTGGTGGATCTATAACAAATATGACCGCAAACCGCCGGAGGGCGCCCTCTTCGGCACCTTTCTGGTTCTCTTATTTACCGGAAGGTTCTTGATTGAGTTCACCAAACAGACCCAGGCCGACTTCCTGGCCGGTGCCCCCTTCGACATGGGTCAGCTGCTCAGCGTACCCTTTGTGCTGATCGGCGCGTGGCTCCTCTGGAAAAAGGTAGATTGGAAGAAGAACTAGCGAACGGGTTTTGGATTTCAGCGCGAATATGTGAGTGGTTCGTTGTTAGTGGATAGTTGTAGTTGCATTGCCGGGTAGAGATTGACTTTCGCAAATTCAGCCTACTTATCTTTTCTGAATCAATTGCCAATTCAATCGATTCCAGCATTATAGGGCTATTTCCAAAAGAACCGCAGTGAGCGCAGCGATAAACGCGGAGGGCGCGGGCAAATAGTTGTACGTTGCCAATTACGGGATACTGATTAATCAATCATTACCTGTAGCCTGAAGCCATTGTATGTAATTAGTCCAAGGGGTACTCAGAAAATTTGCATCCTGCAACCCGTACCTGACCACAAACCACTAACCAACCCACTTCCTAAAACTGAAACTGAAGATTCGTCTTCACACCAAACTGGTTTTCCCCATTAAACTCCTCAGAACCGAGAAGGGCAAGTCCGTTAATATGAATACTGATGAGGCTGGTCACTTTTCGCTTAAAGGCCAGAATCAACAGATCGGATTCCTGATTTATCACATCATACTCAAGGTGATCCCACCGTGCAATAACCTGGTCCCTCTCGCTGATATTGGTTCCAAGCGTGGCAAAAAAGCCGGAGATGGTCTCCTCGGCCAGAAGCTCAACTGCGTCAAAGCTGGACTGAAGGTACTCAAAGGTTCCAAACAGTGGGTTTTTTTCGAACTGAGCATAGATGCCGTACAGCTCTCGGTCGCCTGCTGAGGTCAGGCCGCTTTTGCCCACACGCTCATTTTCAGTTTGGTTGAAGGCACCGTTCAGGGCAAATTCAAGCGAGTTGCCATCTTCGCCGAAAGTGTAGGAGAGGCGGCCGGTGTAGAGAAATCGTCCATCGTTTTCGTTCTGCAGCCGGTTACCGTTATACATCCCGAATGCATAACCCCAACCGGAGCTTTCACCCAGCAGAGTAATCCCGATTTCCCGGTTGTTCATCGTGGCCCCAACCTGCCGGGCACGGTCAATAAAGTCGGTGATGCCGGGATTTGGGTCAAGATCGGCACTGAGTCTCGGCTTGAACGAACCCACCTGAACTTCAAGCTGATCGGAAAAAGTGTATCCCAAACGTGCATCCAGAATAGTGGGTGAATCCGTGTACTCGAGTTGAAGCCGGTAGCTAAAATTTCCATCCAGTACACCCCTGAAACCCAACCTATTGGCATCCAGCTCAAATCCGTTCGAATCGTTGAACTCTCTGTCGGTGAAGGTCACATTTCCAAACGTCTGCATGAGAAAGGTTACATTGAACTCTTCCGATTTCAGTTTCTCTTTCATGCGGTCACCCAACGGTTCATCCTGAGCCTGAAGATTGGGGGCGGACAGAAGTATGATGAGTAGTATTGTTGAGAAATAGGTTAGCTTGATTGACATGGTTGAGTCTATATTAATTTCATTCTGATTCTGTTGCGAGCAATGGTTCAACGTACAAACCTGCTGATGAACTCTGAAATATAAGAACAGTTGGTCGTGCTGGAAAGTGAAACCGGGTTGAGCCCGCTTCCGTTCAAATCGGTTCGAATGATACCCTGGCCGTGAATCAGGCATGAAAGGCCGGTTTGCAATCTATGTTCACGATGTATGGTTCTTTTAGCATTCCAGCCGCCTGAAACGTACATTAAAAGAGTACTGCAATTCGTTACTTCCAAAATGCCAGTCAGTTAAAAAGGTGTAGAGTACCTTCAAAATGTCCTGTTGCAGCCATAAACAAATACAAAACGGCGAAACCAATGATGCCCTTAATGAATACCGGGGCTGGTTCACAGCAGCATCCACCGGTGGACTCATCCTGGGCGCGCTGGCTCAATTCACCTCACTGCTGCCCGGTTTTCTGGCAGTACCGTTTTTCATCATTTCATACATCGGCGGCGGGTATTTTGGAATCATCGAAACCGCGAAAAGCCTCAGAAGCTTTCAGCTCAACATCGATTTTTTGATGATCGCCGCGGCCGCCGGGGCCGCGTTTCTGGGAGAGTGGATGGAAGGCGCTATTCTGCTCTTCCTGTTTTCCCTGAGCGGCACCCTTGAGAGTTATGCACTGGGCAAAAGCCGGAATGCCATCAAGTCTTTGATGGAACTACGTCCCAACGAAGGATTGATTCGCCTGCCCGACGGAACGGAAACGCAGGTGCCCGTGGAGGAGATGAAGCCCGGTGATATTGTGATCGTCAAACCCGGTGAGTACATCCCGATAGACGGCAAGGTGATTAAAGGCCAATCCGCAGTGAATCAATCGGCCATTACAGGCGAAAGCATCCCGGTTCCAAAAGAGAGAGGGGATACGGTTTTTGCCGCCACGCTGAACGAGAATGGAGTGATAGAAATTGAGGTCACCAAGTCGGTCAGGGATACGACTCTGGCAAAAATCATTTCACTGGTTGAAACCGCTCAGCAAAACCGAGCCAAAACACAGCATTTTCTGGATTCCTTTGAACCGCGCTATGCGGTTACGGTCGTATTCTCGGTATTGCTTCTGATTTTTATTCCATGGCTGATTATGGGACATGATTTTGACAGTACCTTTTACCGGGCCATCACGGTACTTGTGGTTGCCTCGCCCTGCGCTCTGATTATCAGTACTCCCGCTTCCATTATTTCTGCCATCGCCAATGGTGCCCGAAACGGTATCCTTTTTAAAGGAGGAGCCTATGTAGAACAAACGGTAACGATAGACACCATTGCATTTGATAAAACCGGTACCCTGACGATCGGTGAACCGGCGGTTACGGACCTGATCCCTGCTCCTGACGGAACCGTCTATCCAAACCAGGTTACAGAGCTGGAAAACCGCCTTCTTGCGATAGCAGCCGGTTGTGAGCAGTACTCCGAACACCACCTGGCAGGTGCAATACTGCGGGAAGCGGAACAGCGTGGAATAGCGCCCGCAGATGTTGAAAATATGAAGTCGACACCCGGACAGGGAGTGCGCGCCAGCATGAACGGCAGTTCGGTAGCTGTTGGCAACCTGACCATGTTTAACTCACAGATCAGCAATGAGAGCTGGAGTGATGAACTTCTGGCAAATGCCCATGAATTGCGTAAGAACGGAAAAACGGTGATTTTTGTCGCCCAGGATCAAAAACCACTGGGGTTGATTGCACTTGCAGATCAAATACGTCCGTCTGCACACGAAGTAATCAGTCAATTGAAAAATCAAGGAATACAGAATATTGTGATGCTCACCGGCGACAATATCGGCGTGGCTAATGCCATCGCAGAACAGCTGGATATCGATCGGGTATATGCTGACCTTCTGCCTGAAGAGAAAGTGGAGAAGCTGAAAGAATTGAAAAAAGAGGGTATTGTAGCCATGGTGGGCGATGGCGTAAATGATGCCCCTGCTCTTGCAACAAGCCATCTCGGAATTGCCATGGGTGCGGCCGGAACCGATGTAGCCCTCGAAACGGCCGATGTTGTATTGATGGGCGACGATCTCACGAAACTCCCGTACCTTATCAGTCTCTCTCGTAAAGCCCGTAAGGTAGTCTGGCAAAATATCATATTCAGCCTGGGTGTTATCGTAATGTTGCTGGCGGGTGTGTTCTTAATCGACCTGCCTCTCACCCTTGGGGTTGTGGGCCATGAGGGAAGTACGCTGATTGTAGTGCTGAACGGACTGCGTCTTTTGAAAAGAGATCGTCACTCAGCAGACAGGCATCAGCCCAAAAAACCGCGGCCTGCCGAAACACCGGCGACAGACAGGCTGACGGCAAAAGCTGCTCTCTGATGTCTTCTTTTTATATATTCCGGACAATTATTGAGCCCACATCCGTTATTTACTACGAATTTCATCCCACAATCAAAGATCATACACTGGATACATGAGAAGTTTATTCCTGAAGCGCACCCCTCTGTTTTTTATTCTGTTCAGCCTTATCACAACGGTATCGGTCAGTGCACAAAGCGACCGCCAGAGCTATCAGAGCCTTCAACACGCACTTTTTTCGGCATCTCAGCTAACCGGGGAGCAAGGGCCTCAAAATGTGATATGGATTGAGGGCGGGGAACGATACTCCTATATGGAACGTGATCCCCTGACCGGTGAAGTTGAAATACGCGCCTACAATCCTTCAACCGACGAGGACGAACTGATTTTTCAGACCTCACGCCATAACTTTCCCGGAACCAACACACCTTTTCGCTTCCGCTCCTTTCAGTGGTCGTCTGATTATCAAACACTGGTTTTTCAAACCAATTTTTCACCTATTTACCGCTATTCGGGCACCTCAGACTATTATTACTATTCCCTGGAAAATGAGAGCATGGAACTGATCGCCGGTGCCGCCTTCACGGCCGAGCTTTCACCCGACGGGCAAAAAGTGGCGTACCATCGGGATGGTGAACTCTATATTTTCCGCCTGGATACCGGAGAAGAGATACAGCTTACAAACGACTCTGCCAATCACTTTTACAACGGACGTTTCGGGTGGGTTTATGAAGAGGAATTTGGCAAGGTGCAGGCCTGGAAATGGTCTCACGACAGCCGATACATCGCTTTCTGGCAGACCGATGAACGGCATGTGGAGCGATTTGTCTCCACTAACTATGAAGGCTCCTACCCTCAATACACCGATATCCCCTATCCAAAGGTTGGCTCCGAAAATCCAATTGTAAAAATCGGAATCATCGACACGCAGACGGGTAATCGTCAGTGGGCCAACATTGAAATCGGTGACGGACTCATACCACGAATCTACTGGACTTCCGATCCTGACGAGCTTGCAATCGTTTGGATGAACCGTCAGCAAAACCACCTTAAGCTCTATTTTCACAATGTGGAAACGCGCATGGCTGAACTGATTATGGAGGAAAAAGACGAGAATGGCTGGATTGATGTATTCGATTTCTTTGCAGGCATTGACGACTATTTCTTTTTTCCTGAAAACAGGCAGGAGTTTTTCTGGATTTCGGATCGTGACGGATACAAGCATCTGTATCGCTACAGCTACGACGGTAAGCTCATGAACCAGGTTACCGAAGGCGACTGGCGTGTTACAAACGTGTTTGCAGTCAATGAAGAGAAAGAACGCCTTTACTACGAATCAACAGAGGAGAGTCCCCTGGAGCGTGACCTTTACTCCATCGGCTTCGACGGCACAGGAAAAGAACACTATACGCCCGACTCCGGCTATCACTCCTTCAGCATGGGACCCGACGGCACCTATTTTATCGATACATGGTCGAACACCGAAACGCCTGTACAGGTAGACCTTCGCAGTACAGCGGATGGAGGCATCTTTCTGAAAAAGCTTGTAGACAATGAAGCGGTTAACAGTTACATCAATGAGTATGCCTACTCACCCCGTGAGCTTTTCTCATTCACTTCAGCTTCAGGAGTTGATCTGGACGGATATCTCATTAAACCGCCTGATTTTGATGAAAACAAATCGTATCCGCTGGTCCTCATGATATATGGCGGTCCGGGCTCCCAGGGAGTGTATAATGCGTTTGAAACCAATGCATGGGCTCAATACCTGAGCCAGCAGGGATATGTGATTGCCAACGTTAATAATCGCGGCAGCGGCGGGTACAGCAAAGAGTTCGAAAAGACAGTGTATCGGCGGCTTGGAATTCTTGAAGCGGAAGATTTTACTCACACCGCCAAATATCTGGGCTCATACCCCTGGATTGATGAAAACAGAATAGCCATCCGGGGTCACAGTTACGGCGGCTATATGGCTGCTCTTACCATGGTGCTTCATCCGCAGACTTTCAAGGTTGGCATAGTTGGCGCACCCGTTACCGACTGGCGGCTCTACGACACGATTTACACGGAACGATACATGGGTCTTCTTACCGATAATCGCGATAACTATCAGAACGGATCCGTTATGGCCCATGCGAGCAATCTGCAGGGGAACATGCTGGTTGCGCATTCATCCATGGATGAAAATGTTCACGTCCAAAATACCATGCAGATGATTACAGCTTTCACCAATACCGGCAAGGATGTGGATCTGAGGATCTACCCGCCCGGCGCCCATGGTGTAGCCTACAATCAGCAGAGCTACCTGCTGCTTCATCAGGTATACACATCGTACCTAAACCGGCACCTGAACCCCTGACAGGAAGAGTTCCGTTTTATGCTTAAGCCATATTTGAGTCATATGCATGCCGCTATTGAAGCTGCTTCAGCCGGCAAAACGCCGTTCGGTGCTGCAATTGCCATGGGAGATGAACTTTTTGTCACCGCTGCGAATAACACAACATCCCTGCACGACCCTACCGCCCACGCTGAGGTAATGGCCATCCGCAAAATGGGATCGCAAATTCAGAAAACCGACCTGTCCGGGTTTACTCTGTATACCACTTGCGAGCCATGCCCCATGTGTGCATCCGCTGTTGTGTGGTCTGGCATTGGTACGGTTTACTATGGGTGTACTATTCCGCAAATAAGCACCAGAATGGATCAGATAACCCTCAGGTCTGATGAACTGAACCGATACAGTTTCCGTAATGTGGACTGGATCGGTGGCGTATTGGTTCAGGACTGCCTGAAACTTCTGAACAGATATTCATAACCGCCTTCTCACCGAATGCTTTGGATGCATTCTGATGTAAACCCCGATTTATTTAATCACTCAAATGTGATACATTTGCTTGAGACAGACAACCTGTAGCTATATTCTGTTTTGAAAATACTAATTGCCGGGGCCGGCGAAGTTGGTTTTGAACTGGCCAAGGTTCTTTCCGAAGAGCAGCAAGACGTTACCGTAATGGATGAACGCCAGCAATGCATCCAGCGTGTAACTGAAAACCTGGATGTTTTGGCAGTAGAGGGCAATGCCACATCACCCAAAAGCCTTGTAAAAGCGGGTGCCCGGCAAACCGACCTGATGGTGGCCGTTACAAGCGTTGACGAGGTAAACATCATTGCCTCAACCATGGCAAAACGGCTGGGTGTAAAAACAGTCATTGCACGGGTCCGGAACCAGGAATTATCGCAGCCCGATGCCCCCATTACCCCCTCCGAACTGGGCATTGATGTTTTGATCCATCCTGAGGAGAGTGCCGCAAACGAAATTCACCAGCTCATTAAGCGCGCATCGGCAACGGATGTGGTTTCACTGGCCGACGGCAAGCTTCAGCTTGTGGGGGTGCGCGTTGAATCAGGTTCAGAAGTCGTAGATCAGACTCTTGAGGAGCTGGCGGCCGACTACGATTCACTGCCCTTCCGGGTGGTCGCAATATCCAGAAGGGGAAGTACAATTATTCCGCGTGGCGACAGCCGTCTCATGGCACTCGACCATGTGTTTATCATTACACGAACGGATCATGTTAAACGGCTGACCGAGGCCACTGGCCACCGGGATGTGAAGCTTCGCCGTGTGATGATTGCGGGTGGCAGTGATGTGGGCCGCATACTCGCCAAAAAGCTCTCCGCCGACAAACAGAAATGGGATATCAAACTGATAGAACCCGATAAGGAAGCAGCGGAAGGTATTGCGCGAAATAATCAGGATATCCTGGTACTGAACGGCAACCCAACCGATCCGAATCTGCTTGTAGTTGAGGGAGTTCAGGAAATGGATGCGTTTATTTCGGTAACGGATGATGAAGAATCAAACATCATCTCATGCCTGATGGCAAAACATCTGGAAGTGCGCAAAACCGTTGCCCTTGTGTCGAAGGCTCAGTATGTGCCACTCAGTCAGACGATCGGGATTGATGCTATTGTCAATGTAAAAGCGGCGGCTTCAGATGAAATTCACAGACAGATCAGGCAGGGACAGATGCTTACGGTGAAGGCACTTCACGGAATCAAAGCTGAGATCATTGAAGTGGTAGCCGGGAAAAATTGCGGGATGCTGAAAAAACCTATTCGTGATCTGCAGCTGCCCGAAGGCGTTGTGATCGGCGGTATCCTGAGAAACAAATCGGTGGAGATTGCCACCGGAAATTCGGTGATCCGCGAAAATGACAGGGTTATCATCCTGGCGCTGCCCAAAGCCATCAAAAAAGTGGAAAACCTTTTCTGATCATGATTGAACGCCTTGAAATCGGAGTTAACAGGCCCAGGATTGATCTGAAACCTGTAACCGGTATTCTCGGAGGGTTGATCTTTTTTCTGGGAGCTTCTATGCTGGCCCCTGTATTGGTCGCACTGCTATATGATGAAGCATCCTGGAGCGCATTTCTCCTGACCGCCGTTTCCGCCATGGCCGGCGGTGCATTTCTTTTTATTGTATTCCGACCCAAACACGAAATCAGGATCCGGGAGGCTTTTCTTATCGTATCGCTTGCCTGGTTTGTCGGTTCACTGGTTGGAGCATTTCCCTTTACGCTTAGCGGCACGCTCGATTCCTATACGGATGCAGTTTTTGAAACAATGAGCGGCCTCACCACCACCGGCGCCACAATCCTGGGCGGAGCTACCAGTCATGGCTTTGTAAATCCGGCCATTGAAAACATTGATAAAAGCCTGCTTTTCTGGAGATCCCTGTCGCACTGGCTGGGCGGTATGGGTATCATTGTGCTCAGTCTGGCCCTGCTTCCGCTGCTCGGTATCGGCGGTATGCAGCTCTTTCAGGCCGAATATTCGGGTTCAAAATCGGACAAGCTTACGCCCAGGGTTCAGGAAACGGCATTTCTTCTATGGTCCGTCTATATCGGGATGACAGCCGTTCAGTTTATACTTCTTTGGGCTCATCCATCAATGGATTGGTTTGAAGCGATTAATCACGCCTTTTCCACGCTTGCCACCGGAGGTTTTTCCACAAAAAATGCGTCCGTTGCCGCCTTCGACTCGGTATATGTCGATATCATCATTACCGTATTCATGTTCCTGGCCGGTATCAACTTCGCAATGCACTACCGGTTATTCTCAGGCAATGCTTCAGGTTTTTTCAGAAACAGGGAAATCCGATTCTATACCTTTCTGACCGTCATTTTTATATTGGCAATATCCGCGGCACTCTGGATTTCAAACAGCTACTCCATCGGCGACGCTTTTCGCTACGGCAGTTTTCAGGTTGTCTCAATTATTACCACCACGGGTTTCGGATCGGATAATTATGCCATATGGCAGCCGCTCGCATCCTTTCTCCTCTTTCTTCTCTTTTTTACAGGGGGATGTGCCGGTTCTACCGGAGGAGGCATCAAAATGATCCGCATTATGATCATTACAAAGAACATAGCCAGAGAATTTCGCCAGCTGATTCACCCTCAGGCCGTTATCCCGGTACGTATAGGCGACCGGGTGATTGAGACGCCAATCCTGAAAACCATTCTGGGGTTCTTTGTACTGTACTTTTTCATATTTGCCATCGGCTCTCTGATCATGAGTTCACTCGGTTTTGATCTTGTCTCTTCGATGGGCGCAAGTATTGCAAGTCTTGGGAATATCGGCCCCGGCTGGGGTGAATTCGGTCCGATTGACAATTACGCGCATGTACCTGCCTTCGGCAAGTGGGTTTTGACAATTCTTATGCTGATTGGCAGGCTTGAACTGTTTACCATACTGGTGATCTTCACGCCCTGGTTCTGGAGAAACTGATTACTTTTCGTTGTTTTTTTCGTAACGGTAGTTAAAATCATTCTCACCCTCAGGTGAACCGATCAGTATCAGCTCTTCACCGGCCTTCATTCGATGGTCGGGGGCAGGGCTCACGAGCATTCCCTTGTTGTTACAATTAATGGCAAGAACCGTACAGCCGGTCTCCTTTCGTATATCCGACTCGATGAGTGATTTGCCTGCAAGCGTCTCCTTTACCTTGTGATTAAAGATATTCAGCCCTTCAGCGAGCGTCAACACATCCTGGCCTTCCAGAATATTAAAGATGGAATTGGCACCCATCGTCGCGTACGACATCACGAAATCAGCGCCCGCACGGTGCATCGTGTTAATATTCTTTTCGTAGGTAGCACGGCTGATAATCTGCATATTTGGGCAGAGTCTGCGGCTGTAGATGGTAAGGTAGATGTTGATATCATCATCATGCGTTGTAATTAGTGCCGTATGCGACTCCTCAATACCTGCTTTTTTCAACACTTCGTGATCTGCAGCGTCACCCAGTATATATTTCTCCTTGTCACGGATGCGATCCGGGTTTTTATCGATAATCCGGTAGTCAATATGCCTCTCTTCAAGCGATTTGGCTGCTGCACGTCCCACACGTCCCGCACCGATAATCACCACGGGTTTGTCGGAAACATGGTAGATACTGACCAGCTCGTCGTAATTTCGAAGCTGTTCAACCGTACCTGCAAGAACCAGAACCGTTTTATCTGTGATCAATGTATCGGGCATTGGCTGTGAAAATTTGCCCCGCTCCCAGATACCGACAACACTGGCTCCTGTCGACTCACGAATGCGGCTGTCTTTAAGGGTTTTCCCGACCAGCGGTGTTTCCTGTGCCGTCGATTCACCAATCACCAGTTCATCAATATGCCCAATTACGTGAACGCGCGCATTGCCTCCAAGGGTTCTGCGGGCCAGTGAACGGCCCA
The DNA here is from genome assembly GCF_003150675.1 of Rhodohalobacter mucosus. Classification (NCBI taxonomy): domain Bacteria; kingdom Pseudomonadati; phylum Balneolota; class Balneolia; order Balneolales; family Balneolaceae; genus Rhodohalobacter; species Rhodohalobacter mucosus. The sequence continues at coordinate 309,425 of NZ_QGGB01000009.1, read as the reverse complement.
GAATTTCACCCATTTGCAACACATAATTCGCTCCGGCAAGCTGCAGAATATCAACCGAGTCTGAAGAAACCGCTGTGGCAACAATCTTTGTATTCTTGTTGAATTCACGAACCGTAAAGGCAACGTTGGTATTCTCTGTATCGGCACCGGTAGCGACTACAAGGTTGGCCTTTTCAATGCAGAGGTTATGGTATGTCTCATAGTCAGTGGGATCGCTGTTTACAACCGTATAACCCGCATCAGCCAGGTCCAATGCTTTTTGAAGATCGGGCTCCAGAATAGCATACTCAATTTTATAGGCGGCCAGCTTTCTGATCAGTGCTTCCGTAATGGCATCCAGGTTTGTGATGATCACATGGTCGTGCGTACCCTGGGGCAGCTTCTTTGGCGCACGTGCCTGGTTCATGGCTTTCATCCATGGAGCATAGAAAAACTCGATGAACGTAAACGGCAGCATCACAAGCAAGAACAGCACACCGGAAAAAAGAACCAGCATGGAATAAGCGCGGCCCAGATCGGATGAAAACACTATATCGCCAAAACCGAGAGTCGACATGGTAACAAGAACCCAGTAAAAACCTGTAATCCAGCTATGCTCCTGCCCCTCGTAAAGAGATACGTAATGGAAAAGAATGGAATAGGCCACATACATCAGTACCAGAACCGCAATAAATTTGAGCAGTTTTACAACATTGGTACGGGTACGCCTGTTGGCAAAAAAGTAGGAAAGTTGTGAGCCTAGAAATTTCAAATGGCAAAAGTCTGGGTTATCCTGAACAGATCAGGTAGAAGTAAAATATTCCAAATTGTTTGTGTTTAAAAATTTTTACCCTTTGTAACGTCGTAAAAGCTGATTCATTGGAAATTCTAACCTTAGAATGGTTACCTTCCCTGCCTGCGTATAATCACCTGCAATACTCTAAAACAGACAGTGAACCGCTCATTATCAGCCATTTTTTTTCTATTTCTGCTCTTTTACTGCAGTACTGCAGCGGCACAGTCAGTTGACGGGCCGGATCCTATTCCGAATGTTTTTCTTGACTGCAGAGCCTGCGATGTCAATTACATACGTACCAACATAACATTTGTGAACTATGTAAGGGATCAGCAGGACGCCTCCATCTATTTGCTGATCAACGATCAGTCGACGGGAGGCGGCGGCCGCGAATATACCCTCGTTTTTTCTGACCTGACCGTGGAAAGCTCACAATCTGATACGCTCAGGTACGTCTCTCCAAGCACAGACTCAGGTGATGAACGGCGTATTGGCCTGAACCGGTACATTAAACTCGGTTTGGTCCCTTTTGTTGTGAATACGGTGGCTATGAATAATCTTGATGTTTTCTTCGATGCCCCCGGCGAAGGTGAGGATATTCAGACTGAAGAGATTGACGACCCATGGAATAACTGGGTATTTGATATCAATATGCGATCCAATATCAGCGGACAGGAGCGTGAGCTGAATGCAGGCTTTTTCAGCGGACTAGAAGCGGAACGTACTACGCACATCTGGAAAATACGCTTTAATGCACGCGGTGAAATAAACCGCAGGCGGTTGGACCTGAGCGACCGGACCCTGAATATCAACCGCGACTGGGGAAATACCTGGGGAATGGTCGGGTACAGTCTGAACGACCATGCCACGGTTGCACTGTTTGGAAGTGCCAGGTTCAGCCGGACCGGAAACATTGCGCTTAATACATACATTGCACCGGCTGTTGAGTACAACTTCTTCCCCTATTCAGAATTTCAGGAGCGGCGTTTTGTGATTCAGTACCAGGTAACGCCTATGTTTCGCAGGTACTTCAACACAACCATCTTTTTTAAGGATCAGGAGACCATTATGTCGCAGGAGCTGAGTGCGCGGCTTCGATATGACCAACGATGGGGACGCATTGATATACGGGCCGCCGGAAGCCACTTTTTTCATGACACCTCCATTAACCGTTTTGAGGTGAACCCATCCTTCAATATTCGCATTGTTCGCGGGCTTTCCCTGAGCCTTTCCGGACGTTACCGGATCATCAATGATCAGCTGGCCCTTCAGCTGCCCAGCGACGTGGATCCCAATGATCCCGAATCCATCCTTCGCGGTGTTCAGCGTCCTACCTCCTACGATTATTCCATTTCATTTGGATTCAGCTACACCTTTGGATCGATCTACAACAATATTGTAAATCCGAGATTTTAGGGTTTTGGTTGTTTGTTGGTGGTCAGTGGTCAGTGGTCAGTGGTTTGTTGTTGGTAGTTAGTTGTTCGGTGATAAAAGTTCGCAGTTCATTGCCTGTTACTTTTATCCAAAAAAGTATATCAGGCCTTTTTCAGAACACCCCACCACATATTCAACGCCATCCGGCGTTGTCGGGATCAGTTGCCTAACCCTCCCCGGGCTTCCGCCCGGGGCTATTGACCTTAATCCGCCATCCGGCGGATTGGGCTTGGAGCTGGCACAGCATTGCATATCCATAAGTATTCCATTTGCATGCATTCAACCCGAATTCCGCAGCACCAAAATCCAGAAGAGGGATTTCGGCCACAACGGAGTACCCTTCCGACCAATCGATCTGATTTTATGCCACCGGACGCCGGGGGGCGTCCAATCTTATTAGCCCCGGGTGAAACCCGGGGTAAACGAAAGCCAACATCCGTCAACACCGGAGGTGTTGAACAGCACGTAGTGGCACGAGCACGGCCCCTGGTAATTTCAGGCACCTTATCCTCCCCTTGTTAGTAGTTCGGTGTTCGCAGTTCGTCATTCGTCGTTCGCAGTTCATTTTTCATTTCTTTTGCCTAAATAGTTACTGCAACCCATTTAAAGGAATGCGGCTACCACCACATATTCAACGCCATCCGGCGTTGTCGGGATCAGTTGCCCAACCCTCCCCGGGCTTCCGCCCGGGGCTATTGACCTTAATCCGCCATCCGGCGGATTGGGGATTTGGACAGATTTCGAAATCAGTACCCCAGAAAAATTTTGCCCCTCAAGTCATGTAATAAATCAGACATCTCAAGAAAAGGGATCAATACCTCTGATACTGAAAATTTTCTTAATTCTATTTTTGGCGGCATCTTATATCTACGACTTCAAACACCGATTATCCCATAACGGACGCCGGGAGGCGTCCAATCTTATTAGCCCCGGATGAAACCCGGGGTAAACTTGCATGCATTCAACCCGAATTCTGCAGCACAAAAGTCCCGATGGGAATTCCGGCCACCACGGAGTACCCTTTCGAATCAATTACCCTGATTACCATATTACGGACGCCGGGAGGCGTCCAATCTTATTAGCCCCGGGTGAAACCCGGGGTAAACGAAAGCCAACATCCGGCAACACCGGAGGTGTTGAACAGCACGCAGTGGCACGATCACGGCCCCGGATAATTTCAGGCATCTTATCCTACCCTTGTTAGTAGTTCACAATTCGTCGTTCGTCGTTCGTCATTCGCAGTTCATTTTTCATTTCTTTATCCTAAAAAGTTTCTGCAACCATTTTAAAGAAATGCGGCCCCTACCGTACATTCAACGCCATCCGGCGTTGTCGGGATCAGTTGCCTATCCCTCCCTGGGCTTCCGCCCGGGGCTATTGACCTTAATCCGCCATCCGGCGGATTGGGCTCGGTACAGGCACAACATTGCATACCCATGGGTATTAAACTTGCATGCATTCAACCCGAATTCCGCAGCACCAAAATCCACAAGAGAAATTCCGGCCACAACGGAGTACCCTTCCGACCAATCGATCTGATCTTATACCACCGGACGCCGGGAGGCGTCCAATCTTATTAGCCCCGGGTGAAACCCGGGGTAAACGAAAGCCAACATCCGGCAACACCGGAGGTGTTGAACAGCACGCAGTGGCACGATCACGGCCCCGGATAATTTCAGGCATCTTATCCTACCCTTGTTAGTAGTTCACAATTCGTCGTTCGTCGTTCGTCATTCGCAGTTCATTTTTCATTTCTTTATCCTAAAAAGTTTCTGCAACCATTTTAAAGAAATGCGGCCCCTACCGTACATTCAACGCCATCCGGCGTTGTCGGGATCTGTTGCCCAACCCTCCCCGGGCTTCCGCCCGGGGCTATTTACCTTAATCCGCCATCCGGCGGATTGGGCTTGGAGCTGGCACAGCATTGCATATTCATAAGTATTCCATTTGCATGCATTCAACCCGAATTCCGCAGCACCAAAATCCAGAAGAGGGATTTCGGCCACCACGGAGTACCCTTCCGACCAATCGATCTGATTTTATGCCACCGGACGCCGGGAGGCGTCCAATATTATTAGCCCCGGGTGAAACCCGGGGTAAACGAATGCCAACATCCGGCAACACCGGAGGTGTTGAACAGCACGTAGCGGCACGAGCACGGCCCCGGGTAATTTCAGACATCAACGATTATCCCCTTTGCCGCACATTCAACGCCGCCCGGCTGAAACTCCCGGACCATTATGGCTCCTCCATCACACATTGTTGTTTCCGCAGCATTGTTCGTATCTTTGATCCATGAATTCTGAAGCTACCACCACCGAAAAAAAGAGAGACCTCAAATCCCTCACAAAGCAGGAATTAACCACCTTTCTTGAAGGACTCGGACTGGCCTCCTACCGGTCTGATCAGGTTTTTCAATGGCTTTATCAAAAGGGCGTCAGCTCGTTCGACGAGATGACCAACCTCTCCAAAGACCTCCGGGCCAAACTGCCTGAACTGGCTGAAGTCCGGCGGCTCACTATTTTCAACCAGCAGGAGTCGAAAGACGGCACCATTAAATTCCTCTTTCAGCTCGACGATCCGAATGACTATAAGGTTGAAGCCGTCCTCATCCCTGATTTTTATCCCGACGGTGCCGCCAACCGGCTCACCGTATGCGTCTCCTCGCAGGTAGGCTGCATGTTCGGCTGCTCCTTCTGCGCCACCGGCAAAATGGGCTATTTCCGGAATCTGACGCACGGTGAGATCGTGGACCAGGTGCAGATTATCAACGAAATCGCTGAAGAACGATATGGAAAAAAAATAACCAACGTCGTATACATGGGCATGGGCGAACCGCTTCACAATTACAAGGCTGTTGTAGAATCGGCCCGGATTCTCTCTGACCCTATGGGCATCGACCTGTCCCCAAGGCGAATCACCGTCTCCACGGTAGGGCTAACCAAACAGATCAAGCAGCTGGCCGACGAAGAGACCGGTGTAAACCTGGCCATCTCCCTGCATGCCGCCGATGACGAGAAACGAAACAAGATTATGCCGATCAATGAATCGCTGAATCTGGAAAAGCTGGAGGAGGCGGTTACATACTATTTCCAAAAAACGGAAAAACCGCTCACCTACGAATACCTTCTGTTCGATGAATTCAACGATACACGCAGGGACGCCCTGAATCTGGTCAAAATCGCCCGATGGGTCCCATCGAAGGTCAACATCATCATGTACAACAGCGTGGCCGGGGTCACCCTGAAACGGGCCAGGGAGGAGCGGCTGAATCAGTTCATGAAAGTGCTTGCAGACAAAGACGTGACCGCCACCGTTCGCCGAAGCCGCGGGGACGATATCGATGCGGGATGCGGTCAGCTTGCTATCCGTGAAGGACAGAAGAAGGGGAAGAGCCTGGTGAAGGAATAGGGAGTTGGGAGTATTTGGAGTTAGGAGTGCCTGGGATAGTTGGCAACTTAAATTCCAATTATCAAATCACAAATTCCAAACGCCTTCCTTACTGGAATTTCACTCGAAATACTGCTAAATATTCCCCTTTTGGAATTTGGGATTTGTTATTTGGTGCTTTCCTGGAGCTTGTCGCCTGCAGCCTGCACCCTGCTGCGTGCTGTTTGCAGTCCCGACCCCTCGGGATACCCTGTACCTTGAGCCTTAACTATGAATGAGATCAAACATCCTTCCCACCCGTGGAAGCCATCGTTCGCCGTCCCATGAAAAGTAGATCATTCCTGCTTTACCGATCACGTGGTCGTCGGGCACAAAACCCCAGTAGCGGCTGTCTTCGCTGTCGTCGCGATTGTCGCCCATCATAAAGTAGTAGTCTTTCTGTATGGTATACAGATTGGTCTCTTCCCCGTTGATGATAAACTGCCCGTTATCCTGCTGCACGGATACACGCTCGTATCGCTCCAGAATGTCCTGGTAGATGTTCCAGTTTTCGGGAGTAAGCTCCACCTGCTGTCCGGCATAGGGAACCGTGAATTCGGGAATATGATCATGATTATTGAACCCTCTTGAAAAGTTAAAGCCGCGGCGGCTGAAAATGTTGAAATCCTCGGGGAGCACAAATTGCTCTACGCTTTCGATTTCCGGCCAGCTCTCCATCTCACCGGCCAGTTCGGACGTCAGGTTCAGGATATACTCCCCGTTGCCGCTTTGAACTACACTTCCGCCCGCTTCCCGCACCTTTGCGGGGCTAAGCCGAACCCCACCACGGGTGATGGCACGATAATTGAACATAAGTGTCTCATACTGTTCGGCGCGCTCACCATTCACGTACAGATCCTTGGCATCCACCCGAAGGCGGTCACCCGGCATACCAACCGCACGTTTGATATAATTCGTTTTTGCGGAAATCGGAGCAACATCGATCGGATAGTTAAAAACCACGATATCATTCCGCTTCACCTCGCTGTAGCCCGGAATTCGGAACCAGGGCAGATTGATTCCCGGTACATAAATTTCCGTAAAAGGCACCGACACGGTCATCGGTGTGCGGGGACCGTAGGCCAGTTTGGTTACAATCAGAAAGTCGCCGGTAAGCAGGGTTTTCTCCATCGATGGAGTTGGAATTCGATATGCACCAAAAAAGAATGTTCTGAGAATGATAGCCGCTACGGCTGCCCAGATCAGAGCGTCAAGCCACTCCCTCGCCCAGTGTTTGGCTTTTGCATCCTCTGCTTTTTCCTTGTCACTCCGTTTTCTGTTCCAGAACGACTCTTTTTTTGTCAGATCTTTTTTTCTGCTCAACGCTTTTTCATCCTTTTTTTATCATTATCGAAGTGAAGCAGGCCTCTCAATGGCTTCATGATTAAACTCCCCGTCCCTGTATTCAACCAAATACCACTGGTCTCTTTCCGGTGAATAAAAATAGTCGGAAAAAGATGCCAGTTCTCCATATTCATTCATGAGCATTCTGTTCAGCGTACGCTTCACCTGCGGCATCATATCAATGTAACGGCTTGCACCCACGTATACCAATCCGTTCTCAAATGGACCGTCAAGGTCGAGCAGCATCAGCGGAATACGGTCGTCAATGATAAACCAGTATTCGAACTGCACCGCTTTCCCGGGCCGGAAATTACGGTTGTTGATCAGATCACCGATGGTTTGCGTGGGTTCCCCGAAAACGGCCTGCAGACGCGACCGCAGCTCAACCGTTGGAATGCGATCGATGGTGGTCGAATTGTACAGGCCCTGACCGGTCCAGCTGATATCCGCAAACATCTGTTCGAACTTAGCCCTTTCTGAACGTTCAACCTTTTCAAATACGGGATCATCAAACTGAGCATACAGTGATGGTACTGCAAAGAGACAAAAAATTATGAGCAATATGTATTTTCGGAGCATAAACATCGGTACTGTCTGATTGGTTGTTCTATCGGTCATCTTCATCCATAGAGAGAACGGCCAGAAACGCCTCCTGCGGTATTTCAACGGTTCCAACCTGTTTCATTCGTTTTTTTCCTTCCTTCTGTTTTTCGATCAGCTTACGCTTTCGGGTGATGTCGCCGCCGTAACACTTGGCCGTAACATCTTTTCGGAGTGCTCGGATGGTGTCGCGCGCAATTACCCTTGAACCGATCGCCGCCTGTACTGCTACTTCATACTGCTGACGCGGAATAAGTTCCTTGAGCTTGGCGCAGATTTTGCGTCCCTGCTCATATGCCTTTTCGCGGTGGGTGATACTTGAGAGTGCATCCACAGGATCACCGTTCAGCAGGATATCCAAACGTACCAGATCACCCTTTCGGTATTCAAGAAGTTCATAATCGAGTGATGCATACCCGCGGGTACCGCTCTTCAGTTTGTCGTAAAAGTCAAAAACCACCTCAGCCATGGGCAGCTCATAGGTTATTTCAACCCTGTTACCCTGCATAAATACCTGGTTTTTATAGACCCCCCGTTTATCCTGGCAGAGCTTCATTATGGGGCCGATATAATCAGCCGGTGTGATAATACTCGCCTTGATATAGGGCTCCCAGACGGTTTCCACTTTTCCCGCATCGGGCATTTCACTGGGATTGTCGACCGTTTTCTTTCTCCTCTCTCCTTTGTGATTGATCTCCACCTCATACTGTACGTTCGGCACTGTGGTAATGATATCGATATTAAATTCGCGGTCGAGACGCTCCTGTACAATCTCCATATGCAGCATCCCCAGGAAGCCCGCACGGAATCCGAACCCGAGCGCCTTGGATGTTTCGGGCTGGTAGGACAAGGAAGCATCATTGAGCTGCAGTTTTTCGAGAGCCGACCGCAGATCTTCAAAATCCTCTGAATTGGTGGGAAATATGCCGCTGAACACCATCGGTTTCGACTCCTGGTAACCGGGTATCGGTTCGTCGGCACCGTTTTTCTGATGGGTAATGGTATCCCCCACCCGTGCATCCTGCAGTGACTTCACGCTGCCGATCACGTACCCCACATCCCCGGCTTTTAGCTCGGTACACGGCTCCTTTTTCAGTTTGAGATAACCGATCTCTTCTGCATCATACTCCTTGTGGGTAGCCATAAATAGCATGGGATCGCCTTTTTTGAGAGAACCCTGCATCACCCGCACATAGGCGATCGACCCGCGGTAGGTATTGAAAATAGAGTCAAAAATGAGTGCTTTAAGCGGTTTGTCAATCTCCTGCTTCGGGGCCGGTATGCGTTCCACAATGGCCTCAAGAAGATCTTCAACACCCTCTCCCGTTTTTCCCGATACCCTCAAAATGTCTTCGTATTCGCAGCCTATCAGATCGATTACCTGCTGGCTGATGTTCTCCGGATCGGCACCCGGAAGATCAATTTTGTTCAAAACGGGTATAATCTCCAAGCCCTGTTCAATCGCCTGATAGAGGTTCGATATCGTCTGTGCTTCCACCCCCTGTGCTGCATCCACCACCAGAATCGCTCCTTCACACGCCTTGAGAGCCCGCGACACCTCATAGGCAAAATCGACGTGCCCCGGTGTGTCAATCAAATTGAAGATGAATTTCTCCTTGTTCGGGCGGACATACTCCATCCGGATGGCGTGGCTTTTGATGGTAATACCGCGCTCGCGCTCCAGGTCCATATCATCCAGGATCTGTTCCTGCATCTCCCGTTCGCTGATGGTTCCCGTGCGCTCAAGCAGACGGTCGGCCAGCGTGGATTTGCCGTGATCAATATGTGCAATAATGCAGAAATTTCGGATTTGGGTCATTCGGACAGGGGAAAAATGCTAAACTTTCTAAAGGCAACAAATATACAAAGTTGAAACGGTCATTGCATTTAAATGTTATTTGCAGGTATTTACGATGAAGATTTCATTTCAACAGAAATTCACTCTCTCACTGGCATTAACCAAACATTTCCCGGATCATCATGAAACTGAATCACTTCCTGTTATTGATACTACTCATTCTGCCGTTTCAGCTACATGCGCAGGTACAATCTTTCGAAGAGGTCGTGGGCCATGCCTCGGGTGAACGCATCACTCTTTCCCATCAGATTCTGGATTATCTGGACTACCTTGAGGAAGCGTCCGACCGCGTTACCCTGCTTGAAATCGGCACCACATTCGACCACCGCTTGCAGGTAGCCGCCATCATCACTCATCCCGACAACCACGATCGTCTTGATGAAATACGGACAAATGCACAGCGTCTGGCCGACCCCAGACTCACATCACAGTCCGAGGCCGATCAGATCATCGCTTCCCAGCCGGCTGTTCTTTACCTGGGCGGATCCATTCACGGATTTGAGCTCTCCGGCACGGAGGGCGTGCTTCGCATGATCGAACACTATACCACGGCTAACGATTCGCAGACCATGGAAGAACTGCGTAATACGGTAATCATTGCCGATCCGGTAATCAATTCGGATGGCCGCGACACCTTCGCACAGTTCAACCACCAGCATGAAGGACGCATCACCAATCCCGATCCGGCACACTGGTCAAACGACTTTACAGGGTGGGAAGGGCTGAAATTCCGCACCGGCCACTATTATTTTGACCTCAATCGCGATTGGTTTGCACACACCCATCCGGAAACAAGAAACCGCGCAGCCATTCTTCAGATGTGGAAACCACAGGCTGGTGTTGACGCGCACGAAATGGGTTCAGAGCGAGAATTTTACGTGGACCCCCCAGCCGATCCGGTAGCGCCATTCTTTCCTGAGTATACCACCCGATGGTTCCGCGAGTATGGGAAGGCACATGCTGCCGCTTTCGACCGTGAAAACGTTGAATACACAACAGGTGAAATTTTCAATTTCTTCTACCCCGCCTATTTCACATCCTATATGACCTATCAGGGGGCTGTCGGAATGCTCTATGAACAGGGGTCATCACGCGGATTCGCCTGGGAATTGAGCGACGGCACCGTGCGGACTCTTGAACAGGCGGCCTTTCAGCAGTTTACGGCGCTGCGCGCTATGATCGGTCTCTCAAGCGAGCGGCGTACGGACATCCTTGCCGACTACTACCGCTCTCACGTCGAGGCACTCGATATGGGCAGCACGGGAATTGTACGGTACATCATTAAACAGGAAGGAGATCCGGCCCTGGTTGCCTATGTTATCAACCTGCTTCAGCGAAGCGGCATCGAAGTGGATCGCCTCGAATCTGAGGTAACCCTGCGCAATGTTCTTGACCGTGAAGGCAACGATGCCGGTTCACAGACCTTTGAAGCAGGCACCTATGTGATTGAAGCGTCACAGCCCCGCATGGCTTTTATCCGCAGCCTGCTCGAGCCACACGTGCCGATTCCCGAAGACTTTCTGGAAGAAGCACGCGAACGGGTGAACCGTGGAGAAAACCCCCGGTTTTACGACATCACCTCCTGGTCTCTCCCGCTGCTCTACAATTTGCAGGGTTTCAGCACCTCCGATTCGAGAAGCCTTTCTGTTGAACGAGTGACGCAGCCCGTTGAAAACCCCGGCGGAATGACAGACCAGATGGCAGAGTATGCCTATCTGATCAGCGGAAACCAGTCGAAATTACTATCCGCGATCATTCCGCTGCGCGAGCGGGAGATCCGGTTGCACATCATATATAAGCCAACCCGGATCGGCGGCACAGAGTACCCCTCGGGTACGCTTGTAGTACGAACCGACGGCCGCAGCGAAGAGGTTCACTCTGCTGTTAGGGAACTGGCGGAACGGTTCGACCTTGATGTGGATGCCGTTGACAGCGGATTGGCAGACCCCGGTTTCCCTCCGCTTGGAACCATTGAGGGTAACCGTGTTCAGAAACCTGAAATTGCCATCCTCGGCAACTACCCGATGCAGGGATACTCTTTCGGATGGGTCTGGCACACGCTCGACCGGGTTTATGAAATTCCGCACACCATCATCAATACGCGGAGTATTGAGTCAACGCCGATGGAGCGATTCGATGTGCTGATTATGCCTGAAGCCGGAAGCTCCGGAGAGCTTGAAACCTACCTGGGCGAAACAGGAATGGAGAGAATCAAACAATGGGTCAGGGATGGCGGGACCCTGGTAACACTGGGTTCGGCTACCGAATTTACCCGGAGCAGGCTGGAACTGGGCGAGCTGGAGTCTTGGTACGATGCTGAAGAAAACCAGGATGTTCAGCGCATTTCGGTTCCGGGAGCATTTGTAAAGGCTGAGCTTGACCGTAATCAATGGCTTGTATCAGGGTATGAAACGGATATGCCTTTGCTGATCAACTCGAGCAGACTGTACAAAATGCCGGAGGGTCCACCGTCCCCCGCACGCCGTGCACCGGTTCAAATTGCCTCCGGCGATGATATCCGGATATCCGGCCACATGTGGCAGGAGAATCTGGAACGTCTGCCGGGCGCGGTTTTCGCCTATGAACAAAGAATCGGCTCCGGGAGAGTGATCATGTTTGCAGAAGATCTCAATTTCAGAGGCTACTGGAGAGGAACAAATCGCCTGTTTCTGAATGCGGTCATACTTGGCCCGAGTGCTCCGTGAGGAGATTAGACATGAGTATTGAGATGATGCAGGGACATGTATTGTTCAATCTGCATCATCTCAATTTGATTATTGTGGAGTCCGAATTCCGAAGATTTATATCTCACAACTCAAGACTCATGACTCATGACTCAAACTTTCCCTACTCCTTCGTAGGACTCAAAAGCTCTACATGGAACCGGAATTCCTGGCCTTCCAGGGTCATCTCATCATAGATTTCGCGAACCAGATCAAACACCACATCGGTATCACCCTTGATGCTTGTTGAGAGAAGATTTACATCCACCTCCACATCGTGCTGGGCTACAAACTCAATCAGGTCCTGAACCTGCTCTTTCGGATGATCGGTGTAGAGAGGGATATAGGTAAGCTGGGCTATTGTTTTCATCTTAGGATTTGCTAATACTTTTTTGAAAAATCGCGGTTATCATTAACGTATAAATATGGAACATAACAGGAGAATTCGGCTTAAAATAGGCCGAAACGCGACCAAAACACAAAAAATATAGAAAGAGAAATCTTATGAAGATTGTAAACAAACTGATGCTCGCAACCTTTAGCCTGGTGTTCGTTTTCGCTTCCTGTGAAAGTCTGGAAGTGAACTCCGATAACAGTGACGAACCCGGTACCATGCGCGTGTTTTTAACCGACGCCCCGGCTGACTACGAATCAGTGGTCATAGACATCCGCGAAATCCGAATTCACAAAAATGAAGATGCCGTGATGGAAGAAGACTCGGATTCTGACGGAGACAATGACGGAGAAGATCAGGAAAGTGACGGCGAATGGATTATTATTTCCGATGAACCGCAAAAGGTAGATCTTCTGCAACTCACCAATGGTATAACCGAATTTTTGGGTGAAACAGAACTTGAAGCAGGCACCTATTCCCAGATGCGCCTGATTCTGGGAGATGAAAACGAAATTACCGTGGATGGTGCGACAAAGAAACTGACAACACCCAGTGCGCAGCAGTCTGGCCTGAAGCTTAACATTCATGCCGAAGTGGAAAGCAATGCCGTTTATACACTGCTGCTGGATTTTGACGCCAGCCGCTCTATTGTAAAAGCCGGAAATTCCGGTAAGTACCTGCTGAAACCTGTTATCAAGACCGTTGATCTTGCACGAACAGGGGCCATTGCCGGGACTGTAGAACCGGCCGATGCAATGCCTTGGGTTTATGCTATTGCGGATGAGGATACCCTCGCCGGAACCCGCGCGGACGAGCTGGGCGAGTATCTGATGATTGGCCTGCTGAGCGGCACCTATGATGTGGCTGTATTCCCGGACACTACCGTATACGACCAGATACGTGTTGAGGGAATTGAAGTCTCTGCTCCGGATACAACCGTTGTTGATACGCTAAGCCTCCAGGAGGTGCAATAAGTCGATTTTCTGATTGATAAAGGTGCCTTTTTATGAGTAGGAACGGCAGAATCACTGCTGTACCCGCTCAAAGTGCAATACCCCGATAGCCCGGTTCCTCCCATTGAACCGGGCTATTTTTTTTGGAATGATTTGAAATCATAAAGTTGTTTGACTCGCATGTTGGCTTTTAAAATTGAACTCCATACCTTTATTGCGTGATGCAACTACACACACATACCACTCTCTTTTTTCATCGCCATCACGGCAGCCACGGGCATTTTGTGCACTGATTCAGTTTATATACTCCTTCCTTTTTCTGCCCTTTTATCGATTCTGACACAACTTACTTATTTAAACTATTACTGATTTTCCAATGAGAACTCTTGATTCGACTACATCACTTCGAATTGCCGTACAAAAAAGCGGACGGCTAACCGACAAAACCCTAAACCTGCTCGAAGGTATCGGCCTTCATTTTGACGACTATAAGCGAAGTCTGCTCGTAAAATGCCTGAACTTCGACGTGGAACTGCTGCTGATCCGTGATGACGATATTCCGGAATATGTAGAGGATGGCGTCTGCGACCTCGGATTTGTGGGAGCCAATACCGTTGCAGAAGACGAAGCCGACGTTACCATTCTGCGGGGACTGGGCTATGGCGTATGCCGGCTTGCGATTGCCATTCCCAAAAACGGATCCGCCCAAAACGTGGAAGACCTGGATGGAAAGAAAATAGCCACCAGCTATCCGGTTCTGACACGTAAATTCTTTGAGGATAAAGGATTGAATGTCGATATCATCACGCTTTCAGGGTCTGTTGAGATCGCTCCCCGCCTCGAAATTGCTGACGGAATATCAGACCTTGTTTCCACGGGAGGCACCCTTAAGGCCAACGGACTGGTCGAAATTGAGAAGATATTTGATTCCGAAACCCAGCTCATTCAAACCAACAAGCCGCTTTCTGAAGGCAAACAGAAGATGATCCGGAAGATTCTGCAGCGAATTGAGGGCCACAAGAAAGCATCTCAAAGCAGATACATCATGATGAACGCCCCTGAAGAGGCCGTTCCGAAGATCAAGCAGATTATTCCGTCACTGAAAAGCCCTACCGTTATGCCTCTGGCAGATAACGGCATGGTTGCCATTCATACGGTTGTACCACTCTCTACATTCTGGAACGTGATGGAAAACCTGAAGGAAGCAGGTGCCACAGGAATTGTGATGCTGCCAATTGAATCAATGATTGCTTAACTACAGTACTAAAGTATTGAGTAGTGAGTAGCGAGACAGCATTTACTCAATACTCGATACTCAATACTCACCAATATGAAAACATTCAACTACAACTCCCTCTCACCCGAACGGATTGAAGCGCTGATAAAGCGACCAAAAATGGATTTTGCATCGGTATTCGGCCGGGTACAGCCGATACTGGACGCCGTGGAAGAACGGGGCGACGAAGCCATTCGCACCTACACAAAAAAATTCGATGGCATTGATCTCGATTCCGTGACAATTGATCCGTCAGTCGCTGACGTTTCACTCGATGCTGAAGCAAAGGAGGCTATCGATAGGGCGATGAGCAATATTTTCCGTTTTCACAGGGAACAGGGTACTTCACGGATTGATGTGGAAACCATGGATGGCGTTGTCTGCAGCAGGGTTGCACGTCCCATAGAACGTGTGGGGCTTTACATTCCCGGCGGCACCGCTCCTCTTCCCTCTACAGCCATGATGCTGGGTGTACCGGCAATGATCGCAGGCTGCAAAACCATCGTCATCGCTACACCTCCCGATCAAAACGGCAATATTCCGGCCTCCATTCTTTATGTGGCAAAAAAAGTAGGAGCCCAAACCGTGGTAAAAGCGGGTGGTGCTCAGGCCATCGCAGGAATGGCGTTCGGCACTGAAACCATTCCGAAAGTGGACAAAATCTTCGGCCCGGGCAACCAGTATGTAACGGCTGCCAAAATGCTGTTGCAGAACAGTGAAGCAATGGTAGCCATCGACATGCCCGCAGGCCCCTCCGAGGTGCTTGTGGTTGCTGATGCATCAACCGACCCCGAGTTTATTGCGGCCGACCTTCTTTCCCAGGCTGAACACGGATCCGACAGCCAGGCTGTTCTTGTGATAACCGATGATGCTGATCTGGAGGCGATACACAATGCAACGGTTAAACAGCTCAACGCGCTTCCCAGGAAGGGTTATGCGGCGGATGCCCTTGAAAAAAGTTTTATCCTTACGGTTGAAAACACGATACAGGCCATGGAGTTTTCGAATCGGTATGCACCCGAACACCTTATTATCAGTACTGAAGATGCCGAGGAATTGTCTGAGGAGGTGGTCAATGCAGGCTCCGTATTTATCGGCCGGTGGACACCCGAAAGCATGGGTGACTATGCTTCCGGCACCAATCACACCCTGCCCACCTACGGATATGCACGAATGTACAGCGGTGTTTCGCTACACAGTTACCAGAAATTTATTACCATGCAGAAAATTTCGGAAGACGGGCTACGCAGCCTGGGACCCGTAGTCGAAACACTTGCAGAAATTGAAGGCCTTCAGGGGCACAAAAATGCGGTGAGTATCAGGCTAAACAAGCTAAGCAAGGCAATGAGATAAAAAAAATCCCCTCTGGAGAGGGGAAAAGTGAAAGTAAAGTGGCGCAGCCGGCTTTACTGAACGAGGGGTGTGTCCCCATTAAGGCTCCTGAATCAGTTCAACCCACCCCTTCCCATAAGGATTCATACGGGGCAAGAGGGGACTTTCTTAAAATCTGAAATCATAAATTTTCAAACAACAATCAACAATCCCGATGCCAAACGATTTTAACATCGAATCACTGGTTCGAGAAAATATCCGCAACCTGACCCCCTATCGCAGTGCTCGGGATGATTTTGAGAAGGGGACTCTGCTTGACGCAAATGAAAACAGCTACGGATCCGTTGTCCGGAATTCACTCGACCTGCACCGGTACCCGACACCCACTCATAACCGCCTGCGAAAAAAAATTGCGGCCTACCGGGATGTGGACTTTGAAAATATTTTTTTGGGTGTTGGAAGCGATGAGCCCATCGACCTGCTCATGCGCATTTTTTGCGAACCGGGCAGAGACTCTGTCATCATTACACCTCCCACTTACGGCATGTACCGGGTTGCAGCAAACATCAACAATGTGGGTGTTAAAGAGGTTCTGCTGACCGAAAACTTTCAGCTGAAACCGGATAAAATCCTTGAATCAGCTGATGATTCGACCAGGCTTCTGTTCCTCTGTTCTCCAAACAATCCCACCGCAAATGATTTAAAGCGGACAGATTTACTGAAGCTCGTTACACAATTTCCCGGCATTGTGGTTATTGACGAGGCCTACATTGATTTTAGCCGTCAGGAGTCGATGGCTTCCATGGTTCAGCAGTATCCGAACCTTGTAGTTTTGCAAACATTTTCTAAAGCGTTTGGCCTGGCGGGAATCCGCCTCGGTATTGCCATCTCCAACCCAGAAACGATCGGATACATGCTGCGGGTGAAAGCACCCTACAATGTAAACAAGCTCACTGCCGATGTGGCGCTCAAGGCGTTTGATAATCCGGACCTGCTGAAGCACAACATTGAAGCAATCAGGGAAGAACGCGCGTATATGTCCGAACAGCTGGAACACAGTGATGCCGTGGAAAAGGTATATCCATCAAACGCCAACTTTCTGCTCTTTAAAATCAAAAACGCGGAAAAGGCTTATCAAAAATTGGCTGAAAAAGGCATTATTGTCCGTTACCGCGGCAATGAGCCGCTTTGCAACGACTGCTTGCGTGTAACAATCGGGCTGCCGGATGAGAATATTCGTTTTTTAAAGGCGCTCAAAGAGGTTTTGGATCACGTTCAGTCGTAAATTGACGTGAGATTACCTGTATGGATTCACAAAGAATAGATTGTTGAACATCCGAATTCCGTCGAACGGAGATTCCATTACACAAAGTCCATTATCATGAATATATACATTCACTCATCAGCACTTGAAACCGGACCGGACTCCATGCTCCCCGGGGGTGCGCTTTATGGAATTGCACACCTGATACAATCCGGCTCTGAGATTTCATTCGATGAAGAAGCTCTTGATGCAACCAACCTTACCCTGATGCACAATGAAGGTATCCGAAATGCAGGGTTTGAAGCAGCAAAAACAGATGGCATCATCAAAAGAGATGGTCAATATATATTCGAAACAGACGGATCGGTAACGGAACAGTCTGAGAGCTGGCCCGGTCTGGTACGATCGATTCTGTTTCCGTCTCGCACCGCATCCCTGAACCGGAAAACAAAAGAGACCGATATCTCTCTCTCGCTTAATCTGGACGGTACCGGAAAAAGCAGCATAGATACAGGCCTCAGCTTTTTTGACCATATGCTCGATCAGATCGCAAGACACGGGCTGATTGATCTGGAGCTCCGGTGCAGTGGAGATCTTGACGTGGATGAACACCACACCATAGAAGATACAGCCATCGCACTGGGCCAGGCGATCAGGCAGGCCGTATCGGAGAATAAGGCGGGAATACAGCGATACGGCTTTGTGCTGCCCATGGACGAAGCAGAGGCAACGGTTTCAATCGATTTGTCTGACCGTCCGTTTCTGCGCTGGGAGGTGGATCTGAATAGAGAGTACGTAGGTGATTTCCCCACCGAAATGTTAGAACACTTTTATTACACTCTTGCCATGAACGCAAAGGCTACACTCCATGTTAGGGCTGTCGGAAAAAATGAACACCATATTATTGAGTCGGTGTTTAAAGGCTTTGCAAGAGCACTTCGCTTTGCAATCAGCCGCAATGAAAGAATTAAGGGCATTCTCCCTACAACCAAAGGAACCATTTGAGTGAAAAGGCAAAAGTGATAATGGACTTTCTGGCGACATGCGAATCGACACTGTAACATAATTAAACCAGACAGCTGAATGCTTATAGCTGACAGCTTCCTTCTTTTCACTTTTGCCTTTTCACTTTTTACTACTATGATCGGAATCATCAAATATCAGGCCGGAAACCTTGCATCAGTGCAGAACGCACTGGATCGCCTCGGTGCGGAATATTTTACATCCGACGATCCTGAGGAGCTGGAGAAGGCGGATGGAATTATTTTTCCGGGTGTGGGCCATGCCGCTGCGGCCATGGATAATTTACGGTCCAGGGATTTGGATGTCTGGCTGAAACAAACCAAAAAACCGGTTCTTGGTATCTGCCTGGGAATGCAGCTGCTGTATGAATCATCTGAAGAAGGAGACTGCATTACGCTGGGTGTGGTTCCCGGCCGGCTAAAAAAGTTTGATGCATCCGAAGCAAAGGTGCCGCACATGGGATGGAACCAGTTTCAGCCCCTGAAGAAACACAGCCTGATCAAGGGAATCAGCAATAAACAGTTTGAGTACTACGTGCACGGCTATTATGCACCGGCCAATGAATACACACTTGCCACGTGTAAATACATAACCGATTTTGCAGCGGTTGTTGCAAAGGAAAATTTCATGGGCGTGCAGTTTCACCCCGAAAAATCAGGCCAGGTGGGCTCTCATCTCATCCAGAATTTCCTCGACCTTGTACACGAGTCCTCCGAATCCGGGCTTAGCGAGAATGGTCACAGAAAAACGGCCCAAAAGTAAACCGTCAAGGTTTGGTGAAACCAATCTTAAGAATCCGGGGAAAGCAACCCGGACTATCTCCCGGGAACTGATGCAGATCCGGAATTCATTATTGCCCCGGTATATCTACGATCAATCCGGCAGTTCTGCCCAAACCTTATGGAGAAATCAAAACACCCTATATCAAGTTCTTGTCCCAAACTCATGTTATCTTATCTCTCCGGTTCCCCGTGATTCCGCTCTGCCGCATTTCCGGCCTGCCGGCTTCAATTACACAACCGCAAACAGATTTAATTTAATATCAACAGATGAAGATTATTCCAGCCATCGACCTTCTCGACGGACAGGTCGTTCGCCTTCAGAAAGGCGACTATGAGAAAAAAACCATCTACAATCACCTGCCGCTCGATGAAGCCTCCCGGTTCAGGGATGCCGGATTCACTCATATCCATGTTGTGGACCTGAACGGTGCCAAAAGCGGTGAGTTTGAGAATTTGCCGATCATCCGATCCATGATCACGGAGCTGGGCCTCTCGGTGCAGACAGGCGGTGGAGTGCGGTCCAGGGCAGATATCGACACGCTTCTGGATGCAGGAGTCAGCGGAATTATCTGCTCCTCCATGGCCGTTAAAAAACATGATGAATGGCTTCAGGCGATTGGTGACCATCCGGATGAGATGATTCTGGGACTGGATCTGAAAGATGGAAAAATGGCTTACGGCGGCTGGCTGGAAACATCGGATGAGCCAATTGAAGCATTCCTGAATCCGATGATCGATGCCGGTCTGAAAACCGTGCTCAGTACCGATATTTCCCGCGACGGCATGCTGAGCGGTCCAAACGTAAAGATGTACAACGACCTCCAGAAACGATTTCCTCAACTCAACTGGATAGCGTCGGGCGGCGTCTCGAACCTGTCGGACCTGGTGACTCTGCAAAACAACAGCCTCTACGGGGTTGTGGTCGGCAAAGCCTATTACGAGGGCCACATCCGCCTCGAAGAGATGGCAGAAATCGGCAGCTGATCAAATAGAAGATCCCATTCATATCAGGGATTGCGCACTACACCCATAAAGAGATTCGTACCGCTCTCCCTCTCATGAATGATAAACGCGAACGGGCGGTCCACGATCATCTGCGGAGGAAGCGACTCTATTCCGAATCCAACGCTTGTGACGGCTGCCGCTTCGGTTCCTTTTTCATCCACGCGGATAAAAGTTTTATGCTTCACCTCGTCGATGTACAGATTTCGGGGCGACACATCTGCAATACCCTTGAAGTTGGCTTCGCTTTTATTGAAAGCCGTGTCCATTCCCATCGCCTTCAGGATATCGTTGTACTTGATTTCGTATTCAAATTCGAACTTTGGAAGCTCCAGGGTGATTTCGCGCGAGTCGACGGTAAGATTCGACCGCCAGTTATCCAGGCTGGCTGAGGTTACATTCTCTTCCACAAACTGCCCGATCGGCATATCCGGATCAGCCGGCATCAGTACGGACATGGTAAACAGGCTATCGCCATACGGAATCTCGGCCATCCGCACTTCATCCGAGAAATAGAGTGCAAAGCGCCCTTCCTGGTGCATCATATCCACTTCGGTTGTTTCGCCGCTTTCAAGAGAAAAGTCTGCCTTTCGGGTATCCTCCACATCAAATGGTCGCAGCCAGTCGCCCTTAAAGTAGAGCGCATTGATCAGAAACATCACCATTTGCGGTTCAATCTGTTTAACAATCTCTTCAATAAGTCCTTCCGTATTCTCATTCACCCAGTTGTTAATGATATCAACCGATGCGGGGTCGTCAAAATCGATCCCTTCAACACGGGCGTCAAAAAAGTCACGCATTGAATCAAGAAACTCTTCCTCTACCGGCAACCCGTTTTTGTACCAGATAGAGTTTGCAATCCTGATGGTCACTTGAGGGTCGACTGAAACCAGCAGTTCTGTCAGAGAGCGAAAAGCCTCATTTATTTCCTCTATCTCCATTCCGCTCAGGTAAAGCGCCTGCTGCATTTTATCATAGGTAGAGCCCTGGGCGCCATTCAGAGTCATTGCCAGCGCCATGGAAATACTGAGCGGCGATATCATCAGGTTCTCCTTCTCCGTCTCCCGGTTTACCGTTCGCCTGAAAATGTCGTAACTGAAGGAACCATCCGCCTCAACCAGCAATTTTTCTCCGGTTGTCAGATCCCGGGGAAGCTCTCCTTTTGGCCCGTCAGGACCTGTGATGCTGTTTTCACACATTGTAAAAAGGAAGAGGCAAACAGTAAGAAGTATCAGATTTTGAACCAGTTTCATAAATCCATCCGTCTTTTTAATTGTAAACGCACTGCAAAACGTATTGGTCTATACGTTTATATAAGTTACTGTTAAGAAGATCGGGATACCTACTGAAATTGAGGTTAAATCCTGCAAAGAACATTCAGATAGAAAAAAACATGGGCACTCCTGCTTGTAGCATGAAGCGCTAAAAGTTATCTTCCAACCCTTTATTCATGCTCACAAAACGTATCATACCCTGCCTCGACATCAAAGACGGACGAACCGTTAAAGGGGTGAACTTTGAAGGCCTTCGGGATGCGGGCGATCCGGTCGAACTGGCGCAGCGTTACACCTCCGAAGGTGCTGACGAGCTCGTATTTCTGGACATTACCGCCACAAAGGAGAAACGGCGCACTCTTGTCGCGCTTGTCAGGGATATTGCAGCACACATCAACATTCCGTTTACGGTTGGCGGAGGCATTAAAACGGTTGCCGAAATTGAAGAAATTTTGAAAGCCGGAGCCGATAAAGTTTCTTTAAACAGCGCTATTGTCCGTGATCCCGGACTCATAACCCGTTCAGCGGATGCATTCGGCTCTCAGGCCATTGTTGCGGCCGTCGACGCCAAACGAGCGGGTGATCACTGGGAAGTTTTTGTTAAAGGAGGCTCGCAGCCTACCGGGCTGAACGCAGTTGAATGGATCGAAAAAACAGAACAACTGGGCGCCGGTGAAATCCTTCTAACAAGCATGGACCGCGATGGAACAAAATCAGGTTTTGACCTTGACCTTTTGCGCACTGTCGATGAAAAAGTTACCATTCCGGTAATAGCCAGCGGAGGAGCCGGAACCATTCAGCACTGTTGCGACGCTGTGAGCCTTGGAAAGGCTGATGCCGTACTTGCGGCCAGCATTTTTCACTTCAGGGAGATTGAGATCAGTGAATTAAAACAGAAAATGGCCGATGAGGGAATTCCCGTTCGGTTGATGAACCATTGAATTGAATACCTTTTACCATGGAAACCAAAGAAGAAATCGAATTTTTATACGATCTGGAACGTCTTCTCATTCAGCGAAAACAGGACCTCCCCAAAGGTTCCTACTCTACCAAGCTGTTTAAAAAGGGAATTGACAAAATTGCCCAAAAGCTTGGTGAAGAAGCTGTAGAGACCATCATCGCTTCCAAGAACAAGAAAGATTCGGAAGTGATCAATGAAACCGCCGACCTTATCTACCACATGCTCGTACTCCTCGTAGAACGCGATATCCCGCTCGATACAGTGATTCAGGAGATGATGCTTCGAAGTAAAAAGTGAGAAGGCAGAAGTGAAAAGGCAAAAAGCTGTCAGCTATCAGCAGTCAGCTTTTTTGATTTAACGTGTCCTTTCAGGACACTCTTGCCTGCACCCTAAACAAACGAAGACTATTTCACATGACGTCTGACGTCTCACGTTTCGATTTTCACTTTTGTCTTCTACTTTTCACTCAATCAAGGAGCCGGATACACATAGGGAGCTTCAAAGCTGAGTGGTATTCCGATCGCCCAGTAAACCAGCAGAAAGATTGTCCAGGTAACCAGGAAGATGATGGAGTACGGCAGCATCATCGAGATCAGGGTTCCGATACCTGTATTCTTCACATAGCGCTGGCAAAACACCACCACCAACGGGAAGTACGGCAGCAGCGGCGTGATGATATTCGACACGGAATCGCCCACGCGATAGGCCGCCTGCGTAAGGTCGGGTGAAATTCCAAGCTGCATGAGCATCGGCACGAATATGGGAGCAATCAGCGCCCACTTGGCCGAGGCAGAACCCACCAGAAGATTCACAAATGCGCTCAGGATAACAATCCCCACAATGGTAACCTGTCCCGGAAGCGCCAACGCCTGCAGAAAGTTCGCGCCTTTCAGGGCGATGAGCAGGCCGATGTTCGATTTACCGAACGCATCAATAAAAAGTGCGCAGAAAAAGGCCATAACGATATAATACCCCATGCTCTCCATCGCTTTGGTCATGTTATTGATCATATCCTTGGAGGAGCTGTATTTGCCTGACGCGTATCCGTACACCACACCGGGAATCAGCAGAAGCACAAAGATGAGGGGCACGATCGACTGCATCAGCGGGGCACTGAAAGAGAGCAGCGAACTCACATCGGGATTGTCCCAGTTGGGATCCCGGAGAGCGGAACCCTCGGGCCATGCCCAAACAAAGAGGCCTACAATCCCCAGAACCATCGCAAGAAAACCGTACCAGAACGCGCGGCTCTCCTTGTCTGTCACATCTTCCATCTGGGGCATTTCATCTTCATCCCCATCAATTTCAATTCCCGAAAGCCTGGGCTCCACAATCTTGTCTGTGATATACCATCCAACCGTCACAATCAAAATGGATGAGGCAGAGGTGAAGTACCAGTTGTTAATGGGATTGAGCATGATATCCGGATCCAGTATCCTGGCCGCCTCAAGCGTAAAGCTCATGATCAGAGGATCAATCGCGGAAGGAATAAAGTTAGCCGAAAAACCGCCGCTCACTCCTGCAAATGCGGCGGCTATCCCCGCCAGCGGGTGACGCCCGGCTGCGTAGAAGATCACCCCTCCAAGCGGTATCACAAGCACATAACCCGCATCCGCTGCCGTATGGCTGACGATTGCAATCAGGATCAGCATCGGTGTCAGAAAAGAGGCCGGCGTGAAATTGAGCAGTTTTTTTAGTCCTGCATCGATCCAGCCGGAATGCTCGGCCACCCCTACCCCCAGCATCGCCACCAGCACAATGCCCAGCGGCGCAAAAAGAACGAACGTCTGGACCATATTGGCCAGAAATGCGGCAAGGTTATCACCCGTAAGCATGTTCTGTACGGAGAGCTCCTCGCCCGTACGCGGGTGTACTTCTCCAAAATCGATCGGAGAAAGTATGGCGGAGAAGACCCATACTATTACCATCAGAATAAAAAAGAGCATCGCGGGATCCGGCAGCTTGTTTCCAAGCGATTCAATCCCGTTCAAAAATTTGTCGAATAGGGTACCGCGTCCTTCAGCCTCAGGCTTTTTTGCGGGTTGGTTTTGATTTTCTTCAGACACAGCGATTGGGTTAGATTAGTGTTGGAAAAGAAACCAATGGCTGAAAATAAGAGATTTGTTTCTCTATGCAAGAGGGAAGAGATTGATTCTTTAACACCCGGCGTGTTATGCGTTCGATATGTTGCGCTAAATACGATACATTATCATCTGCAGCATCTCCTTGTCCAGAAAATTAAATCCGATATTTCATGAAATCTCTCCCATTCCTTTTTTCGCTCACTATAGCACTGCCTGTCCTGCTTTTATCAGCCTGCGCACCCGATAATACCGATACAGAGACAGCCCTTAGCTGGGAATCGCAGCAGGATTCCACCATGCGCGTTCATGCTGTTTCAGGCTTTGACGGCCCTGAAGCCGTTCGCTACGATCCCGACAGTGATCTCTATTTCGTTTCAAACTTCACGGGAGGCGGAAACGACCGGGATGCAAACGGATTTATTTCAACACTGCTTCCCGATGGATCCATTCAAGCGCTTCAGTTCATCACAGGAACAGACGAACATCCGCTGCACGCTCCAAGGGGTATGTATATCACCGGCGACACGCTCTGGGCTGCTGATGTGGACGGCGTTCACGGGTTTAACCGTCTTACTGGCGAACAGACCGCATTCATCGATTTCACCTCTCTCAATCCGGGTTTTCTGAATGATATTGCCGCATCGGCAAATGGCACCCTTTACGTTACAGACACCGGAACCAATACCCTCTACAGAATCAGTGCCGGAACGGCTGAGGTCGTAACCGGGGAACTGCCCTACCCGCCAAACGGCATTACACGGGATCCAGCAACGGGATTGCTGATCCTCGCACCCTGGGGAGGAGCTCTTACGTTTCATGCATGGGATCCGGACGAGGAAAACCTCTCGGAGTTTGCCGTAGCTCAAAACGGAGGCAATATCGACGGGATTGAGTTCTACGAAGAGAGGCTTTTGGCTGCCAGTCAGCGCGACTCCAGCCTGCATGTAATTTCCGGCGGGCAGGATCTTGTTTACATCACCATGCCCGGCAGGCCCGCCGACATCGGACTCGATACCCAGCGAAATCGGGTAGCTGTACCCTACATCGCCCTGAACCGGGTAGATATCTGGCAGCTTCCATCCGAATAACCCGTTTCAGGTCAATGCAGCGGTTTTTCATACATGCAGATTCAGATTCAATTTCTTCAAAAAAATAAACGAAACACCGATTGGTGCCGTTTATAGTGTGTGTTGCATTGAAAACAAATATGCATCTTTCATCATGAAATCATTAAACTTATTGATCATTCTGGCGGTCTTTATCTCGTCAGGCCTCATTTCATCGGTTCACGCTCAATCGGAAAAAGATGAAGTGGAGCGATCAATCAGCAAAACCGAAATGCCTGAAAAAGCGGTGGAGCTGATTGATGAATTCTGGCCGGATCTTGAAGGCATTAAGTACTTTCTCGAAACAGATGGCACACTCACTACCTATGAGGCGAAGCTGGACTGGCGCGGATCCCAGTACAGTATCGAATTCTCTACGGGAGGCTATGTACTGGATGTGGAACAGCTCATCACTTTCGATGCGATCCCGGAATCGACTGCAGACAACATTGTCAGCGATCTGGAGAGCCGCTTCCGCTCATACCGCATAACCCGTTTGCAGCGGCAGTACATCGCAATGGATGAGGATGACGAAGACGATGAGGATTTTATCGACGACATTCTTGAGGAAGACGCGGAAGACTACGAAATTCGCTATGAAATTGAGCTCGACGGTGAAAACAGGCAGGAACTGGGTTCTTTTGAACTGCTCTACAGCGACTCCGGGTCCCTTATCGAAAGAAGAAGAATCGTCAGACGATCGCTCGACAATATCTGGTAATTGATTCATCAACCATGAGAAAATTTTTTCTGCTGATACTGTTCAGCACGGCTCCGTTATTTGTTTACGCACAATCTCAAACCGATTGGATCTGGAATCCTGAAGTATCCTACTCATGGAAAGCTTCCGATCGTGTTGCCTACAACACAAAACTGTCGGTGTTCAATAATCTCGGAGAACTCGGCAATCGCACGGCGCTCTCCTTTCTGGAGCCGCAATTTGTGATGTCGTACAGCGTCTCGACCCGTCTTAAACTGGGCGGCGGATACTATTACAGGTGGAGCGAACCTCTGCGGGACGGCTATCGCTATGAGCACCGGCTTCTCCAGCAGGTTGGCTACGTGAGCTATATCGGCGACCGCCGGCTTGCCCACCGTCTTCGGCTTGAGCAGCGGATCCGCTCCTCCTCCTACCAAAACCGCCTCCGCTACCGGCTAAGCTACGATTTTCCGCTGCAGGGTGAACGGCTTGATCCGGGCGAGCGCTATATTATTCTGAAAAATGAGATCATGACGGCATTCAACGCCGCCGAAGCAGATGCAGAAAACCGTGTTTCGGTTGGTTTGGGATGGTTCATCAACAGGAGTTACAAGTTTGAACTCAATGCCCAATACCGTACCCAGGATATCTTCAGCGGCAACGGCATTACCCACCTCTTTCTGGCCGGCACTTCTTTCTATTTCAATCGATAGGCAAGATTTAGGGTTCAGGCGACTGGCGACTGGCGACTGGCGACTGGCGACTGGCGACTAAGGGCAGGATCTTAAACACTTCAAAGTTTGCATATCGCATATCTCCAATCAGAGATCATCCCACCCCATCTCACGTTTGACGTCTGACGTCTCCCAACTCTCAACTCCCAACTCTCAACTCTCAACTCTCAACTCCAAGTACTCCTAACTCCTAACTCAAGTACACATATATTGCACATATACTCTGATATCGTTACACTGCAATTATGGATCCCTCGCAATACAACAATTATGACCTTGAGCAGGACGTGCACCGGATCACGCTTTACAGCACGGTGGCAAAGGAGCATCAGCATATGTCGGGCAGGAAGCGCCTCTATCTTCACCTCGACATGAACTGCTTTTACGCGCAGGTGGAACAGCGTGCGTATAATCTATATGGCCTGCCGGTTGCCATGGGCGGATGGAGAAAACCCAATGGAACCGCACGCGGCATTGTGGCCACGGCAAGCTACGAGGCCCGCGCACTGGGCATCAAAACCGCCATGAGCGCCTTTGAAGCGTCTCAGATCTGCCCCTACCTGGTGTTTTTGCAGATCGACTACGACAAATACAAGGGAATCAGCCGTCAGCTTAAGGATATTCTGGAGAACTACTCCCCCGACGTGGAAAAATACTCCATGGACGAATATTTCATGGACATCACCTTTCTTCTGAACAAACCGCGCAATGAGCTCCGCCGGTTCGCACAAAAAATGAAACAGGAGGTCTACGACCGCCTGGGCCTGGTGTGCTCGGTGGGTATTGCCACCAGCAAAACCTACTCAAAGCTGGCATCCGATCTGAAAAAGCCTGCCGGACTCACACTGATTCTCACTCCCGACGATGCTGCGCAGCACATCTATCCGCTTCCGGTGGATGAAGTGTGGGGTATCGGGCGCCGACGGTCGGAGCACCTGAAAAAATACGGTATTTACACCATTTCGGATGCGGTTAGGCAGGGTAAGGTACCCTTTCAGAAATTGTTCGGTGAGATGCAGGGGCAGCTTTTCTGGGAAACGGTAACGGGACGCGACCGCGCCCGGGTACTCACCAACGAGGTGCATATTCCGGATGAGGTAAGCTACATGCACACGTTTTCAGACTGGACCGAAAACCCCGTGGAGGTGAAAGGGGAGATTGTGAAGGCCGTTCGAAAAGTGTGCTACAGGCTGCGGGGATACCGGCGGAAGGCCCGCAAGTGGGGCTGTCATATACGCTACCAGGAAGCCCACTGGGAGGGTTTCTCCTTCACCTTCAACACGCCGGGCTACACCAACCTCGACGACTACGTCCTCCGTGCCTGTCTGCACCCGGCCATGCGGGTGGTTCAAAGCGCGCTGCGAAAGGGAATTAAAATCCGCGGGATTGGCCTCCACACCATTGAGATGCATCAGACCGAACAGATGGAGCTGTTTTTCCGGGAGGATGAAGAGGTGCGCCACCTCTACCGCGCGGCCGACTGCCTCAACAACTGCTACGGCCCAGACACCGTGGCCAAAGCGGCCATTTACGAAAGCGTAAAAGGGAAGACGCACTTTGTAAATCGAAGCTGAGAAAAAAATAAAACAGAAGAACAGACGAACCGACGAACAGAAAAACCGAAGAAGTGGGATAGTTTTCTAACTATTAATCGAGGTTATGTTTTCCACTTTAACATTTATCGGTTTTCTGTTGCTCTGTTGCTTTGTTCCTCTGTTTTCCTCGTTCGCTCCGCGCCTCTGCGGTGAAATAAAAAAGCCCGGGAGTTTTCACGCTCCCGGGCTAACGTCTCTGATGATCTTGTAAGGTCTGGCTGGGGGTAACAGCCGCTCTCAGTTCAATGTGCTCTCTCTATGTCAAAAAAGTAAATCACTATCTATGTGTAACTCTCTGTGATCAATCTACGCGATGTTTGGATTGCAGACACTACATGATCATGTGGAAAAAAATTTGGCTGGTGGTCAGTGGTTGGTTGTCAGTGGTACAGGGCAGAAGCTGCAGGATGAGGGTTGAATGTTGAAGGTTTTAGGGCTGCAAAAACCTGTTTATCATATATTTAAGTTTCAGGTATATTGGCAGCTTAAGGGAATAACTCAAGACTCACTTCTGCCTTTTCCCCCTTGCCTTTTCACTAAACCCAAAACTCATTAAAAAAATGTGTAAGGAAATCCGGTTTCAGGGATCTTACTTAGAAGAGAGGACACATTTTGCAGGAAATATGTATTCATGCACTGCGGGATGCCCTTTCAATTAGCTCAAGAGAAAAAAGCAACCGGGCAAACCGGAGCATAAACACAACAAATAATCGGAGGGCAATCAGCCATGAAAAAATTATTCATATTTATATGCATCTTTTCGCTTACCAACGTATCTCCCCTGTTCGGCAACTTCTATATTTGCAGGATAACAGACGACTGTGCCATGTTTGTGATCGAGGACGACGAGGGCTATAGTTGGTATATTGAATGTTATTCTGATCGCTCAAGAGATAGAGGGCGTACAAATGGAGCTATTTACGACGGCGACTGCGAACTGATGACCATGGAAATATGACGAACCATTTAAAATACGCATATGCCCTGACCATCATCTTTTTGCTGACAACCTGCGATTCAGCAGATAGGCCGGGCTATATAAGCCAGATTCCTGACATTGAATCCTTCACCTATTTAGCGTTTAGCCAGGCTGAACTTGATTCAAAAAAAGTTTCGCTTACCCCTACGCTGTTGATTTCTGGAAGTGCTGACACCGAGAACTTTGTCGGTACCCCCTTCTGGATCGAGAAGGTGAAGGATGAAATCTGGATTGCGGATCCTGTAAAGGGAGAAGTGTCAGCTTTCAGTGCGAATGGCGTCTTCTCAAGAGTAATTGCCTCAAGGGGACGTGGGCCCAATGAACTGCAGTACCCTGCAAGCATCTATTACAGCGGTCAGAATCGGGACACATCCAATAGTGTCTGGATCCTGGATTCAGGACTTAAAAGCATCCTTCAATTCTCTATTGACGAAGGTGAACAGAACAGAATCCAAAGCAAAGAGATCCTTACAGAGTTTTACGGGACCAAAATTCTTGCACTCGAAAACGAAGCTTTTCTCGTTCCGCTTACAGATCAACAGAATCAAATTCTGGGAGTTATTAATCAAAATGGCGAATTAATTGATGGTTACGTAAACCGCATCGTACCGCTGGGATATCAGCCATACACACACAACCGGGTTTTCTTTGATATTGAACCCGTTTCCAATCAGCTCGTTTATGCCTACCACGGGCTACCATTAATTTTCATCGAGGGTTTTGACAGTGAAAACAAGCGAGTTTTTGATTTCAGGCCTGAAACAGAGCTTAGTGACTATAATGTAGATCTCACACCGTTACCTGCAGAAGAGAGCATTTCTGTGAGCTCTATTACCATGGACCTATTTGTAAATGACTCAAGAGCCTTTTTTATACTTGAAAATCAGCTTGTAGTTTTTAACCACGAAAAAGAGGAGCTGGAAAAATCGATTACTCTTACCGACCATGAGGGTATTGAGATGATTTTTCAGCAGATGGTTTATTCAGATGGCATCTTCTTTTTGATCAATCGCTTTACATCCGACATCTATACCCTTGACGAAGCGGAAGTTACTTCCTGATGAATTTGCTCTTAATCCAGAGAAAACCGAAGCTGAGAAAAAAATAAAACAGAAGAACAAACGAACCGAGGAACAGAATAACCGAAGAAGTGGGATAGTTTTCTAACTATTAATCGAGGTTATGTTTTCCACTTTAACATTTATCGGTTGCTCTGTTGCTTTGTTCCTCCGTTTTCCCGCTCTTCGCGCCTCTGCGGTGAAATAAAAAAGCCCGCCGGCTTTCACACCTGCGGGCTAAAACGTCTCTGATGATCTTGTAAGGTCTGGCTGGGGGTAACAGCCGCTCTCAGTTTAATGTGCTCTCTCTATGTCAAACAAGTAAATCACTATCTATGTGTAACTTTCTGTGATCAATCTACGCGATGTTTGGATTGCAGACACTACATGATCATGTGGAAAAAATTGGATTGGTGGTCAGTGGTTGGTTATCAGTGGTACAGGGCAGAAGCTGCAGGATGAGGGTTGAATGTTGAAGGTTGCAAAAACCTGTTTATCATATATTTAATTTTCAAACTTATTAGCAGTTTAAGGGCATAACTCAAGACTGACTTCTGCCTTTTGCCCCTTGCCTTTTCACTTAACTCAAGACTCACTTTTCACCACGCCTGTTGTGCATGTCCGCATTTTGATGTACTTTGAAATACAAAGTACTTTGTGAAACATAATATAACCGCTATGGATAAACACGATCGTGACTATCTCCGGGATATCGCCGAAATACGGTCGATGATGGAAAAGTCATCCAAATTTCTCTCCCTTTCCGGATGGGCCGGCATCATGGCCGGGATATATGCTCTTGCAGGTACATGGGCAGTCTACTCTCTTTACGGTTTCTATCCCGACGAACTCCGATACAGTACTCCGCACCTGTCGCAAATACTTTTAATTGCGTTCGGAGTGTTAATTCTTGCCCTCGCCACCGCCTTTTGGTTTTCTCACAGTAAGGCGTCCCAAAACGGAGAACGTGCCTGGAATGCAACTTCCCGCAGAATGCTGTCTCACATGGCCGCACCCCTCCTCTCGGGCGGTGTGCTGATTGTTCTTCTCATTACGAGCGGATTTACCGGCCTGGCAGCCCCGCTTACGCTTCTGTTCTACGGACTGGCGCTTTACAATGCAGGCAACTACACGATTCCGGAGGTCAGGATCATGGGCGTGGTGCAGATCATTCTGGGCCTGACAGCAGTGTTATTGATCGGGTATTCACTGCTTATTTGGGCCGCAGGTTTCGGATTGGTCCACATTCTCTATGGCATATACATGTATTTCAAATACGAAAGGTGACCGATTGTGAAGGTTTCATTCGACGATTTGCATAAAGCGTTTGAGAGCCGGGTCAGGCTGGGAATCATGTCGGCCCTGGCCGTAAATGATTCTCTTGATTTCAGCTCCCTGAAAGAGTTTCTGGATGTAACCGACGGGAACCTGTCCACCCATATCAAAAAACTGGAGCAGGAAGGCTTTGTCAGCGTAAACAAATCCTTCATAGACAATAAACCCAACACCCGGTATTCAATGACCATGGAGGGTAAAAAAGCATTTGATGAACACCTCGGTGTGCTGGAGCAGATAATAAACTCACAAAAAGAATCATGACAGCGGAAACGGACAAGAAACGGAAAATACACCTGGCGGCTTCATCAGCCTTAACTGCAACCGGCCTGCTGCTTCTGATCTATATGATCATCTTCGAAAATGAACCGGGAGCTATTCCGCTGGCAATGATCCTTACGGGTGCAGGATGGCTGTACTTTGCTTTATCAAAAAAAAGCTCTCATAACACGAACTGATTACCAATTTCTCAACATCTGCATCTTTTCTTGATGCCAATCTGAATTAAAGAATAAAACCATGAATACTGAAAAACTCCCATTTATGTCTGTTGCCACCCTTGCTATTGCAACAGCACTTCTGCTTCTCATCCCCCTGGTCGCAATGCAGTTCACATCGGAAGTGGTGTGGAGCGCAAGTGATTTTATTGTTGCGGGGGTGCTCCTGTTCGGAACCGGTTTGGCGTATCTGCTGATCACCAAAAAAGATCAGCGGCTTATCTATCGCTCTGCATCTGCTGTTGCGCTCGGTTCGGCACTTTTTCTGGTATGGTCGAACTTGGCAGTAGGTATCATTGGCTCAGAAAACAACAGCATCAATCTGCTCTATTTTGTCGTCATTGCCATCGGAATCACGGGCGCTTCTACCAGCCGGTTTCAACCCCTGAAGCTTGCCTTTACCCTATACGCTATGGCCGGCTCTCAGCTGCTGATAACAGTTATCGCTCTCCTGACCGGAATGCAGGACCTGCCCGGCAGTTCCATATCAGAAATAGTGGCTGTAAACGGATTATTCATCATGCTCTTTATCATTTCTGCGTTGCTGTTCGGCAAGGCAGCGCGGGATCAGAAGCCTGATCAGGCAAACATGTCTCAGAACCCATAATCAGCATCAAACCATCAAGAACGACTCCTCATCATATTCCGACTCATGAAATCACTGAAACAGTCAGCAGGTATCCGGTTAACCGCTATTGCGTTTCTGACTCTACTCCTGCTTATTCCAGCCATTTTGATCCAGGAACTAATCTCTGAGCGTGAAAATCGAAGGAACTCCGTAGCTCATGAGATCAGTGAAAAGTGGGGAGATACGCAGACCATCACGGGTCCCATTATAACAATACCCTATCTGCATCGATCTGAAAAAGAGGGAGTAGTTACACAAACGGTGCGCCATGCACACTTTCTGCCTGAAAATCTGACGATTCAGGGCACTGTTGAGCCTGAAGTGCGCTACCGGGGCATCTATGAATCCATCGTTTATACCTCCGGGCTCTCGCTATCGGGAAATTTTTCGCCACTCAACCTGAGAGGCCTGAATATCCCCGCCGATGATTTTCTGACCGAAGATGCATTTGTTTCGATTGGCATATCGGATATGACCGGTATCAGGGAACGTATAAGGATTGAATGGGGGGACCGGGATTATACCGCCGCACCGGGTATTGCCTCCGGGGATGTACTGTCGTCCGGGGTATCGGTTTCGCCCGTTATCAATCCCGAAATACCGGTTTCATTCAGCGTGCACCTGACATTGAACGGCAGTTCTGAGCTGCTTTTTTCACCTATCGGAGAGCAAACAAGAGTCAGTCTTGCCTCCGGCTGGCCCAATCCTGCATTTACGGGCAACTTTCTTCCGGAACGGAGAGAAGTTCACTCTTCCGGCTTTAAAGCGGAGTGGAATGTGCTTCATCTTAACAGGAATTTCCCGCAGCAGTGGCTGGGTTCCAGTCATGAGATCTCAAATTTCTCATTCGGCGTGAGCCTGCTGCTTCCAGTAAACGAATATCAGAAAACAATGCGTACGGCAAAGTATGCGATCATGTTTATCGGACTCACGTTTCTGACATTTTTCATGTTTGAGATCTACAGCAAACAGGCCATTCATCCCGTTCAGTATCTGCTTATCGGGTTTGCCCTGCTGGTTTTCTATACGCTGCTTCTATCCGCATCAGAATATGTGGCATTCAACCTCTCCTATCTGCTTTCGTCCGCGGCTGTCATACTGCTGATCACCCTTTATTCATACAGTGTTTTATCCAGCATACGCAACTCGGCCATCCTGTTTGGGGTATTGGTGCTTCTCTACAGCTATCTCTACATACTGCTTCAGCTTCAGGATTACGCACTGTTCATGGGAAGCATCGCGTTGTTCAGCGTGCTGGCGACGGTCATGTTCCTCACCCGTAATGTCAACTGGTTCAATGTGATGCAAACTGAGGATGATACAGAGATGGGTTACAGTGCAGGCAGGTGATCACACAATCTCTGTTTTGAACATTTGCTGCGTTGGTTTACCCCGGGCCATCCGTGATACACCCTTCACTTGCCGTAGATACCAGTTTCGCATATTTGTAAAGCGATCCGCTTTTCACTTTCAGTTCCGGTGCAGTCCAGTTTTTTCTTCGACTGCTTAACTCTTCCTGAGTCAGATCCACATTCAGCGTTCTCTCATCTGCGTCAATTGTTATTTCATCTCCATTTTTCAACAGCCCAATGGCCCCGCCAAGCTGTGCTTCGGGAGTTATATGGCCAATTACAAAACCATGAGTTCCACCCGAAAAACGGCCGTCTGTGATCAGTGCCACATCATTTCCAAGCCCCGCTCCCATGATGGCCGCGGTGATCGAGAGCATCTCACGCATACCGGGGCCACCCTTCGGCCCCTCATACCGTATCACCACTACATCTCCTTTCGTCACACTGCCGTTGCGAATACCAGCCAGCGCGTCCTCCTCCGATTCAAAAACCTTTGCGGGCCCTGAAAAACGGGTTCCCTCCTTACCGGTAATCTTTGCCACGCTTCCTTCCGCTGACAGATTTCCATATAGAATCTGAAGATGACCTGTCTCTTTAATCGGGTCGGATACGGGATAAATCACCTTCTGTTCTTCGATCAGTCCCGGTAGTTCAGCCACATTCTCTTCAAGCGTTTTGCCGGTAACGGTTATACAGCTGCCATCCAGGTAGCCGTGCTCCAGCAGTAGCTTTTGAACGGCCGGCACACCACCCGCATTATACAGGTCTTCCATCACATACTTCCCGGATGGTTTGAGGTCAGCAAGGAAAGGAGTACGGTCACTGACCTCCTGAAAGTCGTCTATGGTAAAGTCAACCTCAGCAGCACGGGCAATTGCAAGCATATGCATAACAGCATTGGTAGATCCCCCCAGGGCAATAATTATCGCAACCGCATTTTCAAGTGAAGTTCGGGTGATAATATCGCGTGGTTTGATATCTTCCTCCAGCAGAAGACGGATCGCTTTTCCTGCTCTTTCGCACTCTTTCCGCTTTTCTTGGTGTGTTGCCGGTATGGAAGAGCTGAACGGCAAACTCATTCCCAGGGTCTCGATGGCTGATGCCATGGTGTTGGCAGTGTACATTCCGCCGCATGCCCCTGCACCCGGGCAGGCATGCTTTAAAATGCGGTTCATCTGATCTTCATCAATCTCATTCGACAAAAATTGGCCGTAAGACTCAAATGCGGATACAATATCCAGTTTCTGGCCGTTCAGGTTTCCCGGCCGAATGGTCCCTCCGTAGACCATGATTGAGGGCCTGTTCACTCTTGCCATAGCCATGACCGATCCCGGCATATTTTTGTCGCATCCCACTACAGAAATATTGGCATCGTACCACTGGGCCGTCATCACTGTCTCAATGGAATCGGCAATGATATCACGGGAGGGAAGAGAGTATTTCATTCCCTGCGTACCCATTGAAATTCCATCGCTCACCCCAATAGAGTGAAACACAAATCCAACCATGTCACTGTTCCAAACAGCGCCTTTTACCAGGTCTGCCAGACCGTTCAAATGCATGTTGCACGGATTGCCGTCCCACCCCGTGCTTGCTATGCCCACCTGAGCTTTTTCCATGTCTTCCGCTCTCAAACCGGTTGCATAAAGCATGGCTTTCGATCCAACCTGCGACTGCTCCTGAGTTAATCTTGAGCTGAATGTATTGATTTTACCGGATTTTCTGGCCATATCTGTTTAGTTGTTTTATTACAAGAACTTAATATTTCATTTTTATATCCATGGAAGCGCTTTTTAATAATTCAGTCTTCCATCACAATTATATCTAAACATTTTTTTAAAAAAAATCTTGACATCACATAAGTCGTTGTCTAGCTTTTTCGAAGCGATAATCAATCAATACGTTCACCTGTTGAAAACAGCGACTCTTCATAGCAATATAACGGCCCATCTTCTTCGGGAAGATTTCGGGTTCCTGCTGCCTGCTGTTTTATTTTTGATTGGATCCCTTACTCTTATCGCTGCGATAGAATATTCAGTTTCCACGATATCTTTATCTGATCTTTCTGCCATCAGCATTATTAGCATTCTGATTCTGATTCTATCTCTAATCTCTGGCATTCTAATTCTAATTATTAGATAACCCCATCCGCCAGAGGTTAAAAGCCGCAGTCACACTTCACAATGCGATTTCATCTTACGACCTCTGGCGGGAAACGTATACCCGCAAGACATATGAAATCAACCAATTCAACATACCCGGCTCAAAAAACAGTTTCTGTCCCTTCGTTTGAACCCGTTGAGCAAGCTTCTGTACTTCCGGACTCCGGTACTGACAATGGCGCCGGCATTCTGATCAAAACGCTCGCCGACCTTGGTGTTGATACGATTTTCGGCTATCCCGGCGGAGCGGTTCTTCCCGTATACGACACCCTCTTTGATAACCATGACTTAAAACACATTCTCATTCGTCATGAACAGGCCGGTGCGCATGCCGCTGATGGATATGCAAGGGCAACAGGTAAGCCCGGAGTTGTTCTGGCCACATCGGGTCCCGGCGGTACGAATACGGTTACAGGTATCGCAACCGCTATGATGGATTCCATTCCGCTGGTTGTCTTTACAGGGCAGGTACCCACCGGTGTGATTGGTAACGATGCGTTCCAGGAAGCCGATATCGTTGGCATTACCCGTCCTATTACCAAGCAAAACTACCTGGTCCGGGATGTCTCGGAATTGGAGCACGTAATTCGTGAGGCTTTTCACATTGCAACCAACGGCCGCCCAGGCCCCGTACTTGTGGATCTCCCAAAAGATATGCTCAATACAAAAGGGCGATTTACGGGAATGAAAAAAGTGGAAATCCCGAGCTTCAAGCCAACCCTTCAGGGGCATCATCCACAAATTGAAAAAGCGGCTGAAATGCTCTCCAACGCAACAAAGCCGTTAATATATGCCGGTGGAGGTGTTATTTCAGGAAACGCCTGGCACGAGCTTACCGCATTTGCCAAACGATTGAATATTCCGGTCACCACGACCCTCATGGGGCTGGGTGCCTTTCCGGAAAGCCAGCCGCAATCACTCGGCATGCTGGGTATGCACGGCACATGGTACGCAAATATGGCTATGACCGAGTGTGATGTGCTCATTGCCGTTGGTGCCCGCTTCGATGACCGTGTAACCGGGCGGCTGGATGGATTTTCACCCCACTCACGAAAAATCCACATTGATATCGATCCATCCTGTATAGGGAAAAATGTGCCGGTGGAGGTCCCCATTGTGGGAGATGTCAAAAGAGTCATTCCCGCTATCGACCGGCTGGCTGCTCCTCCCGGTATTTCAGATTGGTGGGATACCATTCATAGCTGGAAGAGTGACCATCCTTTGGTTGTTCCGGAGGCAGACGATAAAATCTATCCGCAACATATGATGAAAATGATTTCTGATGCCACCGAAGGCAATGCGATCGTTGTGACTGATGTGGGTCAGCACCAGATGTGGGCGGCCCAGCATTACAATTTCAACTATCCGCGATCCTGGATATCATCGGGCGGACTGGGTACCATGGGGTACGGTTTTCCGGCAGCCATGGGTGCGGCTCTTGCCTGTCCCGACCGCAATGTAGTTTGCATCACGGGCGACGGCGGATTCCAAATGCTCTCCTGTGAACTCGCAACCGCCGTTGAGTATAAAATACCGGTAAAAATTGCCCTGATGAATAACAGCTGCCTGGGCATGGTTCGCCAGTGGCAGCAGCTCTTCTACGACAACCGCACCAGCTTCTCCGTCTTCGGATCCAACAACCCTGACTTTGTGAAACTGGCTGAAGCCTACGGCGCCGTCGGGATGCGCTCTACCAATCCCGCAGAGATGAAGCAGGTTCTGGATAAAGCAATGAACATCCATGACGGACCCGTATTAATGGATTTCCGGGTTGTTGAAACGGAAAACTGCTACCCGATGGTGCCCTCCGGAGCTGCCCTTAACGAAATGGTTGAATCTGACGAGGAGTGCGGATAATGCAAGTTAAAACAGTCTCCAAAGATTCCCGGCATACGCTTTCCGTGCTTGTGAAACACAACCTGAATACGTTTTCCAGAATTATCGGGATTTTCAGCGGAAAAGGGTTTGAGCTTGAGAGCGTCACCTTTGCGGCTGAGGCTGAACGGGGCATGGCGCGCATAACCATTACCACATATGGCGATGAGGAAACGGTTGAGCAGATCAATAAGCATCTCCACAATGTGATCGATGTGTTAAAGGTAACCGACCTGACCCATAAGAAATGCATCGAGCGTGAACTGGCCATTATAAAGGTTTCCACCGCAAAAGCCGGTCGATCCGAAATCATGCTCATTGCTCAGGCATTCAAATCCAAAGTGATCGACATAACAGACGATAAGCTGGCACTTGAAGTCACCGGAAACACCGACAAGGTAGACGCCATGATTGAAGTACTGAAACCGTATGGTATCACTGAAATGTCAAGAACCGGGAGCGTAGCGCTGAAACGTGAATTTCAGGGAGCGGTGAATATTAATTGAAATAATGGGAAAGAAACTGATTCTAAATGCCCCCCTTTAAAGGGCGACTTTTTTACAGCACAACAAAACCAACAAAAGAAAAAATGAAAGCACAAACATATTATAACGGTGATGCCAATCTCAATGACCTGTCCGGGAAAACCATCTCAGTAATTGGGTATGGAAGCCAGGGTCATGCACACGCACAAAACCTCAGCGATAGCAGGATGAATGTTGTGGTAGGCCTCCGGAAAGAGAGCTCCTCATGGAACGAGGCCGAAGAGGCCGGACTCACCGTAATGGAGACTTCCGAAGCGGCCAAGGCAGGTGATATCCTGATGGTTTTGATCCCCGACCAGCATCAGGCCGATGTCTACAAAAAAAGCATTGAACCTCATCTGGAAGCCGGAAATGCCCTGATGTTCGCTCATGGATTCAATATTCATTTTGGCGGCATTACCCCTCCTGATGATGTAGATGTATTTATGGTGGCTCCAAAGGGGCCCGGACACCTGGTTCGCCGTGTATTCACGGAAGGGTCGGGCGTTCCCTGCCTTTTCGCCGTTCACCGGGATGCAACGGGTACGGCAAAGAAAACCGCCCTGGCCTATGCCAAAGCTATTGGCGGCACCCGTGCCGGTGTTCTTGAAACCACCTTCAGGGAAGAAACTGAAACCGATCTTTTTGGGGAGCAGGCTGTATTGTGCGGCGGTGCATCCGAGCTGGTGAAAGCAGGCTTTGAGGTGTTGGTGGAAGCCGGTTACCAGCCTGAAATCGCCTATTTCGAATGCCTCCATGAATTAAAGCTTATCGTGGACCTGATGTATGAGGGAGGTATTGAACGAATGTATTACTCAGTAAGCGATACGGCTGAGTACGGCGGACTGTCAAGAGGTACGCGCGTGATCGATCATAATACGAAGAAGCGAATGAAGATGATCCTTGAGGAGGTCCAGAGCGGATTTTTTGCAGATGAGTGGAT
Source organism: Rhodohalobacter mucosus (assembly GCF_003150675.1). NCBI lineage: Bacteria > Pseudomonadati > Balneolota > Balneolia > Balneolales > Balneolaceae > Rhodohalobacter > Rhodohalobacter mucosus. Next base: position 269,429 of record NZ_QGGB01000009.1, on the reverse strand, counting down.
GAAAGAAAATGCTGAAGGCCTGCCGAACCATATCAGAATGAGAAAAAAGCTGGGCAACCATAAAATTGAACAGGTAGGCAAAGAGCTGCGCTCCATGATGAACTGGATCCCGGACAACAAACAATCCCGGCCCGAACCCGAACCAGCAGAGTAATGGAAAGAAACCCCGCCATGCTTCACTCAGGGCGAGGCCCGGTCTGCACAACCTGAATGATCTCTTCGGGATACCAATGAGAGGAACAAAACAAAACCAAAATCACATGCCCAAACCTATCCGGATATTCGACACCACCCTTCGCGACGGCACGCAGGGTGAGCACATCTCCTTCTCGGCTGAGGATAAATTCCGTATTGCAAAACGCCTTGATGAATTTGGCATTCACTACATCGAGGGCGGATGGCCGGGATCTAATCCCAAGGACATGGCATTTTTTGAGAAAGCGAAGAAACATACGTTCCGGCATGCTAAAGTGGTTGCATTTGGAAGTACCTGCCGTGCAGGAAATAGCCCTGAAGAGGACACCAACCTTCGCGCCCTGATACAGGTAGAAACGCCCGCCGTCTCAGTATTCGGAAAAACCTGGCTCCTGCATGTTGAAGAGGCCCTGAACATTACTCCGGAAGAAAACCTGAAGATAATATCAGGGTCGGTGAATCACCTCAAAGCGCACAACAAGGAAGTCATCTATGATGCCGAGCACTTTTTTGACGGATACAGGCATGATCCTGATTATGCTATCCGAACGCTTTTGGCAGCAGAATGTTCAGGAGCCGACGTTCTGGTACTCTGTGATACAAATGGCGGCACGCTTCCCCACGAAATTTCCGGTATTGTGCATGAAGTAAAAAAGCACGTCTCTGCACCAATCGGCATTCATGCACATAACGACTGTGAACTGGCTGTTGCCAACACGCTCGCAGCGGTACAAGCAGGCGCGAATCATGTACAGGGAACCGTCAACGGGTATGGCGAACGATGCGGAAATGCCAATCTCTGTTCTGTGATTCCCAATCTGCAGCTCAAAATGGGCCATCACTGTGTTTCCGGGCAAAATTTACCCCAGCTCTCAACCCTTATGAAATTTGTTGGTGAACTCGCCAATCTTGTACCCGACAGCAAACAGCCTTATGTGGGTAAAAGTGCATTCGCTCACAAAGGGGGGGTCCACGTGAGTGCCGTGATGAAAAATGCTGCAACCTATGAGCACATTGCCCCCGAAAAGGTGGGCAATCGGCGGCGGGTGCTCATATCCGATCTGTCGGGCAAAAGTAATCTCAGCTACAAATCGGAGGAACTCGGATTTCATTTCGACAAACAGTCTGAGGAGAGTACAGCCATTGTACAAAAGCTGAAGACTCTTGAAAACGAAGGTTTCCGGTATGAGGCAGCAGAGGCCTCCTTTGAGCTTTTGGTGAAGCATATGACGGGTCAGGCTCCCGACTACTTTGACCTTGAAGGGTTTCGGGTCATCGTGGAACAAAATGCCAAAGGTGAATCGCGATCTGAAGCCACAATCAAGGTGCGCGTAAATGGGCAGGTGGAACTTAGTGCCGCCGAAGGCAACGGCCCGGTTCACGCCCTTGACGCTGCTCTTCGAAGAGCGCTTTGTGAGTTCTATCCGGAGATCTCAGCAATGTCGCTGAGAGACTATAAAGTACGGGTGCTGAACGAAAAGAAAGGAACCGGTGCAAAAGTACGCGTGCTGATCGACTCTGCGGCCGGCGATAACGGATGGGGGACGGTTGGAGTATCCGAAAATATTATCGATGCAAGCTGGCAGGCACTATCGGAGGGAGTTACCTACTTCCTTATGAATAACAGCAGCAAACCGAAAAAAATCAAACCTATTAACGATGGCAAAATTCTGACAAGCTAATGATCTCCCCTCCTTTTTAAGGAGGGGTTGGGGGTGGTTCTTTCGGAACCATGATGAAATGCCGGATCATTTTCCGGTTGGAATTCACAACGAATCTATCCCTGCGTCCACTCCCTTAAAAAAGGAAACTCTTAATCCAACACTTAAATACACTCACAAACCCATGAACAATCACATCACCATCTTCGATACCACACTCCGCGATGGAGAACAGAGCCCCGGCTACAGTATGAATCGCAGCGAAAAGCTGAGTCTCGCCCTGCAGCTGGAACGACTGGGTGCTGATGTGATTGAGGCCGGATTTCCCATAGCTTCCGACGGTGATTTTCAAACCGTTCGGGAAATTGGGAAAACAATCAAAACCAGTTCCGTGGCTGCACTCTGCCGGACCCGGCAGGAGGACCTTGACCGCGCCGTTGCTGCCCTTGAGTTTGCCGCAAAACCGCGTGTTCACACATTTATCGCTACCAGCGATATACACATGAAGTATAAGTTGAAACTAAACCGTGATCAGGTACTGGAATCGGCTGTGAAAGCCGTAGAGTTCGCAAAAACTCACTACGACGATGTAGAGTTTTCGGCTGAGGACGCCTCGCGCAGCGACCCTGAATTTTTGATCGATATCTTTACGGCTGTCATTGAGGCCGGAGCCACTACCATCAATATTCCAGACACCGTCGGGTATGCGCTTCCATGGGAGTTCGGTGAATTGATCCGGACTATGAAAAAACGCATTCCCAACATTCAAAAAGCGGTAATCAGCGTGCACTGTCATAATGATCTTGGACTGGCCGTTGCTAACTCACTGGCAGCCGCTCAAAACGGGGCACGGCAAATAGAATGCACCATTAACGGAATTGGCGAAAGGGCTGGAAATGCCTCTCTTGAAGAAGTGGTGATGGCCATGGAAACCAGGAAAAACAATATGGATTTCACCACATCGGTCAACACCAGAGAAATCTATCCGTCCAGCCAGCTTCTTACACAGATTACGGGCAAACGTGTGCAACTCAACAAAGCCATTGTAGGTGAAAACGCATTTGCCCACGAAGCCGGCATCCATCAGCACGGGGTACTCAATAATCCGCTTTGCTATGAGATTATGACCCCTGAATCTGTAGGATTAACCAGCAATAAAATTGTAATCGGTAAACACTCCGGACGCTTTGCTCTCAGAAAAAAACTGGAGAGTATGGGCTACATGCTCAGTAATGAGAAACTGAACCGTGCTTATGATAAAATAACCCGGCTGGCCGACGAAAAGAAAACCGTGAATGACCACGACCTGATTTCAGTGATGTCGGGCATGAACGACACGGCTGAAAAACATGGACGGCTGGCATCTTCGGGCTGAAGGCCCATTAGCCGCTCCCACGGAGCATACGGTCAGCACCAAACTTAAATCAAACACCAAACATTAACATTTACTCCAGACTTCATAACGAACATCCCGACCTCTGACTACAGAAAGGGTGTACTCCTGATGTCTTATAATCAAAAGGTTAAGCCAAAAAAAGAACCAAAAACATGGGAATGACACTGACTGAGAAAATTCTTGCCAGACACAGCGGACGCGAACACGTAAACCCGGGCGATACGGTTTGGGTTGATGTAGATGTTCTGATGACGCACGATGTATGCGGACCGCCGGCTATCTCGATATTTCAGCGCGAATTCGGTGAAAACGCAAGGGTTTGGGACAGGGAAAAACTGGTCATTATTCCTGATCACTATATCTTTACAAACGATAAGTTCGCTAACCGAAATGTAGATATTCTGCGTGCCTTTGCCGCTGAACAGGATTTGCCTCATTTTTATGATGTTGGAACCGACCGGTACAAAGGTGTCTGCCATGTTGCACTGCCTGAAGAGGGATTTACTCGTCCCGGAGAGGTTCTTTTCGGCACGGATTCCCACACGTGTACTGCAGGTGCGTTCGGACAGTTTGCCACCGGAATAGGAAATACGGACGCCGCTTTCATCATGGGTACCGGCAAACTGTGGGTAAAAGTGCCTGAAACGATGCGTTTTGTATTCGGGGGGGCATCGCTCCCGCCTTACCTGATGGCAAAAGATATCATACTCCGGATCATCGGCGATATTGGTGTGGATGGAGCCACCTATCGAACCATGGAGTTTGCTGGTGAGGGTGTAAAAGCGATGACCATGGAGGACCGCATGACACTCACAAACATGGCCATCGAGGCCGGCGGAAAAAACGGTGTTGTGGAACCCGATCAAATCACGGAAAAATATGTAAAGGCGCGAACCGACAAACTATATGAGCCCGTTTACAGCGACCCCGATGCACATTATCACAGTGAGTACTTCTACAATCTTGAAGAGATGGTGCCCATGGTGGCCAAACCCCATAGTCCGGACAATAAGGCAACGGCCGAAGAGCTTGAGGGCGTCAAGCTCGACCGGGCTTACATCGGGTCGTGCACAGGAGGAAAGCTGTCTGACTTCAGGGCAGCGGCCGGTATTATCCGTGGCAACAAGCTGAAAATAGACACCTATATCGTTCCGGCAACGACCGAAATCGCACGCGGACTTGAAACCGAAACACTTCTCGGAACCCCGCTTATTGAAATATTCCGGGAAGCCGGATGCAAAATCGGAAATGCGTCCTGTGCAGCATGTCTGGGTGGTCCATCCGACACGTTTGGCAGATTAAACCAGGAGGAGGTCTGTATTTCAACTACCAACCGCAACTACCCCGGGCGCATGGGATCCAAGGCAGCCAGGGTTTATCTGGCGTCTCCCTACACTGTTGCAGCGTCTGCCGTTACCGGTGTAATTACTGACCCTCGGGTATTTATTCAGGAGACGGTGATATGATTTTGATTTACAAACGACAAAGCACAAGATGCTGGAGAAATTTCCACTCAGGCGGGGACTTTTTGAAACCAACTTTAAAAAACGATAAAACACCATGACAACCAAATCAGCGCACATTGCAGGAAAAGCATTTGTACTCGGTAAAAACGTCGATACCGACCAGATAATACCGGCTGCCCATCTGGTCTACAGCCTCACCGACCCCGAAGAGCGTAAACTGTATGGAAAGTATGCACTGTCCGGAGTACCATCCTCCGAATCAGGTTTACCCAATGGCAACATACCTTTCATAAACGGGGATGCATGTGAAAGTGAATACAGCATAATCGTGGCAAGCGACAACTTCGGATGTGGCTCCTCGCGTGAACATGCTCCGGCCTGTCTCGAAATTGCAGGCATTAAAGCCATCATATCACCCTCATATGCCCGGATATTTTATCGTAATTCAGTTGATGGAGGGTTTCTCACTCCATACGAAAGCGTTGGGGATCTGAGTGAAGCTGTACAAACCGGCGATGAACTTGAAATTGACCCCGCAATTCCTGCTCTTGTCAATCATACGCAGAATACATCTCATCGATTGAAACCCTTGGGAAGTGTGGCGGATATTGTAAACGCGGGGGGTATTTTCGCATATGCCAGGGAAACGGGAATGGTCCCGAAATAAGCCTTTTCATAACGTTAGCCTATCCTGTTGATTAGGCAGTTAAAATCTTAATTCAACATCATAAACCCATAGCATGATCAAAAAAACCATTATTACCCTTCCTGGCGACGGGATCGGTCCTGAAGTAACTGACGTAGCCGTGAATGTTTTGAAAGCTGCCTGCCTCCCCTTCGATGTTGAAATTGAAACCATCGAAAGAAATTTCGGCGGATCCGGTTACGACATTGACGGTGTGCCCGTAACAAAAGAAACGCTTGAGCTGTGTAAAAAACATAAATCCGTACTTCTGGGTGCAGTAGGTGGTCCGAAATGGGAAAATCTGAGCTCTGAATTGCGGCCCGAAGCGGCATTATTGGCTCTACGCAGAGAATTGGGGGTTTATGCAAACCTTCGCCCGATACGTGTACATTCTGCACTCGCAGGTGCATCCGCCCTCAAGGAAGAGATTATATCGGGTACGGATATCCTCATCGTTCGTGAACTTACAGGTGGCATCTATTTTGGCGAACCCAGGTTTACCGTTGAAGAGAACGGCGACACGTTTTCTGTCGATACAATGAAATATTCACGTAACGAAGTGCGGCGAATCGCCCGGAAAGCCTTTGAAGCTGCTATGTTGCGCAGCAAAAAAGTCTGTTCCGTAGATAAAGCCAATGTACTTGAAAGCTCCAGATTATGGCGAAATTCCGTTGAAGAAATCGGGGCTGAGTTTCCTGAAGTGGAACTGACTCATATGCTTGTTGATAACTGTGCCATGCAGCTCATCAGAAATCCAAAGCAGTTCGATGTGATTTTAACGGGCAACCTCTTTGGTGACATCATCAGTGACGAGGCTGCAATGCTCACCGGATCTATCGGTATGCTGCCCTCAGCCAGCCTTGGCAATGGCAACGGTTTGTACGAACCCGTGCATGGATCAGCTCCCGATATTGCAGGCACGGGAGCAGCAAATCCGCTTGCAGCCGTGGCATCAGCGGCCCTCCTTTGCCGGTATTCACTTCAGCTGAAAGAGGCTTCCGAGGATATAGAAAGAGCTGTTCAGGCTGTGCTTAATCAGGGATACCGTACGGAAGATATTTTTCGCGGCAGATCCGGCACAAAGCTTGTAGGCACTCATGAAATGGGCGATAAACTGATCCGCAATTTAAAGGCTCACACATATGCAGACTAAGGCTATGTATGCCGCTACTGAAAACAGGTCCGACTTGCAGGTATTTATCGATTAATCAATCAAGTGGCCATACTCTTTCCCTGCGCCGGTCATGCCATCTTGCCCCTGAGTTTCACCATTGCGCTTTTGTAAGCCATTTTACCCAAATAACAGAGCAGTCTGGCCAGATACAGAGAGTTTACCCACTTTGTAAGAAAATCCATTCAGAACACATCTTTTTGAAAAGTGCACTAAGGACCGTACGCAGGACAAATTGTTACAACCGGATTCCCGGAATGCCGGTTCTCCGTCCCCGGAACTCTTTCACATTCTGTCTGAAAAATCGGTATTTTCTGCGCTTACATTGAAAAACCTATCTCATCTCAGATCTTCATGAAGATTACAATTCAGCGACTAAACAACGATGTTCATATGGAAGCCGTCAACGAAGACGGAGTTTCAGTCAATATGGACGGTACGCCGGATATCGGGGGTAAAAACCTGGGGTTTCGTCCAATGCAGATGCTTCTTGCAGCAGCGGGGGGCTGTTCCACTATCGACATTATCGGTATCCTGAAAAAACAGCGCCAGGAACTGGACGATATAAGAGTTGAAATTACCGGTGAACGGATATCGCTGGGAGACTACACAGAGTTTAAAACGATTCACCTTCACTATATCCTCACCGGCAAACTGGATAAGAAAAAAGTAGAACGGGCAATTGATTTGTCTCTGAACAAATATTGCTCGGTAACGAAAACACTCGAAAAAACAGCAACGGTTACCTCCAGCTTTGAGATCGAGGACTAAAAAAGAGGAGGTAAGAGTTCCTTCTTGCCCGGTTGAGTTCGCCGGCCCGGGCGATCAGGGTTACTGTTGCTGACATAGTTTCTGCTGCATAAACCGGATTGCGGTTTTAACGGGATTAGAAAAAATTGAATCCCAATAAATTTCATCTGCCATTTACGAAATATTTATATTTCCCGCACCGGACCTTGATCAGTAAAAACCGGCCCGAAATCAAATTAAACAGTTCATTTAATGGCATAAACCATACATATGAAAGATCCTGTATACAGATCATTACTTGTTCTGACAACACTCTTTGTTACCCTCTTTTTTCTGTCGTGTACAAATCCGGAGGCAGAGGGGCTGACCGTCTATACCGGTGCAACCGTATGGACCGGTACCGGAGAAGAACCTCTTCAGAATGCAGCCGTGGAAGTGCGTGACGGCAAAATTGTGGAGGTCTACAGCCTCGACGAAAAAAAACCGCCCCGGGGGGCAGCGGTTGTTTTGGCCGATGAAAAATATATCATCCCGGGCCTGATAAATGCTCATGGACATCTTGCCGTTGCCAGAGACGCAGTGGATACGGGCCCTTCTGCAGCCAGTACAGACAATGTTCTTTATCAGCTCCGTCTTTATGCACGGTATGGAATCACCTATGTAGTGAGCCTTGGCGATGAGCCGATACACGCCTTTCTTGTTCGTGACACGGTAACACCGGAAGAAGGAAAAATGGCTCGTTTTAAACTTGCAGGCACTGTCCTTGATCCTTCAACACCCGAAGATGTCGAAAGCCAGCTTGAAAAACTGGTGCAGCTAAATCCCGATTGGGTAAAAATACGGGTGGATGACGAACTTGGCACGGCAGAGAAGATGTCACCCGAAACCTACCGAACCGTGATAGAATCTGCGCATGAACTGGATCTTCCCGTTGCAGTTCATATCGTTACCCTCGAAGATGCCAAAAATGTGGTGGAAGCGGGTGCTGACCTCGTTGCCCACAGTGTACGAAATGCCCCCGTCGACAACGAGCTGATCGATCTGATGCTGGAAAACAATGTCTGCATCACCCCAACACTCACCCGTGAAGTTTCTACGTATATCTACGCAGAAAGGCCTCCCTTTTTTGACGATCCTTTTTTCCTGAAAGAGGTGCCGGAATGGGTTGTGGAGCGGCTCCAGGTGGCTGAGGTTCAGGACTTTTTCAAAGGACCCGAAGCCGATTTTTTCCGGGATGCCCTGCCCCTCGCCGAGCGCAATATGATGGCCCTTCACGATGCAGGTGTCAAAATAGCGATGGGTACCGACAGCGGCCCTCCGGCACGCTTCCAGGGTTATTTTGAGCACATGGAAATGGAGATGATGGAGGCCGCAGGCATGAGCCCTGAAGAGGTGCTAACCTCCGCCACGCGATATGCTGCACAGTGCACCGGCATAATCGAAGAGGCTGGAACATTGGAACCCGGAAAATCTGCCGACTTTCTGATCCTCGAACAAAACCCGCTCGAATCGATCCGCAATCTGCGATCAATAGAAGAGGTATATGTTGGCGGAATAAAGGTAGAGATGTAGCGCCTGACAAGAGCGCCGATTTATATTTAAGCTGACTGCCCGTTATTTAAGTGATATTCCAAAAAGTCCCCTCTCGAGAGGGGACTTTTAGTCGTTTCCCTTTTCCAAACCCTGCACCCTGCTACGGGGAATAAATTCACCGCTCGTGTATATCGTCCTCCGGACTTTTTTGATCGGAACAATTTAAGCTATCAAGCGAATGATCTCTGATCAATCTTGTACCCTGATAAAAGGCAAATAATCAACCGACCGGGTACTTCATCTTTAAAAATCAAACACATAAATACTTTTCCAACTGTTGCCTGCACCCTGCTGCGTGTAGTGCGCAGTCCCGAGACTTCGGGGCACCCTGTACCCCCTGGTCTCCGAAGCTTTCCTGATCTACAAAGCTTCAGCGTAGTAGATAGCGTAGTAGACTGCCCCCAGAAAACCCTACTCCAGCTCAATAACCATGGCCTGCATCGGGCCAACCTCGAGCGTGGGCCCGAGATCGAACGTGTGCTGAGAGATAATGTCGGTTCCGGTGGCATAACCGCCGGCTCTTTCGTCAAAGCGGTTCATATCGAGCGTCTGCGGCTCATCCTCTGCATTCAGAACCACCATTACGGTTTTCTCATCGTTATGCCTGAAATAGACATAGAGATTGTTTTGGGGCATAAAATGAGTCAGCTCTCCGTTATGCAACACCTCATTATCCTGCCGCCAGACTGCAAGGCGCTGCACGAAACGATGAGCTTCCGCCGCGGGGAAACCGGACACTTCGGCCAGTCTCTCGCGCCCTGATTCTGTAAATGCATTAACGGGGTCCTCCTGCCACCCGCCGGGAAAATCCTTTCTCTTCAGGCCATCCGGCCCGCCGCCGGTCAGCAGTACTTCATCTCCGTAGTAAAGCTGCGGAATACCCCGGGTTGTCAGAATAAACGTCATGGCCAGCCTGAATTTGTTGTAGTCTTCTCCCATCACGGTGAAGATCCGGTCAAGGTCATGATTCCCGGGAAAAATCACGTTCTTGCCTGCATCCGGAAACAGAAAATCCTGGCTTAGTGTGAAATAGAGCTGCGAAATACCGGTGTCCCAGCCGGGTTCTTCATTCAATCCCCGTGCAATGGAGTTATAGAGCGGAAAGTCGGTTACACTTGGCAAGTGGCTCTCGTACCCGTCTTTGCTGGGAAATCCGGTCTGCCAATACGCAGTTGTGGGTGTATTGGGCATCCATGCCTCACCTACAATATTGAAATCGGGGAATTCTTCCATCACCCGCTCAGCCCAGTCTGCCATGTACTCTTTGTAGGGGTAAGGGTGCGTGTCCATACGAATACCATCGATTCCTGAATATTCTATCCACCACAGCGTGTTCTGAATGAGATAGTTCGCCAGCAGTTCGTTCCGCTGATCCAGGTCGGGCATATCGGTAACAAACCACCCCTTCACGGTCGACTCGAAGTCATACTCCGACGCATAGGGATCCATGACGGTGGATGTCCTGAAATTGGTGGTTCCCACTTCCGACAGGTCATGGATCCAGTCATCCGTAGGCGGATCTTTTACAAACCAATGCTCGGTTCCCACGTGGTTGTGAATCATGTCCATGATCACTTTCATACCCATTTCATGGGCTTTGTCAATCAGCTCCAGGTACTTTTCGTTGGTTCCGTACCTGCGGTCCACCCTGTAGAGATCCGTTGCCGCATATCCGTGGTAGGCGCCATATTCGGGAGGCATGTCATTTTCCAGTATCGGCGTAAACCACACAGCCGTCATACCCAGATCGCGTATATACTCGAGGTTATCAATCACACCCTGAATGTCGCCGCCGTGCCGCGCATTGGGATTGGCCCGGTTTACCCCCTCCAGCATGCCGGGGATAACGTCGTTCGACGGGTCGCCGTTGGCAAATCGGTCGGGCATCAGCAGATAGATAACATCGGATGAATCAAAACCCTGATTGCGGTTGGTTTCCGTACTTCTCTCTCTTAGCTCATAGGAAATTTCTGTGCTGTTTCTGCCGCGCTCAAATCTAAACTGCAGCTCACCCGGTTCAGCTTCCTCTGCAATTCGAACGGTCACAAACATATAGTTTGGGTTTTCAACCAGTGTTACCCTCTCCAGGGACACACCCGCATAGTCGTCCATTGAGAACTGTGCCGACTGTATGTCTTCACCGTAAATTAATATCTGAACCTCAGGGTGCTGAAAACCGGTCCACCAGTTTCCGGGCTCCACCCGATCTATCTGAATTGGCTGCGCTGCAGCGGATGATACAAATAGAAGTATCGCAAAAAGTGTTACTGCTGATTTAATTCTATTTCTGAACATGGTTTTAATGTGTCGTTAAACAGGATATTGCGGGCCACTGATTGAAACCCGATGTTGAATATCTAGATTAATTGTATTTCTCAAACCAGGCAAGAACGTGATCTACCTTTGTGATCAACTGACTTGGCCTGTTGGCGATAAAGTGAGGGGCTCCCGGCACCTCTACATATGCGGTCTCCACTCTCCTCAGCTTCAGCGCGCTGTAAAGCTGCTTTGCTTCAAAAGTGGGTGTTCTCAAATCATCTGTTCCCACCATGACCAGCGTGGGGGTTTCCACGTTTCCAACAAGTGAAATGGGAGAAAACGACCAGTAGGTTTCAAAATTTTCCCATGGCTGACCCGGATAGCGGTAGTCTGCGTAGGCGTAGTAATTATCCGCTGCAAGGGTTTTACTGATCCAGTTCATGACCGGCTTCACAACGGCAGCCGCCCTGAAACGGTTGTTCTTGCCGATAATCCATGCCGTCATAATTCCGCCTGCGCTTCCTCCCGTTACAAACAACCGGTTCTCATCGGCTATTCCGCGCTCGATCAATAGGTCCACGCCGTCCATAATATCGTGGTAATCATCGCCCGGGTAGTCATGATAGAGCAGATTCCCAAACTCCTCTCCATAGCCGGTACTGCCGCGCATGTTCGGATAAAAGACGACATACCCCGCAGAAGCATAAAGCTGTACTTCCGGTGAAAACCGGTCACCGTAGTTGCTGATCGGTCCGCCGTGAATCTCCACGAGCAGGGGATACGTTTGACCGGGATCGTAATCAGGTGGTGTTACAATCCATCCGTGTAGATCGATACCGTCCACAGATGAAGTGTACCACACCTCTTCCACATTTCCGAGCGTTCGGTTACTGAACAGCTCCCCGTTCAGATCGGTGATTTTATCTGCTTCCCTGCTCCCTCTTCGGGTAACAGCCAGTTCCGCGGGGTAGTAGGGTGTGGTTTGATTCATGGCAATCACCCCGTTGGCCGATACTGAAAAGGATCCGCCTCCGTAAGGGCGGCCAACCGCTGTGCCGCCAACATTCTCCGCCACTACTTCCGTACTGCCCGAGAGATCCGTATAGCCGATTTTGGTATTCCCAAGGTCATCATACTGAAAATAGATCCCCTCTCCATCCGCACCCCAGACGATATTCGAGAGTGACCTGTCCAGTCCGGTTTCAAGCTTCCGCAGGTCCGTCCCGTCGCTGTTCATCAGGTAGAGTTCTGTGACCTGGTAGGTTTGAACCCTGTCTTCATAGCCAAGCCAGGCAATGGTGGTTCCGTCAGGCGAAACGGCAGGGCTGTGGCTTGGTCCGAATTGGTCTGTGAGACGGGTAATATCACCCGACTCCAGTGCAACCGAATAGATATCGGAATCCCTGAAATTGTACTCCCAGTCCTCATCCCTGTTTGCGGAGAAGATGAGGCTGCCACTGTCGGGCGTCCATACGGGGCGGCCTGAATGGTGATAATCGCCCGATGTTACCCGGCGTACATGCCCGCCGTCAACGCTGATCACAAACAAGTGCGAATAGCCGGGTTCCAGGTAACCGGTGCCATCCTGTTCATAGTTGAGTCTTGTTGTTACCCTGGGTGCTTCCGCCCATTCAGCACCCTCGGGTTTGTCCGGGGGCGTTACAAGAACCGGGTTTGGTTCGGGCACATGCTTGCTGAATGCAATCTTGCTTCCGTCAGGAGACCACGACAGGCCCGAAGGCGATCTGTCGAGCTGAGAAATACGTGTTGTAACACCCGAATCCACCCAGTGAATGAAAATTTCTGAATCGTGCGTATCATCCCCGCTGATAAACGCAATCTTTGAACCGTCGGGCGACCAGACCGCGCCGGATTCCGACTCGCTTCGGGTTGTGAGTTTGCGATGCTGCGTACCCACCCTGCTGATGATCCACAGGGATGAGGTGCGTCTGTCTTTCATGATGTCCATGCCCCGGCGCACATATACAATGTGTTCACCGTCGGGCGATACCTGCGGATCCTGCACCCACTGCAGGTCAAATACATCCATTCGTGAAAAAGGCTGCTCCTGCGCATCAGCTGCTGCAGGAAGAAAAAGAAGTAGTATCAGAAGAGGAGTTGCATATCGAATCATGGTAACCGCGAAATCATGAGGTTGGAAATAAAACAGAAGGTAAATAATCAACTATGCGGCTTAATTGCCAATGAATTTTTGCAACGGAGGCTGGCCTGTATTCGGAGATTCTGTTTGGATAAAAAAAAGCCCGGCTCGGTAAATAGTTACCGGCCGGGCCATTCTATATGCCTGAAAAATTAATGATGCCGGTAATCAGTTGCTGCCGGCATTCAATCTGATTTAAACGATACGCGTAATCAGTTCTGCCGTACGTGCGGAATATCCGGCTTCGTTGTCGTACCAACCGATCACTTTAACCAGATTTCCATCAACCTTTACAGTTCCGCTGTCAAAGATGCAGGAGTGAGGATTACCGATAATATCGGTCGATACCAGTTCTTCCTCGCTGTACTCCAGGATGCCTTTCAATGGGCCATTTGCCGCTTCTTTGAATTTGGACAGAACTTCATCCGCTGTTGTCTCTTTTTCTACCTGAACGGTAAAATCGGTAAGTGAACCGGTTGCTACCGGTACACGAACGGCGCCACCGTCCAGTTTGCCATCCAGGTGCGGAAGCACAAGGCCAACCGCAGCTGCAGCTCCCGTCGTGGTAGGCACAATATTCACCGCAGCTGCACGTGCACGCCGCAGGTCTTTATGCGGCCCGTCAACCAGAGCCTGATCGCCGGTGTAGGCGTGAATTGTAGTCATAAATCCTTTTTCCACACCAAATGCCTCATCAATTACTTTCACCATTGGCGCCAGGCAGTTGGTTGTACAGCTGGCATTGGAGTAAATGGACTTGCTCTTGTCAATTTCTTCATCGTTCACTCCAAGCACAATCGTTTGAACGTTGCCTTTACCGGGAGCGGAAATAATGACCTTTTTGGCTCCGGCATCAATGTGCTTTTGACAGGATTTGTCATCACGGAATATTCCGGTTGCTTCCACAATCACCTCTGCACCTCGTTCACCCCACTTCAGATCGGACGGATCACGCTCTGCAGAAACACCTATTTTCGTACCATTGATAACAAGATTACTTCCATCGGCATACACTTCGCCATCAAATTTACCCTGCACGGAGTCGTATTTAAAAAGATGTGCCAAAGTTTTTGCATCTGTGAGGTCATTAATACCCACTACCTCAATGTGATCACTCTGGTCTTTCAGAATCGAACGCATTACCAGCCGGCCGATTCGCCCAAAGCCGTTAATACCTACTTTAATTTTAGCCATGTTTTATTGCTCCTTTTCAAATTCAAATTATCTGCATTCCTGCAGTTTTACATTCATATTAAAATAACGGTTTACAAGCACTCTATCCATTTTTCAGGGAATGTTTCGGCCCCAAAATCCATGCACTTACACTGTAAGCGCTTTTTTCATTTCAGCTTTGGTTGTTGAGAGGCTATTATCGATCGGACCTTCTATTTTCCGGGTGTTCAAACCCGAAATGTGTCAGTCATCGAGTTCCATATCGTCCGGGATTTCGTCTTCAGAATCGTCCGCAATAATCTCATCCAGTTCCGAGACGTCTGAATCCTCGTCCTCCTCATCTTCGGCTGCTGCAGGCGGTGGCGTGGTTTTTTTAACCTGAGCCTTCGCTCCTGCGCGTCGCAGCTGCATGGCAATATCTGCATTGTCATTATCGATTGCGATATTCAGCGCAGAATCCCCGTTTTTATCGCGAAGCCTCACATTCGCGCCGGAATCAAGAAGCAATTTCACAACGGCAGAATGCCCTTCGCGGGCAGCAAGCATCAATCCCGTTTGTCCCCAGCGCTGTTGTGCATTAACGTCCGCACCCGCATCAATCAGAAGCTGGACGGCTTCCTGGTTCCCTTCTCTCGCAGCGACTATCAGCGCAAGATCACCGATGGGTGTTCCTTTATCGAGAAGATATTCCATCATCTCGGTATTACCGCTCTCTGCTGCCCGGTTCAGCGCTGTTCCGCCCATTTTGGTCTGGATTGCGGGATCAGCGCCATGCTCTATAAGAAACTTCACAGCATTCATGTGTCCGTGTTCAGCCGCATAAATCAGGGCTGAAGCTCCGTTTTTATGGGTTTCGTTGATGTCAGCTCCGCTTTCAAGGAGTTCCGTCATCGTTTTAATATCTCCGGCTTTTGCAGCCTTTAGTAATGGGGGAAGATCCATAATATCAGGTTTTTAATATGAAAAATTTTTTAATCGAGACACCCTGAATTTTCTGAACGGTATATCTCAAAATAATATCATTTAGTCAACTCTCTGTTCTAGGTGTACAAAGAAATTTGAGACGACTGACAATAATCTGTCAGGAGAGTTTTTTATCCAGCCCGTAGCCGTTGACAAACTCAGTGCCCGTCATTTTTTTTGTTCCGGGAAGCTGAACGACCAACAGCTCCAGGACTCCGTCACCGCAACCGGCAAAAAGCCTTGAATCATGCGCCGCGAGCTCGCCCGGACTCAATTTCAGGCTTTCTGGCACTTCGCTTCCGGCCGGCCTTGAAAGGTATATGTTCATTTTTTGATCGCCGTATTTGCACCACGCAACAGGGAAGGGATTTAAACCTCTTATGAAATTGTGAATATCCGTGCTTTTTTCTGAAAAATCGATACGTGTGTTTTCGCTGAACAGCTTTGGGGCGGGTGTTGCAGCTGAATGGTTTTGCTTCACCGGTTTTGCTGTATCGTCAGCAATTTCCTGTACGGTTTCGAGCAGCAGTTCTGCTCCAAGATGTTTTAAGCGGTTATAGACCTCACCTGTGGTTTCATCCGGGCCGATGTCTGTTTTCGCCTGACCGATGATCTCGCCCGTATCCACTTTTTCATCAAGAAAGAATACGGTGCACCCCGTCTCCTGCTCACCCTGCATAATTGCGTGATGGATGGGTGCGGCGCCCCTGTATTTGGGTAGCAGGGAAGCATGCAGGTTAACTGAACCCAGCCTGGGTACGGCCAGAATATGTGCAGGTAAAATCCTGAATGCTACCACAACCAGCAGATCGGGTGCCAGCTCCCGAAGTCTTGTTTCAAACGTATCACTTTTGACGTCTTCTACATCGATTACCGGCAAGCCCAGCTCGAGGGCTCTTTTTTTTACATCGGTTGGTTCCGGCCTGCTGCGTCTGCCCCTGCGCTTATCGGGGTTACTTGCAACTGCCAATATGCGGTGGTGAGAATGATAGAGTGCATCCAGAGAAGGAACCGCAAAATCAGGCGATCCCATAAAAACAATTCCCAGTGACTTCATACCGTCTGGCCGGCCTTTTCAGGAAGCTTGGGCACGACCGGATAATCGACCTCCATCTGGCCTGAATCAATTTTCTTTAGCATTGACCGGTGAAGACGTTTGCGGAAAGCACTCAGATAATCTATAAATAATGTACCCTCAAGGTGATCAAATTCGTGCTGAATTACCCGCGAAACCCATCCTTCCGCCGTTAATTTTTTTGAATTGAACTCCCTGTCAAGATACGATACGGTAACGATGTCGGGACGTACGATCTCATCTCGAAGGTCCGGTATGCTGAGGCAGCCTTCTTCCATTTTCACTTTATCTCCCGACAGACTTTCAATTTTTGGATTTATCATGGCAATAGGGCCAAGATCCTCCTCTTCATCCAGCTCGGAGGTTATCGCATCTGCATCCATAACAAAAAGACGAATCGATCTGCCAATTTGCGGAGCCGCCAACCCAACGCCATTTGAATTGTACATGGTTTCAAACATGTCGGAAATGAGCTGCTGAAGCTCTTCGCTATTCTCTTTAACGGGTGCTGATGCTTGCCGGAGCACCGGGTCATCGTATGTAACTATAGGTAAAACAGACATGATTACATTTCAGGATGTGATTCCAGGAACTGCTGTAAAATAAGGGCTGCTGCGGCCTGATCCAACCTTCCTTTTTTGTGGCGTTTACTTTTAGGTACCCCCGCGTCTCTCATCAGCTCCATTGCCTGTTTTGAACTGAATCTTTCGTCCATTTTAAATACAGGAATGGATGTATACGTTTTTTCCAGATGGCGTATGTAATCATAAGCCATTTCAGTGGCATTTGTGTATTCTCCCTGCGGGGTGAGCGGCCAGCCAACTACTATGCCGATAACGGGTCCTTCCCTATTTATCTGTCTCTCTATCTCTTTAAATGAGTCCTCGGGGGAGAAGGTTCCAACCGGATTGGCGGTTGTTCTGAGCAAATCTGTCCTTGCAATGCCAACCCGTTTACTCCCTACATCCACACCGAGGATTCTTCCATACTTTGCCAACTATTTCCCTTTCTTAACCTCACTAAGAGGAATTTTCAGGAATTTTTTAAGCCGTTTACTCGGCTTGAAGTGCGTTTTTCTATGAGCAGGTACGTAAATCACTTCGTTGGTTTTTGGATTTCTGGCCTTAGGCTTCGCTTTTGTCTCCTTCACTTCAAAGACTCCGAAGTCACGGAGTTCGATTCGGCAGGTAGGATCGGCTGCAAGCATTTTAGACCTTAGAGCATCAATTACTGAATCAACCCATGGCTCGGCCTGATTCAGGGGCACGTCCATCTTGTCGGCCACGGTTCGCACGATATCACGTTTTGTGTATGTTACCATCGTTATTGTTTTTTCTATTAATATTGCGTTAGTCACTCCATTGCACACACTTCTGTGTACGTCCTATATCAACCAATTATTAATAAATGATTTGACTATAGATATAGGTGGTTCATTCATTTTTTATAGGTGTTTACACCTAAGCGTAAAGACAGGGCTGAGCAAATACGGTATTATTCGTAGCGAATCACGTTTTTGATTCCTTCCACTTTCTCCAGTCTTCTGATAATCTTCTCCAAATGTTTCAGGTCATCCACATAGATCGTCAGAATACCTTCAAACATCCCGCCTTCACTACTAACGTTAATACTTTTCATGTTGGTTTTCAATGACTTGGCAAGAATTTCCGTCAAGTCGTTCACCAAGCCTACCCTGTCTTCCCCGATTACTTTTACAGCTCCAAGAAACTGTGTATCGATATTCCTGGCCCACGTAACGTCAATAATCCGCTCACTGTCCGTTCGTATCAGGTGATGGGCATTTTTACAGTTCGACCGGTGCACTTTCACGTCACCGTTTCTGCTGATAAATCCAACCACGTCGTCTCCGGGAATCGGGTTGCAACAATTTGCGTAGGAGTACTTAACCCCGGTCAGTTCGCCGTCAACAAGCAGTGCTTTGCCGTCGCCTATCGACCGTGCCGATGTAATATAATTTTCCTGTATATCCTCTTCATTGAGCTCTTCAGCCTCCGTTCTTTCTTTCTCAATCCGGCCCTTGCTCTTGAGCTCTTTCACAATTTTAAACAGTTCCTGCACATCAAATGCGCCATTGCCGATTTCATAAAACAGCTCCTGCGCATTTTCAAACTTAAACTTCTTGGCTACTTTGGTAATTTCCTGATCGGTGGCCTCAATCTTGCCCTTTGCTGCGCGTTTTTCCCATAATTCGCGCCCTTCATCCGCAATTTTTCGTTCTTTCTGTTTTATGAACTGGCGCAGCCTTGCCTTCGCCTTGTGGGTCACCACATCTTCTATCCAGTCTGCATTGAGGTTGATTTTATTTCCTGTAATGATTTCAACCTGATCACCCACTTTCAGTTTTTGGCGAAGGGGTACCATTTTACCGTTTACCTTTGCAGCAACGGCGCGTTCACCAATCTCGCTGTGTATTTCGAATGCAAAGTCAATGCAGGAAGCACCCTTGGGCAGGGTTTTCAGTTCCCCGTCGGGGGTAAACACATAGATCTCGTCCTGATAGAGGTTCAGCTGAAAATCTTTTACAAACTCTGTGGCGGCTTCGGGTCGCGGATTATCAAGCACATCCCGTACCCAATGAACGAACTTATCGAGCTCTGAACTGCCTCCTCCCCCTCCTTCCTTGTATTTCCAGTGGGCGGCCACACCCTGCTCCGCAATATCATCCATCTTACGGGTTCGGATCTGCACCTCAACTTTTCGACCCTGCTTGGTAATAACCGTAGTATGAAGCGATTGGTAACCGTTTGCCTTTGGAACCGAAATAAAATCCCGGAATCGCTGCGGAATGGGGGTATACCAGTCGGTAATAATGGAATAGACACGCCAGCAATCTTCTTTTGTATGCGGCTCTTCAAGGATAATGCGGATAGCAAACAGATCATAAATCTCTTCGAATGGCTTCTGCTGCATCTGCATTTTCCGGTAGATCGAGTAGATATGCTTGGGCCTTCCCTTGATTTCAAATGAAAAATTCTGACCCTTCAGAACATTTTCAACCGGCTCCATAAACTTTTCAATAAAATGCTCCCTGGCTTCCTTCTTATCGCGCAGCTTTCGTACAATAAATTTAAATGAGTTCGGATCGATAACCTTGAAGCAGAGGTCTTCAAATTCATTTTTAATTTTAAACAACCCGAACCTGTGTGCCAGGGGTGCATAAAGCTCCATGGTTTCTGTAGCCTTTTTAAGCTGCTTCTGCCTTGGCAAATGGCTGATGGTCCTCATGTTGTGAAGCCTGTCGGCAAACTTGATCAATACCACGCGAATATCCTCCGCCATAGAGAGGATCAGCTTCATGAATGTCTCCGCCTGTTCCGTATTCCGGCTTTCAAACACACCGGTAATCTTTGTAACACCGTCGATCAGGTGCCGGACCGTAGGGTTGAACAACTCCTCGACCATTTCGAGGGTAACGGATGTATCTTCAACCGTGTCGTGAAGCAGGGAGGCAACTACCGATTCGTCATCAATATTGAAGTCATCAGCCATTATTTTGGCTACTTCCACCGGATGCTGGTAGTAGGGTTCTCCGGAAGCACGAGTTACTCCCTCATGCGACTTGCAGCAAAGCTTGAAGGCGAGGGTAACAAGTGCGTCGTCCGTTTCTCCCAATTGATCATGGCATATCTTAAGCAGCTCGGCAAGCTCCAGCTGCTGAGTTCTGTCGAGCTCATACTGCTCAATTTGTTCGCGGATATCCGTATCCACTTTTGCCATATACGGTTACAGATTTATGATCATTAATACTATTGTAACTTCACTTTCCCGCCTGAAGTTCACATGGGTGCTATACAAAGAAAGGCAGTCTGACATCCGACCACCTTTCTTTGTATTAATATGCATTTTTTATAACAAAAAAACCTGCCTCGCAAGGAACTGCGCTCTGCAAGCGGGTTGCCGGCAATACGGCCTATGGACGCTGCCTGAGTTGTATTAACGTAAACGGTACCCTCAAAAGTACCCTGAAGCAGCAGTTTGCGCGTTGTTACCGGCTGCCATCTACCTGCCAAAGTCGTCTTCAAGCCGCACGATATCCTCTTCATCCGAGGGTTCGCCCGGTTTGGTGTGCTGCCAGATCTCGGCAAGTACAGCCCAGTTATCAAGACCGACCAGCCTGTGGCGTTCACCCTCATTCAGGCTGATGCTGTCTCCCTCTACAAGTACCCTGACCGGACCCTGCTCATCCGTATCACTCACAATAACTCCAACCGTACCGTGGATCACACGCCAGATTTCTGAACGGCGGTGATGATACTGCCAGGAGAGTCTTCTCTCCGGGGCCACCATCAGCAATTTGGGGCTCAGTTTTGAGAATTTCTGGAAATCGGCAACCTTTAGCGAGGGAAAGAATGTCCGGATAAACCGGGAAGCCTGTTCTTCTTTTACCACATAAAAACCGCCCCATGGCCGCGACCGGTCCGACGATTCAATGCTGAGCTGCTTTTCAGCCAGCAGCTTTTCTGCTTTTCTGAAAATATCTTCTTTCTGGTCCAATTCCGGTTGATGGATAAAGGTTAAAAGTATGTACCCACAACGCAGTTTACGCTATGGCAACCGGGATCGTTACCGTAAATACGGTGCCTTTTCCCGGCCAGCTTTTAACCTCAATATTTCCGGCATGAAGATCAACAAAATATTTTATGATCGACAAACCCAGCCCTGTACCTTTCTCACCTGATGTACCACTTCGCGACAACTTGCTGCTTTCATCAAAAAGTGCGGATGCTTTCTCGGCTTCCATTCCGATGCCGTTATCCTCAACATCCAGTTTCAGTACATGTCCGCCGTCTTGTTTCCGTTGCAGTGCCAGAGATGCATTTACGTGTCCGCCCTCGCGTGTAAACTTCAGTGCGTTGGAAATCAAATTGCCCAATATCTGCTCAAACTTATTCTTATCTACAAAAACCGCTGCCTCGATGTCGTTTTGAACCGACAGGCCAATTCCCTTTGCTTTCGAAAACGGCTTGTAGAGCTTCTCAATATTATCCACGGTCTCACTAATATCAGTGGCTTCTTTTTGAAGCTGAAACCCGTTTGTCTCGATCAGAGAGTAGTTCATGATTTCGTCCACCATCTGATTCAACTGAATTGCACTCTGCTCAAGAATGGAAACCATTTCCCGATGATCCTCGTCATCAATTTCATCGGCAAGTATGCTGCTCATACCTATGACCCCATTAATAGGAGAACGCATATCATGGCTGAGCATCTGCATCAGAGTTACCTTGTGCTCATTGAGCTTAATGAGTTCATCATTTCTTCTGTGCAGGTCGAGTCGTGCCATCACCTGGCTTGCAATGGTAAACAGCTGTCTGATTTGCTGCTCACTCATGCTTCGGGGTTTTGTGTCGAGCACGCACAGTGCGCCAATTCCGTTGCCCCTATTATCTTTAAGCGGTACCCCCAGATAATATCGCAGGTTAGGATAACCATTAACGTAAGAGAGCCGGTTAAAGCGTGAATCTGCGCTGAGATCCTGAACTTCTAAATAGTCCGGTTCATAGATGGTATACCGGCAAATCGACTCATTCCTTGGCAGCTCCCGTCCTGCATTTTCATCCCGGCCGTATACCGACTTGGTCCACTGCCGGTGTTCATCAATCAAATTAACCATGGCAGCCGGGGCATCACAGAATTCTGCGGCAAGCCGCGTCAGATCATCAAATTCCTTCTCCTGGCCTGTATCAAGCACATCATACGACTGCAGAGACTCCAGCCGCTCTTTTTCCCTGACGGGATCAATCGGGAGATCCTGAGAGTGTGTGGATGATATGTTAGCCAGTATATTCACTATGATGCAATGTTTATATTCTCCTTATCGAGCGCTTTCTTCAATTCATTAAATGTAATTGGTTTTACAAGGTAACTCAGATAGTCCGTTTGATCGGCAAGGCTGCGGTGATAGTCGTCAGAATTGCCTGTAATGTAGATTACGGGCACATTTTCCCTTTCCTGAATTTTTTTCACCACATCAATTCCGGAGATACCGGCACCCAAAAAAATATCAACCAGCATCAGATCCGGCTTAAAATCCACCATGGTTTCAAGTGCTTTTTCGCCTGTATGTGCTTTACGGATATATGTATATCCAAGCTTTTTCAGCATGATTTCAAGGCTCAGAGCCAGTATCATATCGTCTTCAATAATCAAAACACGCATTCCAATACCTGATGTTTTATGATTAACCTATTAATTCGTTAGCGCTGAGTACCGAGCTGCTCGATCCCCTTACATTCATTTTTGAGAACGAAACTGAAATCCTGGTTTCATCTTCTGCCGACACGTCCATTATCCCGTTGATCTGCGACAGGAAGATCCTGATGAGCGTCTTGTGAAATGTATCATCTGTATCTTCAGGCCGTAATTCTTCTGTTTGTATTCCCTTGCCTTTGATTGATAGATGCACCTTGCCTTTTTCTTCCCTGAGTGCCACACTGATTTTATCAATGCCGGATCGATCCATAAATATCACGTTCATCAGCTCATTGACAGCCATGCCAAAGGGAACTGCCTGATTCAGGTTTAGCATAACAGGGCCAATATCCGTTTTAAAGGTAACTTCCGTACCATTTTGTATACTCTTCTGAGGCAGAGCAGAAAGCACAGATTCCAGGTATTCGTCGAAACGGATCTGCACAACATCCTCTTTTTCGTACAGACTTTCATGAATCTTGGCAATAGAAAAGATGCGGCTTCTCACCTCATTCAGTTTGTATTGCATCTGGGAATTTTCCTCTTCCATTATCTGGAGGTCCAGCAGCCCCGATATGATGGCAAGGTTGTTTTTCACCCGATGATGTACTTCCTGAAGTAAAATATCCTTCTCTTTGAGCGATTTTTGAATGCGGGATTCCAGCTCCTTCTGCTCGGTTACATCCACATAGATACCGAATGCACCTACAACACTGCCGGCTTCGTAGATCGGAACCGTATTTATAATTGTATTCAGGGCTTTTTTCTCTTTTGTATACCGGATAGCCTCTTTTTTCATAACCGTACCCGCAAATACAGCCGTATTAAAAACCCGGTTTGCTTCGCGTTCCTCTTTATGTACAATCAATTCGTCAAGGTTCTCGCCGATGATTTCAAGCTTGCTATACCCGAACAGGTTTGCAAAACTCTCATTTACTTTTGCCACACGCATGTCTGGCTTAAGCATTACCATTCCCAGGGGAGAGGTTTCAAAAAGCTGGGACAGTAGCTCGTAGTTCTTGTCTTTTTCCTTTTCTGTTTCTATCAGATCCGTTATATCGGTCCCGGTTCCCACCAGGTATTTTTTCCCTTTGCTTTCGAAAGTATTTCCAAAAAAGTGATAGTGCTGTCCGTCTGCTTTTTTTGATATCACCTCCGTTATCACATGGCCGGTTCCCGTTTCAAATGCTTCAGCCAGAACAGCCGAAACCCTGTTGCGTTCATGCCGGGGAATTATTTCAAATACGGAGATTCCCTCCAGACAATCATTGTCGTAGCCCAGTTCATCAAAAAACGGGTTATTCCATTGCACCAGCCGATAATCGTCATCGATAACAAAGAAAGCATTCGGAATGCTGTTTATAGCCGCTTTTGTAAATCTGCGTTCATCCTTCAGGTTCTGAATGCTCTCTTTTTCCATACTTTTATCCCTGAAAGTATTCATGGTTCTCAAATCACCATTCTTGTTCCTGAACAGCAGGGAACAAACTTCCACGGTTACGATGGATCCGTTTTTATGGATGTACTCTTTTTCACCCTCGTAGCTCGATTTCTCCTCTCTCTCCTTATACATCTCTTTGTTCAGAGGCGAGTTTACATCCACTATAAGGCTTCGGCCCCCATCCAGCAGCTCTTCACGGGAGTATCCAAGCATCTTACATGCAGCCGGGTTTACGTCGATGATGCGGCCTTCGGGTGTTCCCAGAATAATGCCGGCGAGAGAATTGTTAAATTGCTGGCTGTATACTTCCGACGATTCCCGAAAATTGCGCAACGACTCCATACTTTTACTGATATCTTCAAAAAATATCAGCGCCTGACCGGCATTGCCTGTACTTGTTATGAAAAGCTTGTACCATATGCTATCCATATAATCACCGGCGGGGATGGATAGCTCGAAGTGATCTTTTTCACCGTCAATAACGCTACGCAAACCAAACAGAACCTTCAGTGCATAGTCATTCCCATCTTCAATCCGCTGGCGGCACTTCTCAAAATAGTTTCCTCCACCCACCGTTTCTCCAAACCAGTAGGCAGAGCCAGAATGGTCGTTCCATTTTTTGTTTGAAAGCACAACATGTCCATGGCTATCCAGTACCGCAGCCGCGCCGGGCATGGCATTGATAAGCTGAACATCAGATACCGATCGATTTTTATCTGGCTTCACATCTAACATTTTATAATCGTTTACGAACCCGTTAGCGCACAATCTCGTCACTTATACTTTTCGGCAACAGACGTAAAAATCTTAATTTATTTCCTGTTAAGATGCGTACAAAGCAAGCTTTATAAACCTAGGTGTTTATGTCTAACTGATGAAAGCGGGAAGATATTTATTTCCGGCAGCCACTTCCCGGATAGAGCCCACCAATTCCTTTCTGGAAGGGTCGTATGTCAGGTATCCGTCGGCTCCCTGTTCGATCAGCGGCCGCACAAGCTCTGCAGTTGTATAGATATGCATGGCAATAATTCCCGCCCTTGGAAATAACTCTCTGACCCCTGTGATTGTGGTTCGGGCCGTATCCCTGGAACTCATTAAATCGACAATGCAAATATCCGTTTCAAGGTCATTATCTCTCTTTTTCATCTCTTCAGCGTCCTGAATTTCAACCGATGCATGATCTCCCATTGCGTCGGTTATCGTACGTTTCAGCACAGCTGCTCTGGGTGATTTCTGACTTATTATGGTGATATGGAGTTCGTTGCCCGGGGCCATACTTCAAGCTACTGCAGGGCAGAGAATTACTCTATAGGGCAAAGAGCCTAAATTCACCGGAATAGCTTAAGTGTTTCTACCTACATAGTTTTTTATGAATGCAGCAGAATCTACTCGTCTTTCGGAGAAACAAGGTTATGCTGAAATGCATATTTAACAAGGCCGGCTGTGTTGCGTGCCCCCGTCTTTTGGAGCAGATTTCTGCGGTGTGCATCCACCGTACGGCTGCTGATATAGAGCTTTTCTGCGATCTCCTGGTTTGTGTACTCCTGAACGATCAATTCAAGAATTTCCAGTTCCCGGTCAGTAATGTGAATTGGATCCGGGCTTGATGATTTTCCCTTGCCCTTAACCAGGTCCATCATGATACTTTGGGTAGCCTCATCACTGAAATAGTGCTTACCGTCCATGATGGTATGAATCGCCTCTTTCAGCTCATTGCGGCCTGCGCTTTTCATGATGTAACCGGAAGCTCCCGCCTGGATCATCTGGCGGATATGCAGATCATCGTTGCTCATGGTAAGTGCCAGAACCTTCAAATCCGGGTACTTTTCCTTTATGGCACGGGTGGCTGTAATACCGTCCATTTCAGGCATATTGATGTCCATCACAATCAGATCCACAACCTGGTGGTCAAGCTTCTTTAGCACCTCCATTCCATCTTCTGCCTCTGCAACCACATCGATTCCCGCCTGAGATTCTAGCATCAGCTTAATTCCGTCTCGAACTATCTTATGGTCATCAGCAAGAAGAATCTTAATGTTTGCCATAATCAGGAGTTATTATTTGTTAGTGGAACAATTACTGATATTATTGTACCTCTGCCCATCGTACTAACAATATCTATATTTGCTGCCATTGCACCAACTCTAGTTTTCATACTCTGCAATCCGATTCCACCCGGGCCCACATTATCTACATCAAACCCTGTCCCGTCATCTTCCACTGTTAAAAGCACCTCACCCTGTGAGTATATATTTTGTACGTTGATTTTTGCGGGTTTTCCATGGCGAATGGCATTATTGATGGCTTCCTGAGCGATCCTGTACAGATTAATCTGAATATTATCGGGTATCTCAATACCGTCCAGTTTTTGATAAAGGTAAAAATCAATGTCATTGTGGCCTTTCAGCTGATTAACCAGCGCTTCGAGCGCCAGTTCCAGTCCATAGTCCTGGATCGCTTTTGGAAGTAGATTCTGAGAAATATTGCGGGTTTCTGAAATGGCATAATTCAAAAGCTCAAGACCGTTGGTGAACGTCTGTGCCAGATTGTCGGATAGTGACGTGGCATCTTCAAAAACCGTTTCCAGATTCATGTTAGCAGCTGAAAGATACTGTCCCAGGCCGTCATGAAGATCCTTTGCAATACGCTGACGCTCTCTCTCTTCACCTTCCAGAATCGCACTGATTGCTCTCTCTTCAGCCTTTCTCTGTTCTGTTATATCATTTGCTATAACCAGCCTCTGACTCTTCTCCTTGTACAGAATATGTGAAGCAGATATTTCTACTATAAGCTGATTACCGCTTTTGGTAAGGTGCTTTGATTCCGTAAAGGAAATGGTTTCTGCATGCTTATTTTTATCCGCTGTATTACGCACATACTCTGCCTCATCTTTTTTATGCAGATCAAAAATTGTCATTTGAAGAAATTCCTCTTCACTATAACCGTACTTATTTCCGGCAGCGTCATTTGAAGCCGTAAATCTGTACGTATCCGGATCATAGATCCACATGGGTACCGGATTCTTCTCAAAAAGCAGCCTGTACTGTTCTTCGGATGCTTTAAGCCGTCGCTCGGCCAAACGGCGTTCTGTAACGTCTTTGGCAATGACAAGCCGCTGGATATCATCCTGATAGAATATCTGCGATCCGGATAATTCCATAATCAGCCGGTCGCCGTTCTTGGTAACCTGGGTCCAGACATCGAAACCCGTACTTTTTTTCCTGAGGCTTTTCTTAATTTCAGCAAGCACGTCCTCCTGCTCTTCTATTGGGTGAAGATCATAGATCTTCATGGATTTAAGCTCACTTTCTGAGTAACCGAACCTATTGATAGCCGCCCGGTTAACCGTAATGATGCCAAGCGTCTCGGGGTTATAGATGTACATCGGCAACGGGCTTTTTTCGAACAGAAGCCTGTACTGCTGCTCAGATTTTTTGAGCTCCATTTTTGCCATTTCGTCAGATGTAATGTCCGAGATGGCCCCTACCAGCTGGGATGGTTTCCCTTCATCATTTTTCACAAAATATCCCTTGTCCTGTACGATCCGGTATTCCCCGTTCCCGTTCAGAAAACGGTATTTGCCCGACCATGAGTCCTCGTTCTGCAAAATCGACTTTTGCATGCTCGTTACAATCTTTCCCAGATCATGAGGATGTATTCTTTCCTTCCACCACGCAACCGTTTGCCCGATATCCCCCTCCCGGTAGTCAAACCGGTGCAGCCATCCTTCGCTCCACCAGATTGCATCTGTTTTCAGGTTTCTCTCATAGAGAACATCATTTGCACTGCGCGCAATCAGCTCAAACCGGTTTCGTTCACGGTTCAATGTATCCTGAAATTCCTGCACACGGGTAACGTCCACCATTGCGCCGATAATACGAAGCAGCTCTCCCTCTTCGTCCCGGATTAAAACTGCGCTGTCGCGAACGTTTCTCACGCTGCCGTCTGCAGCCAGGAACCTGTATTCACGATGCCACTCCGTTGCATCACTGTTTTCAACAGTTTCCATGCTCTTGACGGTATCCTCACGGTCTTCCTCGTAAATATGTTCATGCCAGAACAGATTTTTGCCTCTATAGTCTTCTTCAGAGTAACCCATTACCGTCTCAATGCCCTCTCCCCACCAAAGCTCATTTTGAATCGGGTTCCATTCCCACACCACATCAGATACGGTGCTTGCTGCCAATTCAAAGCGCTGTCTCTCATGTACAATCTGGTCCTGAATTTTCTTCAGGTTGCTAATATCCTGAACGGTTGCAATGCGATAGGTCTGATCCTGGTCGCTTTCCTTTACAGTTGAAAGGTTGATGATACAGTAGAATTCGGCTCCGTCTCTTCGTTTCAATTTGCTCTCAAATGTGATGGAGCCATGCTCATCAAGCCGCTTCTTTCTCTTGGTTCTGTGTACGCTCTCAGATTCCGGATACAAACTTCCGTAAATATCCATGCCGACCATCTCTTCCGGTTCATAACCGAATAAATCGGCATATGCCTGATTTACCCGCAGAAGTTTTTCAGAATCGTGACTACTTACGGCAAGAGCTGTGTTCGATTTTTTGAACACATTGGCAAGCAGCCTGTTCTCTCTTTCGTAATTAAGGCGCTCCGTGATATCACGGTTTACGGCAATAATATCAGAAATCTCACTCTCCGAATCCCTCATCAGGGTAACGGAGCTTTGAACCTGAACCTCCCTCCCATCTTTACCGGTCTGGGTCAGTTCACCCTCCCAAAACCCGGTTTCCAGAAGTTCTTCATAAAGACTCTCAGGCGTTGTACCCGGTTCAAAACGGGTGGTGATCATATCATCTACAAACTTGCCAATTACATCTTCGTAGCTCCAGCCGTAGATTCTCTCAGCCGCCTTATTCCAGCTTGCCACCTCCATATTTTTATTAAGAGAGAGTACTGCATCCGATACATTGGATAACAGGGACGCCTGGTAGGCAAGATTATCTTCAATTACTTTTCTGTCCGTTATATCAATGTGGGCTCCGACAAGCCGTATCGGTTCATCATTCTTATCCCATTCAATGGCCTTCCCCCTGCTGAGTATATGAATCCAGTGGCCGTCCTTATGTTTTAATCTCAGTTCGCATTCGTATGTGCTTTTCTTTCCTGATACATGCTCGTTCATAGCATGCTCGAACCTGGAAACGTCATCCGGATGAAGCATCGATTTCCATGCATTGATGTTGCCCGTCTCAAGGTCCTCAGTGGAATAACCGGTAAGGCTTGTCCAGATATTGTCCAGCTTTATTTCACCTGTTTTCGGAAACCATTCCCATTTTGCAATATTTGCACTCTCTGAAGTTAATGAAAACCACTCCTCATTTTGCCTTAGCTTCTTTTCATTTTGAGAAATGTACCTCTCATGGCTTTTCATCATGAGATATAACGCAATCGCTGTAAGGGTTATATAAAATATACCTTTAACGGTTTGCATCAGAGTAAGCGCATCTATGTCGTCAATAAACCACTCCAGAATGGTATCGGTAGTTGTGATCCAGAGTAGTGCAAAAATGAAATAGATCAGTGAAATACGAAAAGGCGTAAACTTCATGTCGATCTCAATAGTTTGTTATACAATACCATGTTACCGCCGGTCTTTGAACGGCTGCAGAGGTATACGCTGACCGGCTGATCCGCATCACCATTTTCCTTCTCTGACAGGATAGCTGCCCAGAATTTTAAAAAATGGTGCGTTTCTCTCAAGTTGTTTCAGCCCCTCAGCCAAGCGGGGTTCGTCTTTACTGCCTTCAAGATCCAGATAAAAGAGCGACTGCCATGGGTGACCGGGCCGTGGCCTTGATTCAAGCTTGCTCATATTTACACCGCAATCGGCAAGCATATTTAAACTTTTCAGAAGTGCGCCTTTTTCATGTATGGTGGCAAATATCAGGGATGTTTTGCAGTTGAGCTGCGGATCGCAAGCTACGGGCTCCCGCGAAACCACCACAAACCGCGTATAGTTTTCGGGCTGATTAGCCAAATCCCTTTCCAATATCTGAAGGCCATATATCTCTGCTGCATATGCGCTGGCTATGGCCGCCTGTGAAAGATCACCCTCATTGCCCACTTTCCGGGCTGCCATTGCCGTATCAAAATAAGACTCTACATGACACCGCGAAAGGCCGGCCAGGAATCTTGAACACTGTGCAATCGCCTGCGGATGCGAGAGCACCCTTCTGATGTGAGAAATCTCCACTTTTTCACAGGCCATAAGGCAATGAATTATCCGAAGCACCTCTTCGCCTATGATAAAAAGATGTTTATCCGCGAGCAGGTCGTAGGTATCGTTGATGGATCCCGCCGTGGTATTTTCAATCGGGAGTATCGCTACGTCCGCATTCTGCTGCACCACCGCTTCGGCAGCCTGATCGAACCGCGTGAACCCGATACAGTCCACTTCATCATACCGCTGGTCAAAATGACGCATCGCTGCCTGATGGCTGAACGCTCCATCTGTACCCTGGTAGGCCACACGTATTGTTTTTTCAGCTGATTTGCTGTTTTGATGGTCAACCAGAGCATGTGTCTGATAGCGGACTGAATGGTGTATAATCTCCCGGAAGAGCTGTTCCAGAAAATAGGGATCGACACCTTCTTCAGCGCCCATTTTTCTGATTTTGTCGAGCAGTACCTCTTCTCTTTTGGGATCGCGTATATCCCTCGAATCTTCAATCTTTCCTGCAATAATCTCCTGTACGATGCGCTGTCGTTTACCAAGAGCTTTTACAATCGTTTCATCCAGGCGATCGATTGTTTCGCGTATTTCGGAAAGTATTTCTTCTTTACTTGACATCCGTAAAGTTTACCGGGCGGTTTTTTTAAGCTGTTCCATTCGTTTCAGAACTTTATCACGGCCTAAATTACGAAAACGCTCGGGCAATAGTGCCCTCGATGTGCACTCTATTACCGCCGCAAGGGTTTGAAGTTCCACCTCTTCCGGATACGTGGGCGGCAGAAAGTCATCAAACACCTCGTCGAGCATATCCGGGTCAACCTCCGTTTTTCCGGCAGAAGCGGCACGGAATTTAGCACGCGTCAGCGCAGCTTCCATGTCTGCCCCGGAGTACCGGACACTTCCTTTCCTTACAGCTTTCGGAATGTAAGGTTCAGACATTTTTAACCCTGTTTTCTTCTTCATCACCTCATAAAGCTCCACCCTTTCTTCTTCGCTTTCGGGAGGAAAAAGTGCAATATGCTCTTCAGCCCGGCCCTGGCGCTTTAAATCCACCGGCATCAGGTCGGGCCGTGCCGTCATCAAAAACCAGATGATCCTTCCGCGGTTGGAAGTATCGCTCATGGCTGTGGCAATCTGAGAAAACACACGGCTTGAGACACCGCTGTCGCCCGAGGCACTTCGATTGCCCAGATAGGCATCAGCTTCATCAATCATGACGGCAACCGGCGCCATTGCGCGAAGCAGGTTTAAAATCTTCTCCAGGTTCCCTTCGGTTACACCCTGCCACTGGCTTCTGAAATTCTTCAGTTTCACCATCGGAACACCCACCTCACCGGAAAAGCAAGTTACCAGAAAGGTTTTACCCGTGCCCACAGGTCCGCAAACCAGGTATCCCATGGGCAGAACATCCCGGCGGCCATTCTTAAGTGCCTCAACCGCGTCCCGAAGATGCTCTTTAACAGAATGATGGCCTGCTACGTGATCAAGGGTCCTCTCTGTAGACACAAATTCAAGCAGACCGTACGCCTCCGCTTCAATGAGCTCTTTTTTGGTCTCCGTAAGGGAAGAAAACGTGATTTTCTCCTCATTCTCCCTGGCATTCGAAAGAATGCTCTTCAGCTTCAGATAGCCCAGTCCGGCCGCCATTTGCGCTACAACGGGTTTAGGCACGTCGGAAATTTTTTCAAATTCATCCGGATCCGTTTCATGAGCAAGATATTCGAGGCGCTCATCTTCATCGGGCAGCGGTATTCTGATCTCTGAGGAGTACGGATTCTGAATGAGGTTCCGGTTGACGTCAGATAAATTTTCGGTGATAAGTACCGTGGTAAAATCTGAAGCCAAAAATAGTGAGTCGTGCGCCCATTTGAGGAGATAAACGAGCGCATTCCTGTCTTCGCTCCCCGTGCTGCCAGCTTCGTTGGCGGGAACTATGGTTTCCGAAAAGTCTACAATGAAAGCAACGCTTTTCTGCTGGTCGAGACGGATCCTGAAGTACTGTTCCAGCACGGAAAATGCTCCCACCGGATCCTTTGGAAGTTTTTTGGAGTAATTGGTGCCCGCAATTGTATCCCTTCCCGATAATGCCAGGCTGAAATCACGCTGCGACTCTTCATCCCTGAAATAAATTCCTGAAGAACGATCATAAAAGATGACGATGTCTCTGGCCCCAAAGAAATCTTCGGCCAGAAATGTTTTCAGACGAATAAAATTACGCCCGTCACCCTCACCCGCAGGTACCAGGTCGTGTACATTGCCATGAAGAATAAATTGGTTCAGCGTACGGCTCAGGTATTTCTTAGCAAATTCCCTGGCCCAGCCCGGATAGTAATCTAGCATATTGTTTCTTTGTATCCTTAGAATGAAGCTGATGCAGTGAATGAATCAGCGAATACGGCAAATCGCCCTCAGTTTTCCTCACCCAAAACAAGTTTTACTGTTTCAAGCCTGTTGGGGGTTGCCTTGCTGATGATAAATTTGTTTCCGCGAATCTGAATCTCTTCGTTCACCTTCGGTATTCGTCCAATGTGATTTATTATATAGCCTGCAAGGGTTTCAAACGCATCTTCTCCCTCTTCATTGAGTTCTATCTCAGGATATTTCTCTTCCAGCTCATCCAGTTCCACATTTCCTGAAATGACATAGGTACGTTCTGATATCTTTTTAATCACGTCCTCATCCTTGTCATATTCATCCTGAATATCACCCACAACTTCTTCTATAAGATCCTCAATCGTGACCATGCCGGCAGTACCCCCGTACTCGTCTATTACAATGGCAACGGATACATTGCTTTGACGGAATTCCTGCAGAAGGTCCTTCGATTTTTTAGAGGACGGTATCAGCTTCACAGGGCGCAGTATTTCCGAAACCGCAGAGGGGTTATTGAACATGTCATATGCGAAAACAACCCCGATTACATCATCAATGGTATCCTGATAGACCGGTACTTTGGAGTAACCGGACGAGATAAATGTATTCTTAAGATCTTCAATCGATGTACTTTTCTCCACTGCTACGATCTCGGTCCTGGGCACCATCGTCTCCTTCACACGCTTATTCGATAGTTCCAGTACGTTATGAAGTATGGTTGAGTCGTCCTCATCGATATCCTGGCCTCCTCCGCTGTCGCGAAGTTCCTTGAAAATCATCTCCACATCCTGGCGGCGAAATACTTTGTCGCTTCTTTCGCTTCCGGCGCTGAACAGCCTCACCAATACGCCGGAGGCTGAATTGGATACCATGATGAGTGGTTTTAAAACAACATTCAGAATCCGTAGGGGGATCGCTACTGCTCTGACCATAAAATCAGCCTGTATCCGGAAAATTGCTTTCGGAAGAATTTCACCAAACAGAAGGATCAGAATCGATGCAAAGATTGTCTGAATAAGCAATATCACCGCTTCCGATGGCATGGATCCAAAAAGAGAGCTGTAGGCATACTGAATCGGCTCAGCCAGGTAGATGGCCATGAGCGTTGCATACAGCACATTTACAATGTTGTTGCCTACGAGCGTGGTTGTGAGAAAAGTAGAAGGGTTCTCGCTGAAAAAGGCAATAGACCGTCCCTGCAATGAGTTTCTGCGTGATTCAATCTCCACCTTGAGCCTGTTGGCGGTAACAAACGCCATTTCCGAACCTGAAAAAAACCCGCTCAGAAGAACAGTGGCAGCTATAATAAGAATTTCGGTCATGAAAAGAGGGACTACCGTCCTTTAAAGTCCGGTTTTCGCTTATCAAGAAAGGCCGAAGTACCTTCTTTGAAATCTTCCGTATCACACAATTCGCCAAAAAGCGCAGCCTCTTTTTCAAAGCCATCGGGCCTGTCTGAAGAATTAACGGCTTCGATGGCTTTTTCGACGGCTACGGGACCATTTTTCAAGATTTTTGATGCAAGTTTTTTGGCTTCATCCAAAGCCTGCTCAGTCGAATATACACCGTTCACGAGACCCAGTGACATTGCTTCTCCTGCTTTCACCTGCCCCCCCGTCAAAATAAGCTCCATGGCTTTCGATTTTCCAATCAGAGCCGGAAGACGCTGTGTTCCCCCATAACCCGGTATCAGTCCGAGCCCCACCTCGGGCAGCCCAAAAACCGCATTGTCGGTAGCAATCCGCATATGGCATGCCATCGCAAGTTCGGCACCCCCTCCCAGGGCATAGCCGTTCACAAGTGCAATAACAGGTTTTCCCAGGTTTTCAAAACCGGCAAAAACTTCCTGCCCCCTTCGCGAGAGTTCTTCTCCTGATTCAGAGTTCAGGGTATTGAGTTCTTTGATATCTGCACCCGCCACGAACGCCTTTTCACCTGCACCCGTAAGTATTACCAGTTTAACGTCATCGTCCTCCCGAATGCGGGTCACCGTGCTTTCCAGTTCGCTGAGAACGGTACTGTTGAGTGCGTTCAGTTTATCGGGGCGGTTCACTGTAAGCAGTGCTATCCCATCCTGATCAATGTCGAGCAGAAGGGTTTCATAATGTCCTGGTGTCATATATTCTTTTTGACTTTCTGTTCCGTCTCTTTGTGAAGCATTTCCGCTTCCTTGCGAAGCTCAGCAAGTTCCAGTTCATGATCCAGATTTTCGAATCCGGGAAGCAGGTCCTGATCCAGCTCCTCGATGATGGAGGTGGTCTCCTCCATTTCACTCAAAAGTCTGTCGAGCTGCTGCCCCACATCCTCGGCATTCGGCATGGTCATTGATTGTTCGTAAATATAGCGAATTGCGTCTTCAATCGTTTCCAGGTGCGTTTCACAGATAAGGTACTTCTCTTTGGCGGAATCAAATTTACGAAGTCTTTTGTTCAGAATCTGAAGCCTCCGCTCTCGGGTCTTCTTAAGCTGTTCCGAGTCAATCTCTTCAAGCTCATCTTCCTGTTGAGCAACCTTCTGACGCAGTTCTTCCTCTACTTCGGAGTTCATGTAGATCTGAAATCTGCGGTTCATGTCCAGAAGGGTGAGATAGGTTGTGAGCAGATCCTCCATTTTATCCCTGATATGCTCCAGCATGGATTTTGAACTATAGGGAAGCGTATCAAAATTCTTTTTCACCTCACCGCTGATATGTTTGAGCACCAAAAAACGTTTCTGAGACCGTGCATCCAATTGATAAAAGATCATCTTATCGCCCGAATCTTCATTACGCTCCTTCTGCTTTTTATGCCGGATGTTTTTCTGGTACGAAGGGAGCCGGGGCACCACACCAAGGTAAATAAGTTCGGCTCCGAATGTCATGGTAAGGATGGTATCCGCCACAGAACCCATCTCGTTGAAAACAAGAGCCGTAATTGTGCCAACCAGCAGGCATACCAGGTTTACCGGGTGCAGAAATGCCTCTTTGGTAAAGTTTATATTTTCTTTTTCACTGCTCATTTCATCTATTTTTGATCTTCGTCATCTTCCCGGCTTTTGATGTCGCTATCGCCGGAAACCGTATCTTCTTTTTTACCCACCGTTTTTTCAACCTTCATATGCCGTGCCTGATGTTCGATCTCGCTGTAAAGCATTCCCATTTCCTGCTTAATCTGTTTTAGCGTATCGTGAGCTTTGGCCTTTCTGAGCTCTTCATCCTGCTCTTCCGTGTCGGGATGATCCTCCAGAAACTGGTCCATGGCAACATCCAAACGGGCTTCGATATTCACCATTTTATTGCGCACGCTTCCCAGAAAATCATCAACGGATGAAAGCAATTCATCCGCATTCATTTTCTGCATGGCGTCATTCACATTCCGGACATACTTTGATCGCTGAAGTTTCTCCTTCGCATCACGAATTTTTCTGTAATGCTCTTTGTACTCCTCCTTGAGTCGTTCCCGATCTTGTTCACTGCTGGTTGACATACTATTGTGGTCTCGGTCAAATGTTCAGTGTTGAAAACACGCAGCAGGGATCTGTGCCAATGCGTTATATCACGCTTTGGTTCGATCGCGCCCTACTGTTTTACCTGACTCTTTTTCCTTTTCCTTGCCGGCAGACTCATCCACCTCAATTTTCTTCTCTTTTTCTTCGGGTGCAGCTGATTTGCCCATCTCCTGCTTGAATTGGTTCACCAGCTCCTGTGCCCGAAGTTTCTCGGCATTTGCTTCAATCTCCATGGTCTCCGTATCCACGCTTTCGAGCGCAATTTCCATCCGGGCTTCATTTCTTGCCGTCTCCTCATTCAGACGATTCACCATCTCAGTGTGCGTCTGGTCGAGACCGCCCATTTCAAATGTTTCGAGTGCATCGGCCACTTTCGACTGCCATTCCGCACGTTCACTGGCACGCAGAGCCTCACGGGCTTCCTTGATTTTACGGTCTTTCTCCCGCATAAACGCTTTTTTCACCTTGAGCGCCTTTTCATAGGCCTGATCGGCAAATTTAAGCTGATCCCTGGAGTGCTGCAGGTTTTCACGTGCCTTTTCCAGCTGCAATGCATATCCCTCGGCCAGATCATCCCTGTCTGCGTTGATGGCCGACTTGATTTTTGCAGTTACTTCCTGAATGGTTTTTTCATATCGCTCCACTTCTTTCCGAAGCATAACTGCATTGGCCTTTACAGTTGCAATATTTTCATTCATCTGGGGAATCTGTTCATTCAGTTCCCGAATGTTCTGTTCAAGAATCAGTTTGGGATCTTCCATCGAACTGATCATTCCTCCAAATAGAGATTTGATTGCTCGGATAAATCGTTGAAACATGGTGTTAAGATTTTGTTTGAATTGCCATGTGCAGCATTAAATGTACTTCTTTTTTTGTGTTAAACAACAGTTAATCCGCGTATTCGTGTACTCCTTTTTTGTCAATCCGGTGTGTAATCAACTTTTTAGGGGCAGGTTTTGAATCATTGATTGTAATTGCCTCAAGTAACGATGTTCCGGCTGCGTCTAACATATTCTTCTTGTTCGTATGGAGTACCGCAATTGTTTCACCCTGCTTCACGGTATCTCCTGTTTTTTTGTGAAGCATGAATCCAGCGGCCGGATCCACGCTATCATCTTTTTCCCGGCGGCCTGCTCCCAGCTCAACAGCCACCATACCCAGCGCAAAGGTATCCATTTCCGTAATGTAGCCGTTGCTTTGTGCAGTAACATTGCCAATATAATCAGCTTTTTTATATGATTCAGGTTGCATGATCATGCCGGCGTCTCCACCCTGCTCCTTCACAATATCAATCCATTTCTCCATGGCAGATCCGTCACTGACGGCCTGGCGGCTTAAACGGACTCCTTCATCCACAGAATCTGCTTTATCACCCAGATATATCATCGTGCCGGCAAGCAGGTGCGTTATTTCCATCACATCTTCCGGTCCGTCACCCTGCAGGGCGTCTATACTCTCACGAACTTCCAGCCAGTTGCCTACTGCATAGCCAAGCGGCTGATCCATGTTGGTGAGATAGGCAATGGTCTCTTTGCCAAACTCCTCACCGATATTAACCAGGGTACGCGCAAGTTCAGTAGCATTTTCCTTATTCTTCATAAATGCGCCGGATCCAAATTTCACATCCAGCACCAGCGCGTCGATTCCTTCTGCCAGTTTTTTACTCATAATACTTCCCGCTATCAGCGGTATGGACTCCACCGTTGCAGTAACATCCCTCAGAGCGTAAAGACGCTTATCAGCCGGCGCGATGTCCTCCGTCTGGCCTGCAAGTACCAGATGGTGTTTCTTCAATATTTCCCTGTAACGATCAAGGGTCATATCTACCGTAAACCCGGGTATGGATTCCAGTTTGTCAAGAGTTCCGCCGGTGTGTCCCAGTCCACGTCCCGATATCATGGGCACCGGCACACCGCACGCCGCAACGATGGGTGCCAGTATGAGGCTGAGTTTATCACCCACTCCTCCCGTTGAGTGTTTATCCACTTTTAAACCCGGTACTTCATTGAGATCCAGTACAATACCGCTGTGCAGCATCGATTTTGTGAGCGCTGCAGCCTCTTCCGTGTTCAGTCCGTTCAGATAGCAAGCCATGAGAAAAGCGCTCATCTGATAATCGGGCAGTGAATCTTCCGTATAAGAGCGTATCAGGAAACGGATTTCATCGGATGTAAGCGTTCCCTTGTCCCGTTTCTTTCGAATTAATGTTACTGCATTAAACTTTTCTCCGGCCATATCTGTCATTTACATCATGATAACGTTTCGTCTTTCAAACTTATTGAAAAGTACGCCGTTTTTTGAATGCTGAACAGTTTTTTATGACCTGCAGCATTCAGCTCTCGTTTGTATCCGGCTGATAATGAGCATAATTCAATTTTCAACGGCTCCTGAAGAGCTGAAAATCAGTCATAAAAACAATGTAAGCGTGAATCTGGAAAAGAAACGAAATACAATTAGCTCCTTTTCCCCCGGTATCCCCAATCTTGGGCTCACTTTATTTGAAAATGGATATCATCAATTTTTTCTATTTTTTCAGGTATGAACGTACGTATACTGGCCGACAAGCACCTGTATCATGCAGAAAAAATGGCACCCACCAGTGCAGAGCTTTCCTTTTTTGAACCAGCTAACGGATTGCCTGCAGATGCGGCGGATTACGATGCATTACTGATTCGTACGGTGAGCAGGATCAATTCTGACACCCTGCCCGTTGCGGGCAACCTATCATTTATCGGAACGGCCACAGCCGGGTTCGACCACGTGGATCGGGAGCATCTGGAAAGAATCGGCGTTCGTTTTGCGCACTCTCCCGGATGTAACGCACGTGCGGTTGCCGAGTATGTTTTGACGGCAATTCTGAGATGGTCGCACATCCGTAAACAAACTACAGAAGATCTTCGTGTAGGCGTGGTGGGTTGCGGCAACACCGGCAGCGCTGTTATAGATCTGCTGTCGGCATTCGAAATAGGGTATGCAGCATACGACCCTCCCAGGGCAATATCGGAGCCCCATTTTGTCTCTGCATCAGAAGATGAGCTTCTATCGTGCAATATTCTGACATTTCACACGCCGCTTACATTAGCCGGACCACATTCCACCTTTCATATGTTAAGCAGCTCGTGGCTCCGAAGCCCCTTTCAGCTCATCATCAATGCCGCCAGGGGTGGGGTGGTAGATGAACGGGCACTTCTGGATGCGATTCACAGGGGTACTCTCAGGGATTGTGTTCTGGACGTCTGGGAACACGAACCGGCATTTTCCGACACTGTTGCACAATCGGCCTTTATTGCCACTCCCCATATAGCAGGCTATTCCCGGGAGGCTAAAACTGCTGCAACCCGAATGGTGCTCGAACAGCTCTGCGAACACTTTTCACTGGAAATGCCTGCTTCCGCAGAACCGGCCGTTCCGGACCACGCACTGCCTGTTTTTTCTGAAACTCCGGAGCTTGCCGATTTTTTATGGGAGATCAATAAGGTTGACTACTACGACAGCGAGCTCCGAAAGCTAAAGGAACATCCTGATGCCGTTAAATCTGACGGATTTAACCGCCTTCGCACATCCACACCCACACGCTTCGAGTATGCTACGCTGATTGCGCATTTTAAACGCCATGGTGTAAAGAACATTCCCGAAGAAGCAGAGCGACTGATAAAATAAACGGCAGAAAACACCTTTCAGAACAGGAGCCAGAAAAGAATAAGCACAATAAATACCCAGGCTGCAATTTGTGCAGATTTTGACTGTTCAGGAAATTCATATCCGCAAATCGGACATACCTGATCCCTGCTGTCCGTTTCCATCGCACAGCCGGGGCACTCTTTCGTATTTTGGGAAGTCTTAAACAATTTCTTCTGATTTCCGTACAGAGATACAACCGTTAATTAAAATACGATATTGTCATGAGTGGACAAGGATCAGCAGGAAACGTCATCGCAGCTCTAGCCAGTTTCTTCATCCCTGGATTGGGTCAGCTTTTGCAGGGCAGGCTCTTAATGGCCCTGGTCATGTTTGTTATGGCATCCGTACTTTGGATAGTTCTTTTGGGATGGATTATACATCTGTGGTCTATCCTGGATGCTGCCACATTCAGGCCCCGCTACAGGTAATGCAGGACAAAGCTTGCTGCGTTCTTCATAGACGGTAATCAAACATTTGAGGCTATGAATTTGTATTTTTAGCCTTCATCAATTTCAAAAAGGCTTTTGGTCTATCGTCCATGAATACACGTTTACTTAAAATCATTGGTCTCATCGCGATTCCTTTGATCATTCTATCGATTTCATCCAGCTGGATCTTTGAATGGATGTGGCTTTCCGAACTTGGCTACACCGAAATCTTCTGGACACTGAAAGGCACTCAGATCATCCTGGTACTTCTCTCTTTCCTGGTCGCTGCCGTCTACTTCATCTTCAATTTCAGATTTCTTGCCGGTCAACTGCAATATGCCAACCTGAGTGCATCCCCGCTGCAGGGATCAAATATCAACATCGGCAGCGATTTTGTTCTCAAACGTATTCGCCAGTTCTTTACGCTTGGCGCCCTGGTTTTCGCACTCTTTTTTGCGCTCAGCTTTTATCTTCGGTGGGATGAATCCCTGCGGTTTATCAGCAGCATGCCGGTTGGTGAGGCAGATCCGCTTTTTGGCAAGGACGTGGGATTTTACATGTTTCGCCTGCCATTCTGGGATATGATTCAGGGTTCACTCGTTTCCGTATCGTTTATTACCACGGCTCTTCTTGCGCTTGCCTATATCTTCTCAGGGCTTCTGATGGTCAAATCGCCAACATCATTTGATGCAAGATCATCCGTTCTCAATCACCTTAAGGTGAATATTGCCATATGGCTCCTCTTTCTGGCCTGGGGCTTCTGGCTTGCCCGCTACAAGCTGGTACTGAACACCGGAGGGCTTGTTTACGGCGCAACCTATACCGATGTAGCCATTCATCTGCCCGCGCTCTGGATTCTATTTGTGCTCACGCTGCTCATTGCAGTCGTAATGCTTGTGGGGTACAAGCTCAAGGCGAATAAGATTGTACCGATAGCAGCCGGACTGATCCTGATTGTGCTGGTTGTTGGAAGGGGCCTGCTGCCGGGAATGGTTCAGCAGTTTCAGGTTGTGCCAAACGAGCTTGAGCTCGAAACCCCTTACCTGGAATCCAATATTGAAATGACGCGGCTTGCATACAACCTCCATACTATTCGGGAAATTGATTATCAGGCAGAAGACACGCTTGGTATAGCGGATATCCGAAACAATCAGGATGCGGTTGACAATATCCGGCTGTGGGACCCCCGGCTGCTCATCAATACCTACAAGCAGCTTCAGGAAATCAGGTCGTACTATGAATTTTACAATGTGGACAACGACCGTTACACCGTAGACGGCAAAGTTACACAAATGATGCTTGCAGCAAGGGAAATTGCGCGGGAACTGCCCAGCCAGTCCGATACCTGGCAAAACCGGCATATGCAGTATACCCACGGATTCGGAATGGTGATGAGCCCTGTTACCGAAGCCAACAGCCAGGGCGAACCCAACATGATTGTGAGGAATATCCCCCCGGCCGCCGACTCACCTGAACTTGAAGTTGAAAACCCCGCGATCTACTATGGGGAAAACAGCTCGGGATACTATATTGTAAACACAGAGCTGGACGAACTCCACTATCCCGATGGCAATGAGAACGTCTATATCAATTACGACGGAACCGGCGGCATCCAGTTCAGCAGCTACTTCAGAAAACTGCTGTTTGCCTGGGAACTGGGAGACATCAACATACTGCTGACCGATGATATTCTTCCCGAGAGCCGGCTTCAGATCTGGCGCAGCGTTCAGGAGCGTGTCAACCGCATCACGCCCTTCCTGACACTTGATCGGGATCCCTATCTGGTGATGCAGGACGGACGCCTCTTCTGGATCCAGGACGCCTACACAACATCCTCATCCTTTCCCTATTCACAGCCGTACAACAACCGCTTTAACTATATCCGCAATTCGGTTAAAATTGTGATTGATGCATATAACGGATCTGTCGATTACTATATGATTGATGAGGAAGACCCCGTGCTGGAGGTGTACCGTTCTATTTTTCCTGATCTGTTCAAGCCCGCGTCAGAGATCCCGGCCGGCCTGGAAGAGCATTTTCGCTATCCGCAGGATCTTTTTGAAGTGCAGCTCGAAATATTCAACCGTTATCACATGACCCGTCCGCAGGTTTTTTACAACCAGGAGGATCTCTGGGAACGTCCCAATGAAAAGTACGGAGGGCGTCAGGTGATCATGGAGCCCTATTATGTACTGGCAAGGTTACCCGGTGAGGAGAAGCTTGAGTTTATGCTCATTTCGCCTCTCACTCCCGAAAACCGTGACAACATGATCTCATGGATTGCCGCAAAATCGGATCCGGGCAGTTACGGTGAGCTGGTTGTCTATCGTCTTCCAAAAGAGAGGCTGATCTATGGACCTGCACAGATCGATGCACGCATTGATCAGGATCCCGAAATCTCCAGACAGATCGCACTCTGGGATCAGCGCGGTTCGCGTGTGATCCGGGGTAACCTGATGGTAATACCGATTGAGGACTCCTTTCTTTATGTGGAGCCTGTATTTCTGCTTGCTGAAGGCGTAGATATTCCACAGCTTCAGCGGGTCATCGTATCAATTGGAGACAATATTTCCATGCAGCCCACCATTGAACAAGCCATTTTTGATATCTTTGGCCAGTCAGATGAATTTGTACTGCCGGGTGTTGAACCCATAGCTGCAGACTCCCTTACAGGCATTCAGTTGCCCGAACAGGCTGTATCAACCATAACCGCCCGGCAGCTGGAGGAGATTCAAACACTCTGGAGCGACATGCGCAGTGCACTTGAAGACGGCAACTGGACACGTTACGGTGAACTCCTGGCCGAACTGGACGAATTGATCAACAACCTTTGATACCGGTTACTGAAAGCAGAACTGTGGTGTGCTTCATTCTGCTTTCAATTCCGGTAGTCAGAACCGTTTCCGCATTTTTAGAACCCGATTCCGAAAAGCATATATAGATTGTCGGAATAGGGGTTGGCGATAACGGATCCGGACAGTGCAAGGGAAAAGAGGTCCGTCAGTGGCAGGTCTTTGCTTACAGTGATACCCGTATTAATTACAGCGGGGCCGTCTGTTGCATAGAGCGCGGATGCTGCAGGCGTTACACCCACAAACAGTTCCACATTGTTCACCGCATACCCAACCTCCGAGTAGATTGAATAGTCATCGTCGTTGGTGAAAAACATTCCTGTAAAGATGCTTATCGGAAATTTCTCAGTGCCGCCGTATCCTACACCGGCTTCCAGAAAGTGCGATGAAGCCTGAAAGTAGTTCCCTTCAGGAGCCTGCGGGAAGGTATAGTCGGTGAGCATCAACTGAAAACTGCCTGCATCGGTATCAAATGTGTAGGAAGCATAGAAGTCAACTTCTGTGCCTGCAGGATTCCCGTTTGTGGCAAATGCGGCCCAGGTTCCCAGCTCAAACCCTCCCGCTGAGTAGTTGATATCGGGCTGTATACTGGGTGAGTTACCAAAGTCGGCACCGCGCCATACATAACGGTTCACAAAATCGGCTCCCAGGCTTACCTGTGCATATGCCTCCTGGCCTGCAAGCGTGAAGAGCATTCCAAGGGCTAAAAGGGTTTTCAGTTTGTTGTTCATAGCAGTATATTTTATTGGTTTCTATTGGTTTTATCGATCAAGTTGGAAACTAAAAGAGCACCGGATTCCGCAATCCTCGGTGCTCTT
Source organism: Rhodohalobacter mucosus (assembly GCF_003150675.1). Classification (NCBI taxonomy): domain Bacteria; kingdom Pseudomonadati; phylum Balneolota; class Balneolia; order Balneolales; family Balneolaceae; genus Rhodohalobacter; species Rhodohalobacter mucosus. The sequence continues at coordinate 225,402 of NZ_QGGB01000009.1, read as the reverse complement.
TTTTTTCTTGTTATTCAACAAGTTCTTGTAGTCAGCTTTTATCGGCAGTTGCAGCCGCTTCGGTTTCAATTCCTGCAAAATAGGGGTAGGCACTGTTGCCGTGCTCAGAAATATCCAGTCCTGCAGCCTCCACTCCATCAGTCACCCTTACGCCTATGGCAAACTTGATCAGGCTGAACAGAGCGTAGGATAGAATAAAGGTGAACGTTATGACTGACAACGTACCAATAAGCTGGGTGAAGAAACTGTACTGAGGTACAAACAGGCCTACAGCCAGAGTTCCCCAGACTCCGCATATACCGTGAACCGATATTGCCCCGACCGGATCATCAACTTTCATGCGGTCGAAGAATGTGATGGCCAGAACCACCAGAACCCCTGCAATAGCTCCAACTGCCACCGCCGCGAGCGGTGAGATGACGTCTGCTCCGGCAGTGATGCCTACCAGGCCCGCCAGGATACCGTTAAGAGCCATCGGTGCGTCCAGGCTTCTGAATACGACCTGTGTGGTGAGCATTGATGCAATGGCACCGGCGCAGGCTGCGAGAGCCGTGGTAACAAAAACGTAGGATACGGTGGCCGGATCGGCACTCAGTACGGAACCTCCGTTAAAGCCAAACCACCCAAACCATAGAAGAAATACACCCACGGTTGCCAGCGGAATACTGTGGCCCGGTATAATGTTAACCCGTCCGCTGTCAAACTTTCCTTTTCTGGCGCCCAGTATCAGAACACAGGCCAGTCCCGCGAAACCGCCGACTGCATGTACCAGTGTTGATCCTGCAAAATCATAGAATCCAAGTTCCGACAGCCATCCGCCGCCCCACTGCCAGCTGCCCGTTATCGGGTAGATCAATGAAACAAGAATGGTTCCGAACAGCATGAACGAGATCAGCTTAACACGGCCTGTTACACAACCTGAAACGATAGTGGCCGCTGTTGCGGCAAACATAGCCTGGAAAATAAAATCACTCCAGATGGTCATATCCATGCCGTAACCTGAAGTAAGCATTCCCACAGGGTCGGATGCATCAAAACCGATGCCAAACCCTCCGAAGCCGAAGAACCCGTTAAAATCGCCCGGATACATAATCTGAAACCCTACAAATGCATAGGTCAGAATACCCATACAGAGAATAAAGACGTTCTTATAGATTACGTTCACCGAGTTTTTGGCCTGCGTGAGGCCGCTCTCAACAGAGGCAAAACCCAGGTGCATAATGAACACAAGCCCGGCGGCGATCAAAATCCAGAGGTTATCAATCATAAATTTTGGAAATCCCGGGGAGGCCATAAACTCTTCAACGGTAGCAAAACCGTCATTCTGCGATATTTCAGCTGTTTCGACGGCTATTGCCATATCAGAATTCGCCGCTTCAGCGAGTGGTTCCGAATGACCTGCGTAGGCTATATAGCCTGCAAAGAAAATAAGTGACGTAAAAAAAATGAGAGATTTAACGTTTCTGCTCATACTGGTTTTGGTTGGTTAAAATTAACGCCTAAAAATTGTATATATATAAAAGCCTTGTCAATACTATTTTAGGTTTATAATAATTATGACATAAATTATTTATACGAAAATGGAAAAGCGCTTTTACGAATGGGAGTAATTCACATCACAACCGTTCAATCAAAAATTTTTTTTTGGATACCATCATCATTTTGAGAGCGCATAAATGAAACTATCCCCTCAGAATGCTTTTCCTTATCTTATCCGCCTATACCACCATCTACCAGTCTCTTAAACTGATTAATCCCTATTTCGATGAATGATATTCGCGTTGTGGTAACCGGCATTGGCGCGGTTACGCCCCTTGGAAACAGTGCACAGGCAACCTGGAAAAATGCTGTAGAAGGATTTAGCGGAGCAGCCCCAATCACCAAGTTTAACCCCGAGAAGTTCAAGACGCATTTTGCTTGCGAGGTAAAGGATTTTGACCCGAAAAGCTGCCTCGACCGAAATGAGATCAAGCGTTCCGACCTGTTCACACAGTATGCTCTCTACGCCGCACATGAGGCATTTGGAGATTCAGGCCTGGATATGGACAGGCAGTCCCCCTTTGACGTTGGCGTAATCTGGGGTACGGGACAGGGTGGTATGGGTACCTTCGAGGATGAGATGAAAAGTTATTTTGAAAGTGATTATACGCCCAGGTTCAGCCCGTTTTTTGTACCCAGAATGATTCCGAACATGGCTTCAGGCATGATCTCCATGAAGTTTGGGCTGATGGGGGTCAACTATACCACGATTTCTGCTTGTGCCAGTTCCAATACGGCGATCATGGATGCATTCAACTACATCCGCATGGGCAAGGCCAAAGCTTTTATTGCGGGCGGCTCAGAAGCGCCGGTTACGGAAGCCACCATTGGCGGTTTTACGGCTATGAAAGCTATGAGTACTCGAAACGATTCACCCGCAACGGCATCCAGGCCGTTCGATCCCGAGCGCGACGGTTTTGTAATGGGAGAAGGCTCCTGTGCACTGGTTCTCGAAGAGTATGAGCATGCAAAAGCACGTGGGGCCACAATTTATGCGGAAGTATCGGGCGCCGCCATGACGGCCGATGCCTATCACCTTACGGCCACTCATCCGGAGGGCATTGGGGCTCTGCGCGGCATGAAGCTTGCTCTTCAGGAGGCCGGACTTGCTCCAGGCGACATCAGCGCCATCAATACTCATTCCACCTCAACCCCCGTCGGCGACATCAGTGAGATGATTGCAGTTGCAAACCTCTACAAGGAGAGCAGCAAACAGCCTGTGGTTACGGCATCCAAATCCATGACCGGACACCTGCTGGGCGCTGCCGGAGCGATGGAGGCCCTGTTGTCCATTATGAGTGTAAAAGAGGATGTACTTACACCGACCATCAATACACAGACCGTTGACCCTGAAATACCGGATGAAATCGACATCGTACTCGGCGAGGCACGTCAGACAAAAGTGAATGCCATGATGAGCAATAACTTCGGTTTCGGCGGACACAATGCGGTTGTGGTGTTCAGAAAAGTGTAGAGCTGGGTACAGGGTACAGAGTGCAGGGTGCAGGGTTCAAGGCAATCTGAGATCAGATTTCGCATACCGACAATCAGAGATCAGTGTGTTAACGTGTTAGAGTATTAAGGAAAAAAAGACATGATCAGTTGATTGTTTGGGCGGTTCCTCGGTTAACCCTGGGAATTCGCTGCCTTTTCACTTTTACCTTCTCCCTTTTGCCTTCTGTCTCTCATACTGTAATGCGGCGCAGGAAAATCTTTGTTCAATTTAGGAATTTAGAGCGCCGCACAAGTACCCCGTGCACTTGTCATCCCGACTGAGTGATCCGTCAGCCGACGGAGAACGAATGGAGGGATCCCCTCCCCCGGCATAGCAAAAAGTTTTGCCAAAGCTTGCCCCTGCGACAGGTATGGAGATGTCACCGTTCACTCTCCGCCCCGGACCGCTCGGGACGGATCGAGCAGTCGACATGACAAGCGCGGGGTGTTACAAAAGGGCGGCGCTCATGGTTTTTGGAAAGAACTTTACTCTTCCTGCGCCGCCAATGAGGGAGAAACCGGAAGAAACCAACGAACACAGAAACCGATAAAGTGCTGTTTCATTAACACCTTAACATACAAACACTTTAACACTTCCAATCCACAACTAACCAGTAACAACGAACAAGTGTCAACCCAACTCAATACTCCTTCCCCCTTTGATAAGTTTGCTGCATTCATAATATTGTAAGTACAGACATAACTCTAACCCAATAAATGTTATGAGTGCATCTCTAAACCTGGGCCGGTATGCCGGCATTAAGGTACAGATTCACTGGACCTTCTGGCTTCTTTTTCTATTCATCGGTTTTATGGTGTACAGTAACGATGGCACCCTGACGGAACTGCTCTGGAACTCGCTTTTTATATTTGCTCTCTTCTTCTGCGTTGTTTTACATGAATTTGGTCATGCCCTTACTGCAAGAAAGTTCGGAGTGGGCACGCGAAGCATTACCCTGCTGCCCATCGGGGGAGTTGCAAGCCTCAATGAGATGCCCGAAGATCCGATGCAGGAATTTGTGATTGCCATTGCGGGTCCGCTGGTAAATGTAGCGATCGCTCTCATACTCTACCTCTTCGTCCCCATCGACAATTTCCTGGTGGATGACCCGGAAGTGCTCGAAGAGCAGCTCAGCACCATCAATGCCGCCAACTTTCTATTTTATCTGTTCTCGGTGAACGTTGCCCTGGTCGTTTTCAATCTCATCCCGGCATTCCCGATGGATGGCGGCCGTATTTTCAGGGCCCTGCTTTCGACCCGGATGAGCCGTGTGCAGGCTACAAAAACAGCAGCCGGCCTGGGCAAATTTATGGCGCTTCTCTTTTTTCTCTTCGGGCTGTTTTTCAATATTATCCTCACCGTGATCGCTGTCTTCATCTACTTCGGGGCCCATTCCGAAAACATCATGATTCAGCAAATCAGTATCCTGAAGGGCAACGATATTCGTGATGCCATGATCACTGATTTCACAACCATGAAGCCCGGTGACACCCTGCAGGATGCTGTTGACCGGATTCTTGCCAGTACGGAACAGGACTTTATCATTGCCGAAAACGGCAAACCGGTCGGTATCCTGTTTATGAACGATATAGCGGAAGCCCTTCACAGCAACTCCCGCGATACGTCCATCGATGGTGTCATGAAGACGGACTTTGTGACCCTGGAAGCTGGCGACCCGCTGCCGGGCGTGTACAGACAGCTTCGCAGGGGTGACCGAAATTTCTTTCCCGTTGTTGACAATGGTGAGTTGGTGGGCGTGCTCGATATGAACAACATCAATGAATTTCTCACGCTTAGGGCTGCCTACGACTACTGAAAATAATTCAAAGCAATTCCCGGCGTCTAAAGCAGTCGACCGTATGATCGTTCACCAGTCCGCAGGCCTGCATGTACGCGTAGATGATGGTGCTTCCCACGAAATTGAATCCTCGCTTCCTGAGGTCTTTTGATATCCGGTCGGATACTTCCGTTTTTGCCGGAACTTCAGAGAGGCTTTTCCAGCAGTTGATGATCGGTTTATTATCCACAAATTGCCATATATAGGCGTCAAATGAGCCGAACCCGTCCTGAATTTTGAGGAACTCCCGTGCATTCCGAACCGCAGATTTTACCTTGAGCCGATTCCGTACGATGCCAGGATTCTGCAGCAGTTCCTCAATTTTGCTTTCGGTATAATCGGCCACAATAGCCGGATCAAATCCTGCAAACGCCTTCCGGTATCCGCTTCGTTTTTTAAGAATGGTGCTCCAGCTCAAACCGGCCTGTGCACCCTCCAGAATCAGGAACTCGAAATGGGTTCGGTCGTCATGCACCGGCACACCCCACTCTTCATCATGATAGGTAATGTACTCGTCGGAGGTATTAGCTGCCCATTTGCATCGACTTAGGTAATCACTACTCATTAAGTGGAAGTTAATGGTTAATTTGGATCATTAATTACACCATACTTAGATACCACAAAGCCTTCATATTGCTCGTTTTCCAGAATGTAGAACATGTTATCTTTTTCACTATAGAAAAAATCAATGTATCCAATTACGTTTCTGTCTCCGTCTATTAATGGATAGTTATAGCTCCTTACATGCACTAATTTTGCCTCCCGTAGTTTTAACTCTTCAATTTGTAAAAGACTATCATTGGCTAGTGACACAAAAATCCTTTCACCCGAAATAAATAATCCACCAACTCTCCCTGTTAAATCATTAACTCTCGAATCAATAAAATCACCAATTGACTCTTTATCATTTGTCTCATAATTGAGATTAGGAATTACTTCATCAAGCCGAAAAGATTTCTTCAGATCACCATTCTTGGTATAAATTTTATACTCGGGAAAAAACATAAAAACAACATGAAGCTCCCCATTTAATACAGCAGTAAAATTTTTTTGGATTATGGATGGTACAGGTTCTTTAAATTCTAAGAACTCACCAAAACCATGTTTAACGTTACCATCTGAATCATAGAGATGTAGCAATTCTTCATCTTCATAATCTGTACCAAACGGTAAAGAGTAGGAATGGCCGGTAACTAGTAAACCATTAAAGAATTGAAACTCCGTAGAATGACGTTCTTCCAGATTAAATGTATTTATTAACTCCCCATCTGAATGAAAAAGTGAAACCGTTAAATTGGTAAAATCAGTAACTAATAATGAATCACCTTTGGCATAGACATTCATGTTTCCCGAGAATTCACCGGGGCCCCTACCTCTTCTTCCGATTGATTTGACAAAATCACCATCAAGTGTGTATTGATGGACTATAGCAAGGCCTTGATCAGCTATATAGAAATATCTTTGCAAATCACTGGACACAGATCTGCTTCTTGTTATGTATGCTTCAGAACTACTGTGACCAATTGATTCAACAAATTCCAAATTACGCTGAATAGAATTTGTCTCTACCTGTGAAGAGCAACCTACAACAAAAGTAATTCCTAAAACAACAGCTAAATACCTGATTGGATAGGAAGATTTCATTAATGTGTACATCGCGATGAATCAAGTTTGATTCACATATTTAGCCTTCCAACCATTCACATCTTAATGATGCGACGGCTGAGGACAAAAAAATGTTGTAGAAACTGATAATAGCTCAATCCTGATAGGCGGCAATGGCTTCATCCAGTGTTTCGTACATGTCGAAAACCGTGAACAGCTTTGAAACTTTTAGAAGGCTTTTTATTCGGTCGGTGGCGCTGCAAAGCTTGAAGTCTCCGCCTTCTTTCCTTAACGAAATGAGCGATGAAATAAGAACTCCGAGTCCAGATGAATTCATAAAGTCCACCTCGCTCAGATCACCAATCAGGTTCGTCTCCCCTTTTTCAATCTGATCCTTAACCATTGCCTGGAAGTCGGCGCTTGCGGGACCCCCCATTAAATTCCCCTTTAAAGCTACTACAACACAGTTTTTCTTTTCAAGAGTAGAGTATTCCATAATTAATTTACCGGTTAGGTTTTGTTGAATAAATAGTACTATCTGTAATCCACAGCCTTATGGTACAGTATAATTAAAAAATGGTATGCAGGCACGGCATTGCAAATCATTTTGCAAACCGGAGTAAACCTCCCCCGGGGGTTTGGCCCATCTGCTGCAAACACCGATCTGGTAATTTACTTATGATTTATCCTTAAGCAGGTCGCGGATCTCCGTCAGAAGCACTTCCTGTGCGGGCGGCTGTGCCGGTTCAGCAGGTTTTTCATCTTCTTTTCGCTTCATTTTTTCAAATGTTTTGATCACCACAAAAATGGCGAATGCCACGATCAGAAAATTAACAATTTGCTGCACAAACACACCATAGTTGATGGTTACTGCGGCTGCACCGGCTGTGGCTTCCTGCAGGGTAATTCTGAACTCACTGAAATCAATACCGGCCAGTAATAGTCCGATTGGCGGCATAATCACGTCATCGACCAGAGAAGTAATGATGCGCCCAAAAGCTGCACCGACCACAACGGCCACGGCCAGATCAAGCACATTACCCCGCATCGCAAATTTTTTGAACTCTTCGAAAAAAGTCATCTTCATAAATACTCCAATCTGATTTGGTTTTAATCCCCGTGAGCCGAATATATTTATTTCAGATGGATTTACGAATTGGAAATACTACTGCTCACCGACACAGCCGGTTTGCTATCAGATACGTGAAATAGTCGCAATCACATTCCTTATTGAATACGACAATCATAGTTAAACCCGGCAGCAGACTTCAAATACTTTTCCTGCGCTCTTGCAGATTTCCGGCCTTGATGTAATTCGGTGTAAATAAGCTTAAATGGCCGATATGGGCGTGTAGTCTTTTCATACCCATTCTGATGCTGATCCAATCGTCTCTCAAGCTCGTCAGTCATCCCAACGTAGATATAGTTCCGGTTCAGACTTTTAATGGCATACACATGAATCATCATCCATAATAAAAAAAGCTCGTAATTTTTCAATTACGAGCTTTTTGTATGTGCCCTGGAATGGACCTGCCTGCCGTTCATAATTTGAAATAACCTGATTTCAGTCATTGATCAAAATATGACACCAGACTGAGTATTCCGTGCAGTCAGGCAGGCCTGCCTGCCGTTCATAATTATGAAAAAGCATGAACAACCATCTCACAATATAATTTAATAATCCATTCTTCCGTGCAGTCAGGCAGGGTCGAACCATCACGGCCGGTTTTTAATTTTTGATAAGTGAACGAAGAAATCGTTTCCCAGCAGCAGACTTCAAATACTTTTCCCGCGCTCTTGCAGATTTCCGGCCTTGATGTAATTCGGTGTAAATAAGCTTAAATGGCCGATATGGGCGTGTAGTCTTTTCATACCCATTCTGATGCTGATCCAATCGTCTCTCAAGCTCGTCAGTCATCCCAACGTAGATGTAGTTCCGGTTCAGACTTTTAATGGCATACACATGGATCATCATCCATAATAAAAAAAGCTCGTAATTTTTCAATTACGAGCTTTTTTGTATGTGCCCTGGAATGGAGTCGAACCATCACGGCCGTTAGGCCACACGCCCCTCAAGCGTGCGCGTCTACCAATTCCGCCACCAGGGCTTTTTGATATCGAGCTTATAAAGATAGCAGTTTTCCATTCGAAATGTAAAGAGACAGACTCCATTTTTTCACCGTAAAAAGGAATACAAACAGAATCACCTGAAACGGATTTAAGGATATCTTACTTTATATAATTCAGAAATCTTGAATATCCGTTAATTCATCCTTTTAATAACCGTAAGACCCGTGATGAAAATCATTATTCACCTCTTCCGTGCCTCCCGTGGCATACTTAATACAACCTCATAATTTTTAACGTTTATGACCAACCAGGACGTCGCCGCAAAACTTCGTGAAGTATACAACCTGATGCAGCTGGCCGGAGAAAATCGGTTCCGAGCCATTGCATTCGACCGTGCCGCACAGACAATCGAGGGACTCAACGATGACATCAATAAACATGTCGAAGAAGATACCCTGACCGGCATCAAGGGAATCGGCAAATCCATTGCGGAAGACATTAAAGCTTTTGCCGAAACCGGAACCATGCCCGTGTTGGAAGCGCTCAAAGAGCGCGTACCCAAAGGGCTCATCGAATGGCTGAATATTTCGGGACTGGGACCTAAAAATATTGTGAAAATCCACAAAGAACTGGAGATCACCGAACTCACCCAGCTTAAAGAGGCGTGCCAGAGCGGTGCGGTGGCCGATCTGCCCGGACTGGGACAAAAATCGGCCGATAAAATTCTCAAATCCATTGCATATCTGGAAAAGTACGGTGAACGGGCCCATCTGGATCAGGCACTCGAAATCGCAGAACCCGTCTTTGAATTCGTGAAAAACATCAAGGGGGTACAGCAGTGCGGGATTGCGGGGTCCCTGCGCCGGCGAAGGGAAACCATTGGTGACATCGATATTCTTGCAGCAGCAGATCAGAAAGATGCTGAATCGATTTTTGACGCATTTGTAAACCATGAACTGATCGTGGAAATTTTGGGACAAGGAGAAACCAAAAGCTCCGTGCGAACCGAAACGGGCCGACAGGTGGATCTCCGTATCGTAAAACCGGATCAATACGCCGCTGCCCTGATGTATTTCACCGGGAGCAAGGAGCACAATATTGTTCTTCGTCAGCGCGCCCGAGAGCGTGGAATGGCCCTGAATGAGTACGGCCTATTTAAACTAACCGAAGATGGCGATACCGATTTTGATCGGCCCGTGAAAACCGATTCTGAATCCGCCATTTACAAAAAACTGGATCTCCATTTTATCCCCCCGGAGCACAGGGAAGACCGCGGAGAGTTTGACTATTATGAACAGCATGAGTCAATGGATCTGGTCGAAGAAGAGAATATTAGGGGCGTTGTGCACGCGCACAGCACATGGAGCGATGGCAAGTATACCATCAGACAGATGGCGGAAGCCTGTATGGACCGCGGATATGAATATCTGGGACTTACCGACCACTCCAAAACGGCGGCCTATGCCGGCGGTCTTACCCTTGAAGATGTCAGAAAGCAGTGGGAAGAGATCGACGAACTGAACCGGGAGTATGAAGCAGATGGTAAAAACTTCAGAATCTTCAAGGGAATTGAATCCGACATTCTCAGCGACGGTTCGCTCGACTACCCCGACGAGATTCTGGCCGGCTTCGACTTTGTAATAGCCAGCGTGCACAGCGGTATGGAAATGCCCCTTGAGAAGATGATGCAGCGGTTCGAGGCAGCAATCAAGAATCCGTTTACGCGGATCGTGGGCCACCCGACCGGACGCCTGCTCCTCAAGCGCGAGGAAAGTAAGCTGGATCTCAATAAACTGATTGAACTGGCTGCAAAGCACAATACCGTGATCGAAATCAATGCCAATCCTTGGCGGCTCGATCTGGACTGGCGATACGGAAACAAGGCCGGTGAAACGGGTCTTATCACCTGCATTAACCCCGATGCGCACAGCACAGACGGAATCGATTATATCCGTTATGGTGTGATGATTGCCCGAAAAGCAAAATTCGAACCGGCACGGGTATTGAATACAAAGAGCAGGAAAGAGTTTGAGGAGTGGTGTAGGGACTCTTGAGAATTGAGTATTGAGTATTGAGTATTGAGATTTAAGACATGGTATGTCTGTCCTGCACCTTGCCTGAATCGCTTTCTAAACCATGACTCGATCCGGATTGAAAATATGCCTCAAGCAGACATACCATGTCTGTATTCGTAACGCCCCAATTACCATGACCCATGTTGAAAACAGCTTATTTTGAAGGGTGAGCTAAGGACAATCATCTGCCACGGCATCATGGTTTAAGACATGGTATGTCTGTCAGGAGCCGAACAACGCACCGGTTCGAAACCCCTATTCGAAGTTGATCGATGACATTGTATGGAACAGACATACCATGTCTGTAGAATCTAAATCCTTCTCAACACCCACGACTCAGGACTCACGACTATAATCCCTATATTCCCGAAAACCGGAATCCATCATCCTGCCACACAGCCACATGAGTCAATCCGAGAGCCTCACCTACACGTCTTATCTGAAAGTAAAGGAGCTTCTAAATCTTCAGAAGCCCGAGTCTAAACCCGCCGAGCACGATGAGATGCTTTTTATCGTCATTCACCAGGTGTATGAGCTTTGGTTCAAACAAATTCTTCATGAACTTGACAAGTTCAGGGCAGACTTGAAGTCAGGAAATACGTGGGGGGCTGCGAAAACGATGCGGCGGGTGCTTACCATTCTGAAAACCATGGTCTCCCAGGTGGATGTGCTTGAGACCATGACTCCTCTTGAGTTCAACAGTTTTCGCGGATTTCTACAGAATGCAAGCGGCTTTCAGTCCGTGCAGTTCCGAGAAATGGAGATCGTTTGCGGCATGCGTTCAAAGCATATCATTGACGTTCATAAAGACCAGCCCGACCTTCAGCAAAACCTGCTGAACCGCGAGAAGGAATACACGCTTTGGGAGAGTTTCTGTACATATCTTCAGCACAAAGAGTACAACGTGGAATGGCCGGAACGGGTAAATGATCAGGGGTTGGTTCATGAACCTTCGGAGTACAATCAAAAGCTGTTGGTCGACATCATGAACAACGATCCTGAAACGGCGCTTCTTTGCGAACTGATGATCGATTATGATGAAGGCCTCATGGAGTGGCGTTACCGTCACGTGAAAATGGTGGAACGCACAATCGGCACCAAGCGCGGGACAGGCGGGTCCGACGGAGCCAAATACCTGCGCCGAACGCTGAACAACCCTATTTTCCCTGATTTATGGGAGATCCGGTCGAAGTTTTAGCAGGGAAACTAAGTAGTGAGTAATGAGAAGGGGGTTGCTTGGGACTCAATAGAATCCCCTCTTGAGAGGGGACAGGTGGTTAAGCGTTCAGCGTACCACCAGGGGTGTGTAACCCGATCCCGGGGCATTGCGAACAAACCCCCTCTCAATACTCAATACTAAGAAATTCTCCCCAGAAGCCTTCCCAGAAACTTATTCCCGTATACTTTCCGGATGTGTCCCATATCGGCAATTACAATCAGTTCTTTGCGGCTCCTGGAAAAAGCCACGTTCAGCAGTCTGGGCACGCTCAGTCCGTTTTTCTCTTCATCAAGGGGGCGTACTGAGTAGTGGCGAACACCGCCCCGCTGTTTTTCGCCGCTCATAACCGTGTCAAAGATAATGTATTCCTTTTCCCGGCCCTGAAAGGTGTGGATGGTACCCACCTCCACATTTCGAACCCCGGCCTCATAAAGCCGGTTTCGCAGATCGTACACTACACTTCTAAACGGAACAATAATACCTACCTGTTCCATGAAAATGCCTTTCCCTTCCATGTTTTTAACCAATCGCTCAATAACCTCCTGATGAACCATGTTTACCGGCTTGAAGCCTCTTTCTCCCGATTTCTGTTCGAGATAGGGCCCGTACTTCGAGGTATCCACCAGGTGAAAGGCGCGATCGGAAAGCCGGTCGAGAGAACGGTTCTCAAGCTTTCCTGTTTTAAGGCGGCCTTCATAGAAAACCGTGCTGATTACATCAGCCAGGGAAGATTCGAGCCGGTATTGTGTATCGAAGAATGCGGTAAATTCCGGATGATCGTCATGCCACCGGAACAGTTCTTCACCCTTATCTGCAGCAGATACGGTTGTAAAAATGTCCTTTTCAAGAAAATCGCGCGCTTCTGTGTCTGCTGTAAGTGCAATGGGCGGAAGCTGCATAGGATCGCCCACCACGACCATATGCCATTTGGCATGTGATGCAAGCACCATCAGATAGGGAAGGCTTGCCATCGATCCTTCATCCACAACAACCGCATCAAACTCGATGTCGTGAAAAAGGTCTGATGTGCACACTTTTGCAAGTGTGGTAGCCACAAACTGCTTTTTCCAAAGCTCCGCACGGTCGTTAACCTGGTTCAGCTCATCCAGCTTATCCTCCAGAACTTCCAGGCCGCCCGCATCCTTAATCTTTTGATTGATCAGTTTCAGCTCAAGTTCCTGGTTGCTGGTAGGCTGTTTTCCATCGCGCAGCCTTTTTTCTACCTTGCGGAGAGCCTGCTCCCGGTTACTCATCAGTGAAATCCATTCACCGGCTTCCTGCTTTTTCCGATCACGGATCTGCTCAAGCTGTACATCGAATAGGTATACGTCCAGCTTCTCAGCATTGAGTGCGGCATCCCCAAAACGGGTTATTCGATGCTGCGGGACCTGGCAACCGATTTGCTGCATGGCGTCAAGCGCACTCAGCAAACCCACGTCCACGGCGCGGTTGGTATTGGACGCAAAAAGCACCTTTTTGCCCTGTTTCAGATAGTTGGCAATTATATATCCCAGTGTAGCGGTTTTTCCGGTTCCCGGAGGGCCCCAGATAAAAACGGTTCGGCGACTCATTGCCATATCTATGGCCTCTCGCTGAGCCTCGTTACGCAAGCCATCTTCCGCAATCTCTTTCGTAGCCGGTACAGTCTCGCCGGCCGGATCAAATAGCCTCTCAAGGCGTTTAAATTCACCGTTTTCATTTTCCTGCAGACTCATAATGCGTGAGAGTGTTCTCTTCAGTATGAAGTCGTTCTCCCACTCCACTTGCAGCTCGTCAATTCTATTGCCCGCATCCTCCGGGAAACGAAGTGTAACCACATTGTCCTCAAATGATAATGGATGAACCAGCCAGCTCTTTTCACCCGACCTGGCCTTGATCTCTTCAGCAAAACGGATGGCGGGCTGATGCGATTCAAAACGGTAATCAACCATGTCAGCCGGTCCTCCTTTAACCCTCTCCCCATTAAAAAGAATATCAGTGGAAGGCTTCTCTCTCACCGTTTCAATCTCTGCCTCGAGGGCTGAAATTGCGTTTTGAATCAGTTTTTTAATCTCTGGCATTTTGAATGAAGAGTGAAAAGGCAAATGGCAATTGGCAATTGGCAATTGGCAAAAGATAATGAAGCTTCAAACCGTTTTCATTACAGAATCTGAACGAGTGGTCAGTGGTCAGTGGTCAGTGGTCAGCAAGGGCAAAGCTTAAAAAACATCTGAGATTGCAAATCATTGTCTCCCGTTTCACGTCTGACGTTTGACGTCTCACTACTCAATACTAAAACACCTCACTGATCCCACAACTCCGACCGTATCATATCCGCACTCTTCTCAGAAAGGATATACTCCAGCCTGATTCGTTTTTTCTCGGGTACTTTCTCTTCCACAAGCCGTGCGCTTGCAGGTGTATACAGAATGAGATCCGTATTCCGCACAAATAGCGGCAGCGACTTGCCGTAGGTTGCGCCGGCCACAAAAGCACCCTCAAATTTCATGAGGGATTTAAGCTCATTGATAATTTTTGTAATCGATCCCTCCTCAGCCGTTACGAGCCCGATAGCTTCAATCGCAGCACGGTCCATGATGGACAGCAGTACGTCTGCATCATAATGAAAGACAACAGGCAGGATACGAATGGTGTCGGTCAGGCTGCGAAAGCCTCCAACAAGATGAATGGGCACAAATAGAGCGTCATAATTCACCGCTTCATCATATTCATCGGCAAGCAGCAGATCACTTTTTACCCCAACCTGTTTTTTGATGGAATCGGAAAGCAGTCTGGCAAGCTCTCTGGTTTCACCCACAGTTGCAATGCTCTGAATCCGGTCGGGCCATTCCATAAAACTCACCTGCTCTTCAAAAATCGCTTCTATCTCTGCCTCGTCAAGCCCATAGCCAATCAGCTCTTCAAGCAACGCCTGCATTTTTTCGGTACCCAATTCGATTCGTTCCGACTTATCCAGTTTTGTGCTTTGTCGGTTTACCACAAATCCGCGCCCCTGCTCTGACCGGATTAGCCCCTCAGCCGCAAGCTGGTGGTACGCTTTTCTCACAGTATGAAAACTTGCTCCAAGCTGTTTTCCCAGAACCCTGGTGGACGGAAGCAGTTCTCCAACCTGAAACTGTTTGGTGGAAATCATCAACCGGATACGGTCGGCGATATGTTTGGCAGAGTGCTGCATAGAGGCAGGTAAGGTAGGGCTTGAAAAGCTTATGTACCATCTTTTGAACAGCGAGAATGTCCAATTACGGCTCGACGTTTCCCAAAACGGGAAGCCTTGACGGTTCAGGACATATTTTCAGATATCCTTAGCACCTTTGCACCCCGTATGTCTCCATTTTTTACCTCCTGAAGAGCCTTATTGGCTGCCTCAAGCGGAAATTCCCGTACTTCCGGCCTGATGCCGTATTTTGCTGCAAGCCTCAGCATTTCCGACAGGTCCCTGCGCGTTACATTGGCAACCGATTTAATCTCTTTCTCCATCCAGAGATCGCGTTCATAGTTCAGGTTCTCCAGGTACTCTTTGTCGCCCGCCTCCTTCCGAATCGCATTAATCACAAGCCTTCCCCCGGGCTCCAGCGACTTCAGTGCCTCCACAACGGGTTTCCATGCAGGAGTGGTATCAATCACGGCATGCAGTTTTTCCGGCGGCTCCTCGTCCGTATCACCCGCCCATACCGCACCCAATTCCATTGCAAATTCGCGCTCTCGCGGATTCCGTGCAAAAACAAAGACCTCTGTGTCAGGATAATGGTGCTTTACAAGATTCAGCACCAGGTGGCCCGATGCTCCGAAACCGGTAAGGCCCAGCTTTTGTCCGTTTTCAATGCCCGTAAGCATAAGTGAGCGATACCCGATTGCCCCTGCACAGAGCAGGGGTGCGGCAGACTCATCCGACAAATCATCGGGAACCCGAACGGCATACTCTGCAGGAACGGTCATCTTTTCCGCATAGCCGCCATCTGCATCCCGGCCCGTTGCAATAAAGTTTTCGCACAAGTTTTCATTTCCGTTTCTGCAGTGCTCACACTCACCGCAGGCTGAATAGATCCACCCGACCCCTACGCGGTCGCCCTGAGAAAATCCGCTCACACCGCGGCCGGTTGTCAAAACCGTGCCTATCACCTGGTGTCCCGGTGTAACCGGCAGTTCCGGCGGCGGTGTACGGCCTTCAATTTCATCCAGCTCGGTATGGCATACCCCGCATACGGATACCTGAAGGAGAAGCTCACCGGCTTCCGGATGAGGATCCGGCACATCCTCCAGCCTGAGGGGTGAAGGCCGGTTATTCATTGTTCCGGTATGATGCAGGCGCATGGCTTTCATCTATCTATTCCTCCTCTTGTTATTGTAAACAGACTCTGCGTGTGATCAAATTTTCCAAATCAGCCTGAAAAATGTGCTGTTCCGTTTTCATGGATTCGGATAACGGTATTTTACCAAAAGGTTGTCTTCCCCATCCCGGACAAGCATGTGAATAAAATTTTCATCCGTAATAATTTTTCGGGGATAGTATTCCAGCGTGTACGTCTTCACATATCGGCCGGTCTCAGAACTGTACAGGTCAATATATTTGTAATCCTTATTCCCGTTGTGATAAGGAATCACATAAAGGTACTCTCCCTGTTGACTCACATCAATGGCTGAAAAGAGCGCATCATCGCTGAAGGTTACAATTCTGTTGTCACCCATGGTTCTCTCTTCATACTGATCTGAGGTATCAAAATTATCAATCGTTTTTCTGGAAAACAGAAGCTCCCCATTGATCGAATATTTTCTCAACAGAGGTTCTGAATAGCCGGAGAAATAAATGGATGATCCATTAGCTGAAAGATATCCGGGATACTTCATTACTTCACTGAACCCAAATTCGATCTCTTCAAAACCACTCATCGAATCCCTATACATGTCGTAAAAAGTGAATAGGTTATCCTGCTGATGGGCATCATAATTCAACAACATATCCTCACCCACATACACTAAGTTGTCTGGGGAAAAACGGGCCTCAATATCCCTGATGTGATTGCCATCCGTATCCGTCACAACGATCCTTCGCTGCCTTGGATCTCCTGCATAGAGATGTTTTTCACCCGCTGCGATAGATTGCAGCGATTGAAGTTCACCCGGACCGCTTCCCTCACGGAATAAAATTGTCTCCGGCTGCTGGAAGTTCTCTTTTGCCAATTTAATGATTGAGTAGGATCCGAAATCAATCAGGAAAAGATGTGTGCTATTTTGTTCAAGGGTGCCCGGTGAGTAGATGTCAAAATCCGAAAAGTTCAGGATATCAACCGGACTATCCAGCACTGTGACTATTCGTTCTGCCTGATCCTGGGGTTCCCCGTCTAGAAAATGCTGAAACTCCGGACGCTCTTCTGAGCAACCTGCCAGCAAAATGAAAAAAGAGACTGTAAAAAAATTTTTCATGTTATCGGGGACTTTTTTCAAAAAAGTACTATCTCTTTAGTAAAAGCATATTTTTTGGGGATTCCAAGGAGTCCGTGTCCGCGCCACCAATAGGTGCCACCGGTTACTTCGCCAATCTCTTCAGTTCACTCAAAAGCAGCAGCGCTTCAATGGGCGTCATTCTTTCCGGATCGCTGGCCTCCAGCTTGTTGATCAGGGTTTCAACGTTTGGATCCATCTGTGAACCGAACAGCGTCATCTGCGGCAGCTGGCCCTGGCTCTCTACCTGCTGCACCGTTTTACGGGCGGCATCTTTTTTCTTTGCAGTTTTTCCTATAGCACCGTTTCCGTCGTGGCTCACATCGAGACTGTGACTTTCAAGGTTGGCCAGTATCTCTTTTGCGCGGTTAATGACAACATCCGGCAGGCCCGCCATATTAGCCACCTGGATACCGTAGCTGTGATCTGCCCCTCCCCGAACCAGTTTCCTGAGAAAGATAACCTTCCCGTCATGTTCCTTTACCTGCACATTAAAATTCTTAATCCTCTCATAGCGGCTCTCCAGCTCATTCAGTTCATGGTAGTGTGTGGCAAACAGGGTTTTTGCAGCCACTTCGGGTTTATTATGGAGATATTCTGACAGAGACCATGCAATGCTGAGTCCGTCGAAAGTGCTGGTTCCACGCCCCACCTCATCAAGCAGAATCAGTGATTTTGGCGTTGCATTGTTGAGAATATTGGCCGCCTCGTTCATCTCCACCAGGAAGGTACTCTCACCGGCGGCCAGGTTATCTGACGCACCCACGCGCGTAAAGATTTTGTCTACAAGACCGATGGTTGCCTTGTCGGCCGGAACAAAGCACCCTATCTGCGCCATTAGCACCAGCAGGCCGGTCTGCCTCAGAATAATGCTTTTACCCGCCATATTGGGCCCTGTGATCATCAGGATCTGGTATTCGCTGTTATCCAGATGGATATTGTTGGGGATAAAGGGCTCACCGGGGGGAAGTGTCTTTTCAACTACGGGATGCCGGCCGCGCGATATATCGATTACATCCTCCTCATTCACGTCCGGACGCACATAGCTGTTGCGAAAAGCCACCTCTGCAAAGCTTTGAATGCAGTCGAGTTCTGCAAGGGCATGTGCGATCTGCTGTATATCATCGGTAAATTCGGACACATAGATGCGAAGCTCTTCAAAGAGTTCTCCTTCAAGCGTTTTGCTTCGGTCTTCGGCCGACAGCACCTTCTCCTCCACCTCTTTCAGCTCCGGCGTAATGTACCGCTCGGAGTTAACAAGCGTCTGTTTCCGGATAAAATGATCCGGAACTTTATCCTTATGGGTGTTGGTAACCTCAATGTAATATCCGAATACCTTATTGTATCCGATCTTGAGAGACGGAATTCCGGCCTCTTTTGCCAGTTTGTCCTTTATTTTTGCGATATAGGTCTTCCCGTTCCGCGCAATCTCCCGCAGCTCATCCAGATCCTCATGAAAACCATCGGCAAAAATACCCCCGTCGCGAATGCTCGCCGGAGGCTCTTCCACCAGTGCATGACTTATTCTCTCCTGGAGGTCCACCATCATTTTCAGCCTCTCATAAATGGAGCTGAGCAGCTGATTATCACTATTCCCGATCTGCATTTTTACTTTCGGAACCTGCTCCAGTGAAAGCTGCAGCTGCTTAAGGTCCCTGGCGTTTGTACGGCCAACGCTGATCCGGCTGATGAGCCTCTCCAGGTCTCCAATCTGCTGAAGTTCTTCCCGCAAATCCTCACGCCGCACATGATCTTTCACCAGCACATCCACAGCGTCGAGCCGCTCCTCAATCGGCCTGATCTGCTTTAGCGGACGCATAATCCATTTGCGAAGCAGGCGACCGCCCATCGCAGTACTTGTTTCATCCAGAATGGATACCAGGGTTCCGTCGGTACCTCCCTCCTGCATACTGGCAGTGAGCTCCAGGTTTCGTTTTGTGGAGCCATCGAGCGACATATAGTCTGCGTTTTCGTATGCATAAAGTCTTCGAAGGTGCCCCAGGGAAGATTTTTGTGTTTCCTGCATGTAGTGAAGAAGCGAACCCGCAGCCGTATGTGCGACCTCCAGCTCTTCCACGCCGTATCCTTTCAGCGAATGGGTTTTGAAGTGATCGGTGAGAAGTTTGTAGCCGTAATCTCCTTCGTACACCCAGTCGTCAATGAAGGTAGTATTGTAGGCATTCAGCTCATCGGACAGCTTATTCTTGTATTTTTTCTGCACCAGAATTTCGGAAGGCTGCAGCGACTGCAACAGGCTGTCAAGTTCGGGCCTGGATACCTGGCTTAGAGCAAACTCTCCGGTCGAGATATCTGAAAAAGAGATACCGGCCGTCCCCCCCGCCCAGTGTAGAGATACAATGTAATTGTTGCGCTTGTGCTGCAGCAACTTCTCAGAGAGCGTGATACCGGGGGTGGTGATTTCGGTTACCTCACGGTCCACAATTTTTTTACCGGCCTTTTTTGCAGTCTCGGGGTCTTCGGTCTGCTCACATATAGCAACCCGGAATCCCCGCTTAACCAGTTTGGGAAGGTAGGTATCGAGTGCATGATACGGAAAACCCGCAAGCGGTGTCTGATCTCCGCCATTGTTGCGTTTGGTAAGGGTGATGCCAAGTTCTTTGCTGATAAGTACGGCGTCATCCGCAAAGGTTTCATAAAAATCACCCACCCTGAACAGCAAAATGGTGCCCGGATGCTTCTCCTTGATCTCAAAATATTGCCGCATCAGCGGTGTCTGCTTCTTTTTCTTTGTCATGGCGCAGGCGGATACCTCAGAATTGTTCAATTACCCTGTTGATTGTAAAGGTATTGATTTCTCACCTTTTTTTAGAAAGCCGATTCAGTATAATGGATGAGACATGTATACAAAATTGGCTTTAACACTGCTTCCGTTTATTTTTACTTTTCATGATCGCTGATATTGACAAAAAGAAATTATCCCGATTCTGGAAGCTGGCGGGTGAGCTTGTGCTGGAAAAACATGTATTTTTCAATGCATCAGCGATTTCCTTTAATCTGTTTATTTGTGCCATCCCCTTCACGCTGATCCTGATTTCAATCCTGGGTTACATTCTATCTATTGAAGCCGCATTTGAGGAGCTGATCCGTTACGGCCGCGAACTCCTTCCAAGACTCAATTTTGAAACACAGTCGGGCGACCTGATTGAAGGTGCGGTAACGCTTGAAGATATTATTCTTCCGCTTGTGGGAGCCCGTCAAATCTTCGGAATTATCGGTCTTATCATTCTTCTGTTCTTCTCACAAGGCCTATTTCACACCATTAAACATGTGATTTTTGATGTTTTTGAAATTGAGGACCGGAAGCACCCGGCGATGGAGCTTATTCATAACTTTTTTGCTTTTGGCGTTATCGGAGGAGTGTTTCTCTTTTTTACCATGGCCATTTCCATTATTTCACTTTTTGCGTTCGACACGATTGTGATTCCTTATGCCGATATTGAGATTGAGCTGGGGTGGATATCCGACATGCTCACGTACGTGATTCCCGTTATTTTTGCCCCGCTGCTTTTCTATGCCATTTTCCGCTATATCAGTGAGCGCAGAATACACCCCCGCGTGGCCCTCGTGGGTGCGCTGACCTACACGCTCCTTTTTGAAATCGCGAAGTATGGAGTATCCGTTTATCTGGAATACGCACTTACTGCGTATAGATATTATTATCAGGGATACACCGTTATTGTAATCATCGGCATATGGGTTTTTTACTCGGCTGTACTGTTTGTGCTCACAGCCATTCTGGCAAGAGCCTACCAGGACACCTATCTGGAACCCGCGCCTGCGATTGAAAAGAACCCCTACACTGCTATTTCATAGAAAAGAAGCTATGTATGAGAAGTCCGGAGAATCTTTTGCCCGTTTCCTTCTATTCAAGATCTGACGTTACCCTGGTGAGCCGGGAACTGCTGGGAAAACGTCTCTGCACACTCATCGACGGTCATTTTACCTCGGGAATTATTATTGAAACGGAAGCTTACTGCGGGCGGGGCGACAAAGCATGCCACGCCAACAACGGAAAGCGCACACCGCGAACCGAGGTGATGTTCGGTAAACCGGGCCACGCGTATATCTATCTTTGCTACGGCATTCACCACCTGTTCAATGTTGTAACCAACCGGGAGGGGTTGGCGGATGCAGTTTTGGTGAGAGCTGTTCTACCGGAATCTGGTGTGGAACGGATGCAGCAGAGGCGTGGGGGCACAACTTTTAAGAATCTTACCAGCGGCCCCGGAAAATTCACGCAGGCACTTGGTATCACAACCCATTTCAATAAAACGTCTCTGTTTACTAAACCGGTATGGATTGAAGATACCCCCCTTATGATCTCTCCTTCCGACATTGCCCGTTCAAAACGCATTGGAATAGACTATGCCGAAGAAGACGCGCACCGGCCCTGGCGATACACTATTGATCCTGCCTCTCTAAAAGAGGAAGAGGAAGAGGAAGAGTAACAGACCCCAATACGCAGGCACCGACGGCATCCATGCTCTTGCATCATATAGCCCCATGTTAAACAATGGTTACACTTTCTTTACAGAAAGCTGAAACGATACAGGCCCGTATAGAATTATATTTCTCAAAACAATAAAGCTGGAACGGTCGATTCAATCTGATCGTTTAACATTGAAACAATTTCAACAAACTCTTAATTAGTCATGTACAATACAATTATACGAACCACCCTACTCGCCATTACATTTCTCTTCGCAGCCGCATATACCACTGTCGACAACAAAACGGCAGATGCTACGTCATGGGAAATTGACAAGGCCCACAGTGCTATAAACTTTACCATAAATCACTTTTTCACTCCGGTAGACGGAACTTTCCGGGATTATTCCGCAACGGTTAATTTTGACCCGGCAAACCTGGAAGAGAGCCGCATTGATGTAACCATTCCGGTATCCGGAATTGATACAAGGAATGAACGGCGCGACAACCACCTGATGTCGGAAGACTTTTTCAACGCTGCTCAATGGCCGAATATCCGTTTTGTGAGTAGTGAAATCGTAGAAGATGGTGAAGGTGGATTTATTGCAAAAGGGGAGATGACCATCCGCGATATTACCCGTGATTTCGAATTGCCCTTTGAACTTCTTGGCGTTATGGATCACCCGATGCAGGAGAATACCCGTGTAGCAGGTATCCGGGCCAGTGCTGAACTGATGCGGAACGACTATGGTGTAGGAACCGGCGACTGGGCGGCAACCGCAGTAGTGGGCAATCAGGTAAATATTCAGCTGAATCTTGAACTGACGACTGCTATCTGATTTCATTTTTTATCCCTTCTGGAAAAGCCCCGCCAAAACCGGGGCTTTTTCTTTTTTCTCCCCTCACACTTTTGCTCTTCATCCCTTATATTTGATATTCGAATGTATACAGCGGCGGCTATTCAGCCTTTCCCGCACATCGACCTTCAGAATGCAATAAGGCAATCAAATTTCATGAAACGTACTACTTTCTATCTCATATCAGGCTTTATCCTTTTTGCAGTGCTCTCAAGACTGCTCCCGCACGCGTACAATTTCACACCGCTCGGGGCTATTGCACTGTTCGGAATGGCCTATTTCAAGGATAAAAAATGGGCTTTGATCATCCCTCTTGCAGCCCTTTGGGCCAGCGACCTATTTCTAAACAATATGAGATATGCTGAATACTATGAAGGGTTTGCATGGTTCAGCAGCGGAGCACTCTTTATCTACGGCTCTTTTGCGATGATTGCAGTTCTGGGTTATTACCTGCTCCGAAAGGTCTCTTTTGGGCGTGTTTTGGGCGGTGCCCTTGGCGCATCCACCATCTTTTTCGTTATAAGTAATTTCGGAGTGTGGCTCAGCAGTCCGATGTACCCCCTCACTCTCGAGGGACTTGCAATGTGCTACACCGCAGCCGTTCCTTTCTTTCACTACACCTTAGCCGGAGACCTGATCTACTCAGGAGTGCTCTTTGGCGGTTTTGAATACATCACCCGCCGGTATCCCACACTGAGTCCCGTATTTCAGGACAGTTAATCAGCCAAACTCACTTGTGAGCAAACGAATCGTTATTATTGGTGCCACGTCGGGAATAGGCGAGGAGTTGGCACGCCAGGCCCGCAGGCGGGGGTACATTACAGGCGGCACCGGCCGAAGGGTTGAACGCCTGAGATCGCTGAAGGATGAACTTGGTGAGGATTTTCACCACGTGCAAATGGATGTAACCCGCTTTGAGGAAGCAAAAAAAGCTCTGCATGACCTGATTCAGGAGATGGGCGGCATGGATATTATTGTGCTGAATGCAGGCATTTCAAACTACCAGGCTTCCTCCGTCACCGGAATGGAGCAGAAAGTGATCGATGTAAACGTAAGCGGCTTTGTGCAGCTCTTCGGTGAAGCATTCCAGTATTTCAGAAAACAGGGACACGGCCAAATCGTGGGGGTATCGAGCATTGCAGGCCTCTTTGGATCTTCCCGCGCCGCACCCTACAGCGCTTCCAAGGCGTTTATCTCCACCTACATGCAGGCATACCGGCAGCGCAGCAACAAGATCCGGGAGGATATTGTTGTAACGGATGTGATTCCCGGATTCGTGGAGAGTGAAATGACGGAAGGGAAAAAAGGAATGTTCTGGGTTGCCAAAACGGAAAAAGCGGTAAGTCAGATGCTGGATGATATCGAAAAAAGAAAATCATACTCCTACATAACCAGAAGGTGGCGTCTTGTAGCCTGGCTGATCAAATTAACGCCAAACTGGATTCTGGACCGGATCTGATAAAAATGTATTGGGCTCAATTCATAAACGCCCAACAGGTGCTTGTCTTTATACAAAGATATAAAGAAGCAGCAGAACGAAAGGCAGCGTGAAGATCCAGTTGCCTGGGTAGTATGGTGAATAGCTTCTCTTCATGGGGTCTCCGTTTTAGTCACTGATATATCTACATCAAAAACTGCTGGATTGTTTCCGCCTGTCGTTTTTTAAAGGCAGAAACCTCAATTCTCTCACTGATCTATGATGGCAATCTATAAAACGGAAAGATACGTTTCACTTAGATTAAGCTAATGTAGATTAAATTGGGGCGTGTTCTGCCCCTCACCCCAGCCACCCCTCCCGGTCGAGATTCCGGTATTGAATAGCCTCTGCAATATGATTGGAGCGGATCTGTTCATTCCTGTCCAGGTCCGCAATGGTACGGGATACTTTTAATATTCTGTCGAATGCACGCGCCGAAAGACCGAAGCTATTCATTGCCTTTTTCAGCATATTCTCCCCGTCTGTATCGATTTTGCAGATCCTGCGCGCCATTTTGGTCGACATCTGTGCATTGCAGTATACATTCTCCATTCCCAGAAAGCGTCTTCCCTGAATTTCCCTCGCTTCAACAACCCGTTTCCGGATTATGGACGAGCTTTCACCCTTCGATTTGGAGGAAAGCTCATCAAAACTCACCTTTTCCACCTCCACGTGAAGGTCGATCCGGTCGAGCAGCGGACCGCTGATCTTTCCAAGATAACGCTGCATCTGTATTTGGGTTGCACCGTTCTGATCGTCTGCATCAAACCAGTCGCCCGTGGGAGAGGGATTCATTGATGCCACCAGCATAATTCTGCTGGGATAGCTTACGCTCATTCTCGCCCTGGAAATGCTCACGGATCCGTCTTCCAGCGGCTGACGCATCACCTCCAATGCACTCCTCTTGAATTCGGGTAGTTCATCCAGAAACAGTACCCCGTTGTGAGCCATGGATATTTCGCCCGGCATGGGTATGCTGCCGCCTCCCACCAGGGCTACGTCAGATACCGTATGATGGGGACTTCTGAAAGGCCGGTGGGTAACGAGGGATTTCCCGGGCTCCATAAGGCCTGCCACAGAGTGAATTTTCGTGGTTTCCAAAGCCTCATTGAGGGTAAGTGATGGTAATATGGTGGGAATGCGCCGGGCCATCATGGTTTTACCCGAACCAGGCGGGCCTACCATGATTACATTGTGTATAGTTTAATAATACTGAAAAAGCCGAAAAAGACTATTTATTGAGTTTTTTAGGGGATCCTAAGTCCGTTTATTTCTGAATAATTGACAGCCGAAAAAAGGGGGTTGGGCCTGTATAATACAGTAAGGAAACAACCAATAACCAAACCCCCAATACAATGGAAGGAACAAAATTCAATTATTATGAAGACCTCGATCGTTCTCAAAAATTGAGAATCTCAAAAATAGAACGTGATATTCAAAACGGTATCATAAATCTTAAGAAGGACTTTTTTGAGATTGGCAAGCTACTTGATGAAGCTAAAAGAATACTACCCCATGGTAGTTTTATGTCTTGGATTAAAACAACTTTTGCAGACGATCTGCCCTATACAACCGCCTACTTCTACATGCGAGTTTATAGGACCTTTAAAAACCGGACACGTATGTTAAACTGTCTTTCTATGAAAGATCTGCTTTTAATGACACGTAATGATTTCCCTGAGGATGCTCTTACAATTATGGACGAGCATGTTGAAGAAAACGGTTCAATTGATCGTAGGCAACTTGATGAGATAAGAAATTTCCATGATTTGATGATGGAAGGTACTGTAGGGGGAAACCAGTTCTTGAAAGAGGTTGAAAAAACAGTCAAAGATCGCAGGAAGCTGGATGAGGATAGCTTTATGAATCAGAATAAACATCGGATGAATATCAATGCCCGTCGGACAATGTATTTCGGGATTGGAGATATTCTTGAGAAATTGAATTCAGCCATTAAATCGGCCCGTGAAATGGCTTGGCTTATCCCGTTCGATCCTAACGATCCGGAGCACAAAAAGGTCATAAAATTCATCCAAAAGATTATTGAAAAACTCCAAGAATTAGAGAGAGAATTGTGCGGAGGAGAAGGGTTGTTTAAGCCAACATCAACGGAGGACGGTACTAAATATCTCTAAAAATTAGAGATTTCAATCTGAACATTAGAAGTTCCGTGGTTTTATAAAAAATACAAGTGAGAACTTTGTTTTTAATTTTCACAAATATTATGGTCTATGAAACTTAGACATAATCGTGAAAATATACATGGACACACTGAGAGTTGCACGGATTAAAAACGGTTGGAGTCAGGAAGACCTTGCAAGGGTATGCGGGGTTACCAATATGACCATCAGCAATATTGAAAGGGGGAAAACCATCCCCCAGGAAATAACCCGCAAGCGTATTGAATCCATCCTTGGACCCATTGACTGGCGGAAGACGGAAGACATGGCAATCATCATATCAAATGGTGTGTACCATGCGGAGTCCTAAACCCCCCAACTCGATCCTATACTGTGCAGTGCTGTTCGTGATCTTAACCCTATTGATAATCTTCTAGAAGGAGGTACATATGAACGATGGATTCAAACTTCAAATAATGCAATCCGGGTACGTAGAGCAACAGTCCAAACCCGAGGGCTCCGATCTGCTCCTGCCGGCTGGTATGCAGCTACAAACTCAGTCTGAGAGCCCGGATATGACCCGGAAAGAACCCGAAATGCTATACCCCTTAGGCATTAACCCTAAATAATGAATAGAACATGAGACGAACCAAGCATAAAGGTGATGACAGGCGATACCCGGAAGGAGTCCATCCTATCTATGACTCGGCACTACGGACGGCAATGTCTAAATCACCAGTTTTCAATAAATCCGTACGTAACCGGAGTTTCCGGGACAGCTCAATCCTGTCTAATCCCAAAGGAGCATTGGTAGAACTTGTGGGTAACCCCCTCCGTGATTACCACTACCTCTACAACGGGAAATGGAAACTGGCCCTTATTCCGGGTATGAAAAAGCAACTTTTAGAACTCCACAAACGGTTCAAAACATGGGCCAAGCAGCAAGTCAGGGATGGTAAGGTTCTGGAACCCCCAAAAGAGTGGCCTTTTGAATTACTCAAACTTAGGTTAGAGAGGGAAGCCATACTTGATGTCCGAATCCAAGAGGCCAATTACCTAAGGGAACTCATCGAAAAGGAGAAGGAGAAGAAAGCAAGGGAACGCAGTTCAATCATGCTTGAGTACGGCCCCATTGGCATGAGTGATAGAGATGGGGGGATTGACGGCCAGAAGATAAACAGGACGTCTAAGGGCGTACCCTTTATTGATGAACCAACCTCCCCCTACCACCTAATGACACTCTTTCACTACAAGCAAATGAGTGATGCTTGGAAGAAGGAACACGGACTCACTCGTCAGGCCCTAAACAATAGGCAACGAGAGTGGCATGAGGAACGGGTAAAGAAAGCAGAACAGGAAGGCACCCACGTTCCAGGCTATCCCGGGGGTGTGGATAGGAAAGGGCTTTGGCGCTGGGCGAAATTTGAATGTGAAGGATACCCCGAAAACCCCAACTGGCCTAAGGATGCCAAACCCGTAACAGAACTCCAAGAGGTCTGATAACACTCAATAAAGTGCACCCGTGTTTTTGACAGGACTGGGTTGCTTTTGTCTCCGAGGGACCACCTGACATAGTGGTTCCAATTTGTACAGGTCGGGGTTGGTATAACCTCGGCCTGTTTTTTCTACTGACACTGGTATTGGACAGGATAGGCAGTGCACGCCGAAAAGGTTGGTTGTTCTCCCCAACCCTTCCTTGTCCTTCATTAAAAGGGGAACAGTAACGCTGGAGAACACACATGAAACGCACTAAAAGAAGACCCAAATTTGACTGGTACAATGCAGTCATATCTGACGTCAAACGGCAGAAAAAAGATAGTGTCGAGAATAAGAAGCAAAAGCAGAAAGAATATTTTGCCAGTATCTATGATAGACCGAAAGAAGTACAGTTTAAGGACAAAGAGGAAATGAACATGGTAAAGCATATTTACCTTCCGAAACTTGATCAGGATTGGAATTTCGGTAGATATAAAAATGCAGTTGCAATCTATCCAGTTTTATGTTGCCGAGCCGATTTTAGGGACGATACTAAGTGGGTACGAATTTCTAGGGAGAACATTGGGAAACTTGCAGGTATATGGCCGGGTGCTGTTGACAAAGGAATCATACGTCTTGTAAATGTCATGTTTAATATAAAGGATGAGATTCCAGTTCCTTTTCTGCAGGTTCGAGAATGGAAGGATGGTAAACGTCGTGGTCATGAATATTTACCGGCATTCTACCGGTATGGATCTGAAAAACTCGACCCACATAAGTGGGCAACCGAATTTATAACCTTTCACTCCTGCATTATTGATAGCGGAGTTTGGGCCAAATTGAGCCGTAAAGCAAAGGCGTTGTATTGGGCTATGCGTTCAAAAGCATTTTTTGATCGCGATGCTTACCAGCAGATTGAAGGTATAAGGATTAAAACACTTGATGAGGTTTATGATAATGAGCTTTATAACTCTGAGACCCTAGAGTTGGACACTAAAAAGTACAGTGATCGAAAGTGGGACATTTGCAATACAACCCTCAAGGAGTTGTTCCAGTTGGCACGTACCCCCTATACAGACACAAGAGAAATAGTCAGTGAATTGGTGGACTTGGGACTGGTGGAAAGAGTCCATCAGACAAAACCAATTTTTAAAGTCTATTTGAGGCCTAAGTTTCTATATGATGGATAAACACATACTCGAAAACCAATTCCGTAATGTTCAAATCCCAATTCCGTAATCTTCATTTTCCAAATCCGTAAGGTCCAAATCCCAATTCCGTAATGCACGATTCCATAGATATACTATACACTCATATAAGCTTCGAAATAAGAACTTTTAAGATAGCGTAACGTCCTTCACTTCGTTTGGACAGCGCGATTTTTTAAACATGCAATAAATGGGAACTCTAACATGCAATGAATACCCCACTGGATACTCCGTCCACTCAGCCAAGTGCTACCTATGGACGTATCCCATGCAGTTTACACTGTGGGGTTCCCACTGGGCTGTTCCTCCACCTGCCTATACCAAAAGGGGAACCCCTTCACTACCAACCACCCACACCCAAACATGAATTAAACC
The DNA here is from genome assembly GCF_003150675.1 of Rhodohalobacter mucosus. Lineage (NCBI taxonomy): Bacteria > Pseudomonadati > Balneolota > Balneolia > Balneolales > Balneolaceae > Rhodohalobacter > Rhodohalobacter mucosus. Next base: position 196,161 of record NZ_QGGB01000009.1, on the reverse strand, counting down.
CCCAAACAAATGCCACAAGTATGCCGGGTATGCAGTCACCCAGACACCAAAGACATTGAAAAGGACATCGTCGCCAACATCCCATACACCCAAATAGGTGAAAAGTACGGGTTGGACTACCAAGTCATCCGGCGCCATGCCCTTAACCACCTCCCTGAGAAACTGGTACGTACGGTCCAACAAGACGCCCAGCGCCATTCCGAGGGAATACTGGATGGGATAAAGTCCCTCCTGGACCGCACCAAAACCATCATGGACCAGGCCCAAGACAAAGGTTACGGGCGGCTGGAACTGGAGGCCATACGGGAAGCCCGTTCCACCTACGAACTATTGGCTAAGATTGCCGCCAAGCTACGGGAGTACCAAGACAGGGAAAAAGAGAGCGAGGGGTACCAAATGGAGCAGCAGATAAACGAGGGCCTACAGGCCTTGTCCACTACAGAGCTGAAGACCTACGTTGCCCTACAGGCCAAGATATACTCCGCCAGTCCTGACCACACGTTTACCCCACAAGTGCAGTCCTTCATAGACTCCCACATGGTTACCGGTGACTACACCGCAGAGGGAGTTGGTACCAATAGGGAGGGTGAGGGAGATAGAGAACCTGAGAAGACACGAATCCGCCTCAGGCAAGAAAATAATACCAAATCACAGGGGGCTGCCACCCCACCAACTGGCCCCGATTCCTTGGAACTGGAGGACTTTGACCTGTCCCTTGGCTCCCTGTCCGATGAAATACCCAGTGTGGAGACCGATCCGGCTTGGTTGCGGAAGGAGCGTTTGGGCCTTGGGTAAGTTACCCCTGCTTTGTTTATATGACCACGAGATTCCACGTCTCTCGTACTCCCTCCACTATCCCGTACACATACCCCACCTTACGACTTTGAGTTGCTTAAAATTTCGTCAAATAGGGATTATTCAAGTCTATTATTTTCAGACACTTGAATGTTGTATAAGATACATTATGTAAAGTTCGTTAGACGGAACCCTACGAATCATGCAGAAAACAAAGGTTATTACGATCAGGTGGGATAAATAAATTAGGTGATCCGCCCCATATGCCTAAATGACATTAAGTTTTAGAGGTGACGATATGGCGCAAAAGCATAAAAAAAGCGCATAATTCCTTCTAATATGGCAGGATTTAAGCGCTAGGTATAGTTTTTGCTGATACTTAAGAGGTAGGTAATCAATATCTACAGATGGCTTATTTGCTTGGCGGCTTAAGCCATGAAATATTCACATATAATCAATATTTATATGCATCAATTAAAATCTAACCAAAATACAACTAATACGCAAGGGGAGGCATCGTTCACCTCGAGCGTGTCTGGTGATTTAACTTCGCCGGAGTATGAAATGACCTTATCAGATGGTTCTGTAAGAGAAATCTACAGAACTGACGACGGTCAGAGGTTCTACCTCATAGAAAAACCGGTGGTACCTACCCGTATCATTGGTATTAAGGAAAAAGAAGAGGTGCAGATGCACCGAATTTATCTTCCGTAAACAACTATTCCCTGCTCACGTTAACTGTGGGTGGGGATTTTAAACTAAGGAAGCAGATTTTAATTTGGGTATAAACAAAAGGTTTTATTAAGATTTAGATACAATTAGATATAAAAAAATGGATACTGTATCTACAATCTTCATAGTATTGATCGTCCTTTACCTCTTGATGGTGTTTCTATTTCCAAAGAAGTCGCCCGAAGAAAAAAAGAAGTATTACGATGAGTCTAAGTCAAAAAAGTTTTATGAATGTAGTGTAGCAGGAGTACCGCACCATAGCGGTAAGGTTAGACCAGGTGATTATGTTGAACTTTTTCACGACCCAGGTAACGAGTACGATAAAAATGCAATTGAGGTTAGGAACCTTAAAGGGAAGATGGTTGGGTATATACCAAAAGATGAAAACAAGAAAGTTCTCAAGGTTTTAGAGAAGGAAGAACTTTTTGCGAAAGTACTATCCGTTTACAAGCGCCATACTGAAGTATTTATCGAAATTCGGCAGGTTGTACAATGAATTTGTTCAAACTATCTAAATATTCCTCTTAGTATCCCTTCCATCCTGATCATTTCCCAAATTTGAGGATCAAGTACCATGTACCCCAGTAATTCCGACCACTCCTCAAGTGTTATTCTCCCGTCTGCTGCTTGGGTGCAAAGATATGATAACCGGGCCTCCTCCATATAAGTAAGAACCAAAAAAGGACAATCCCTTACACAGTTTTTTCAGGGTCCGGGTAGTCTATAACAAAATTGTTACGTCCGTAACATTTCCGTTGTATCTTGGCAATCATCTTGTTTACTTGCTTATAAGACGAACTAAGTACCTACAAAACAGGTGCTTGAACAGATAACAAAACCTACCACGTTATGTCAAAAGCAAGAACCAATACCGCCAAAAAAACAACCAAAAAGAAAACTGCCAGCAGCAAAAAGCCTACCCCCAAGAAGAAACCCATGGCCGTACAGGCCCGGGAAATCCTTACTCCGCTGATCAAGAAAGGAGACAAAACCCGTAAGGAGTTGAAGAATGTGCTGATTAAGAAAGGAATCACGGAGGCCACGGCCAACGTCATCCTGTCGGATTCCAAAAACCCCAAGTACAACAAGTTTGAGAAGTTGGTACAGGAGGACAAGGAAGGAAAGTACTCATTCAAATAAACTGTCCCAGTAACCTGTGAATGGGTTACTGGCTCTTATCCATACCAACCAATCCCTAACGCCATGAAATACGTCGCATATTACAGGGTCAGTACCAAACACCAAGGAGCAGAGGGTAACGGTATAAAGGCCCAAGAGGAATCCGTCAACCAGTTCCTGAAAGGTAAAGCTGCCGAAGTCATTGACAGGTTCACGGAAGTAGAAAGCGGAACCAACGGCAACAGGCCGGTCCTTAAATCCGCAATCCAGTTGTGCAAGGATGAGGGGGCCACGTTATTGGTGGCCAAGCTGGACCGCCTGAGCAGGAACGTCAAATTCCTATTTACACTAAAGGAGGAACTGGACCAGGCCGGAGTCGGCTTCACCATCGTTGACCTGCCCGAGGCCAACAATACCATGGTGCTGGGAGTCATGGCCACTATGGCTCAGCATGAAGCAGAGATCATATCCAAACGTACCAAGGAAGGTATCCGCCAGTCTGAGAAGTACCAGTCCGGGGAATGGGGGAACCAGCAGGGCACGTTTCCCCCTGGGGCCCGGGAAAAGGCTTGGGCCGCTATTTCCCGTAAGGCCCGTACAGATACCAATACCCGCCATGCCTACCATTTCATTAGGCCCCTGCGGGAGGAGGGACAGAGTTACCAGTCCATCGCGGACAAGTTGAATGAGGAGGGATACCGTACCCGCAGAGGGAAGAAATTTCATTCGGCACAGGTTCGGAAGATTTGGTTGCGGTTTACCGATAGTGAGGGCCAGTCCAAGCCTTCCCTCAAACGCACTCCCTCCCTTCCTGAGATGCGGAAAGCGGCGGAGGAATTAAATGTGTACATGGGCCTGGAACCCCCCATTGATTCACAAGTTCTTCACAGGAAGCAGCTGCTGGCCAAACTCCGGGAGGCCAAGGAATTAATCATCCCCGGCCATGACGAGTTCACAGACCCCACCCAAGACGTGCTTGACAGACTGTGAGATTAGTGGCTCTCTGGCACGCAGAGCGGTTAACTCCATCCGGGGCCGGTGTTCGTATTACTAAATTATTCAAGTATTTTTAACTCCATATTAAACCTACCAGTCATGGAACCAATCAAACCCAAAGCGTACTCGTATATCCGGTTTTCCACACCCGAACAAGCGGAAGGAGATTCCGAGAGACGTCAAATTGAGGCCACCAACAAGTATTTAAAGCATCTAAAGGAAGAAGATGGTAAAGAATTTGAATTAGTCCCATTACGTGATCTTGGGGTTTCGGGTTATTCAGGTAAGCACATTAAACATGGTGAATTAGGTAAATTTCTTGACAAGATCGACAAAGGCCAGATACCCTCAGGTTCATTATTGATCATTGAATCTGTTGATAGGTTGACTCGACTAAAACAGTCCGAGGCCCAAAAATTGTTTATTCAGATTTTGGAAGCAGGTGTAACCATTGTTGTTCTGGATTCTACTGCCCAAGAAATAACCCTACATAAGTTTAACAATGACGCAGGTGTTATCTACAGGTTAGTTGGCGAAATACAACGAGCTTACACGGAGAGTAAACGGAAGTCTGAACTCATAACTGATAAACGGGAACAGGAAAGAAAGAGGGCGCGAGAAGGTAATGGAAAAATTTCTGGGATGACCCCAATGTGGTTAGAGAACAATAAAGATTGGGATGAGTCCAAGAGTCGTGATGAGAGATTTATTGTTAAGGATGAAAACTACAAAAATAAAAAAGGTGAGCCGGAGAATGTGGTTGGGGCTATCAGGTTAATGTTCCAAATGAAAGCAAACGGTAAAGGGACTTACCGCATTGAACGGGAGTTAAACCAAATGGAGGGCATTTACTTCCCAAAAGGTAAACGGAACAAATCCGGTAGATGGAGGAGAAGTACTATTAACAGGTACCTGAAAGACAGACGTGTTCTAGGTGAGTATCAGCCACACACAAATAGCTTCAAGGAAGATGGAACTAGAAAACGCGAACCTGTAGGTAAGCCCATCAAAAACTATTTCCCACCTATTATCGACAAGAAACTCTTTGATCGTGTCCAGTCAGTTTTTGAGATCAATCGTAAGAAGTCTGGGAGAGGAGGAGGAAAGACAGGTAAGGCCAAGAACCTGTTTGTCCATTTAGTCAAATGCGCTGCATGCGGGGATTCCATGCGGTACATTGACAAGGGGGATAACCGCCCAAAGCTCCGCTGTGATGATAATACCCGGAACTTAAACTGCACGGAAGACAGAAAGATCAGATACGATATAGTCGAACCCATTCTTCTACGCTACTGTAAAGGGCTTGATCCTTCAGACATACTACCAGGTAATGAGGCTAGAGAGACCGAACTTGTTACAGCCCAGAAAGAACTCCAAGAGGTGGACGGGGAGTTAACGCAGGTGGAGAAAGGACTCGAGAACCTTCTCGATAACATGGAACTTGGTGAGGAAGTTAAAAACAGATACAAAGAAAGGAAGGAGCAGAAGGAAGACTTAGAAAAAAGAAAATCCGACCTTGAATCCCGCATAAATGAATTAACCAATTCGGCCCAACACACCTCCCAGCGGTTAAAAGACATAAGTGATTTAATCGAGCGATTATCCAACGCAGAAGGACAAGAACGGATTAACCTACGTGTAGCATTGCGGAGTAAGTTGCAACGTCTTATCGACCAAATTCAAGTGGGGTTTTGGGTAGAAGAGGAGGAAGGTTATACCTATACCACCCTCGAAATACAATTCAGGGACGATGTACGAAGGACTTTGGTGATCATAAACGACCAACTGGATAGTGTACTTACCATCGAGGGTGGTGATGTTACCCTAGAGGACATCGCAAGGGAACGACAGAGAGTGGCCGACAGAAAAATCAAAATCCGCGCACAGAAAAGTAGCAGCTGACATTTTGACGGGTTTTAAACCATATATACTGTAATCAGGTTATGGCCTCCCGCTGCCGCCACCTCCAGTGCACGCTTTACGTTTTCCTGTCCGCGAACGTCCTCAAAGTCGAGCAGTTCCTGCTGGCCGTTTTTTTTGAACAGTGCCTTTGGATCTACATGCACAGGCTGCATGCTTTTCTCATTTTGCAGCCACTCCATTACCTGCTGGAGGGACTGAAATCCCATAACACATATTCCATCCACAACGGCTGCTTCATTTCCGTTTGCCTCCGGCACAAGCACATATTCCAGGCCGCGGTTTCTGGCTTCCACGGCCATCGGCAGCACACCTTTTACCGGACGCAGCTTTCCATCAAGCGCCAGTTCGCCCAATATCAATGATCGCTGCAGCTTGTCTGTTACAATCTGGTCTGAAACAGCCAGCAGGCTTACCGCAATGGGCAGATCAAAAGCACTTCCTTCTTTGGGCAGGTCTGCGGGTGCCATATTCACGGTAATCCGCCCCCGGGGAAAACGGGCTCCTGCATTTTTCAGAGCCGCATCGATCCGGTCTTTCGACTCGCTCACTGCACGGTCGGGCAGACCCACAAGAAAATATTTCGGCACGCCACCGCTCATGTGCACTTCCACTTCGATAAGACGCGCATCTACCCCGATGGTTGACGCGCAGTATACTCTTGACAGCATGATTTATTGAATCTTTATCTATCTCCTTTCGTAGTATGAACCATGAATACGAAATCCCTTACACATTTTTTTGAAAAAAGAGGTCATGACATGGAAAATTCCAGCAGAACGATAATGGAAGAAATTCAGGGTACCGTCAGTGAAATCATCTCCCAGATCCGGCGCCTCATCAGGGAAGGCAATGCACGCAGGGTGGTCGTTAAAAACAAGGATGGAAAGGTTCTGTTTCAGAGTCAGTTAACCGTCGGTGTAGCAGGAACCGCCTTTTTTGCATTCTACGCACCGGTTCTAACGGCCATTTCAACGCTTCTTCTTTACGCAAGCGACGTTCGCGTGTTTGTGGAAAAAGAGATCGATGAATCCACCGACGAGTATGAAGTGGAGGCGGAAATCATCGAAATTGATGAAGACGATGATGATACGGTTGAAAAAGAAGCAAAAGAGAAGGAGAAAAAAGAGTCGAAGTCAAAAAAATCCTCTTCAAAAAAGAAAGGGGAGGCCGATAAAACGGTAGGTAAAAAGAAGAAATCTTAAGATTTGGTTAATCCCGCTCGACTGACGATTGGAAGAATCCCCATCCACGAACGCCCCAATCAATCGACCGTCCGGCATCCGTCAGACAACTGATTGTTGCGTAATCTTAGCAGGGTTTCTTCCTTAGTCGTCGGACGAATAGGGGGCTACTTCCAGTGCTCCTGAGCGATTGCTTTCTCGTCTTTGTTATCAGCTAAATATCGCTCTGCATCAAGAGCAGCGCGGCAGCCGGTTCCCGCCGCAGTGACGGCCTGGCGATAGATCGGATCCATAGCGTCGCCGCTAGCAAAAATACCCGGGAGGTCGGTTTCGGTAGACTGACCTTTGGTTTTAATGTAGCCCACATCATCCATGGAGAGTACACCCTTGAACAGATCCGTATTCGGTTTGTGGCCAATCGCTATAAAAACACCCGTTACGTCCTCAAGCGTTGTGACCTCACCGGTTTTGTTGTTTTTAACTTTTACACCCTGAACGGCCTGCTCGCCCATTACTTCCTGGAGTTCAGAGTCCCACATAAACTCTATTTTCTCGTTTTCGAATGCACGGTTCTGCATCGCTTTGGAAGCGCGCAATTCATCCCTCCGATGAATCACGGTTACCTTGCTTGCAAACTTGGTGAGAAATGTTGCTTCCTCCATTGCCGTATCGCCACCACCCACAATAACAACATGTTCATTCCGGAAAAAAGCCCCATCGCACGTAGCACAGGCGCTTACTCCTTTTCCGCGTAGACGCTGTTCACTTGGCAGATCAAGCCACATTGCAGAAGCACCTGTCGCAATAATAATTGCATGAGCATAAACGGTCGCCTCTTCATCCACCGTAAGCTTGTATGGACGATTGTCAAAATCGATCCGGGTTACATATCCGTAGCGGCAGTCTGCACCGAAACGCTTTGCCTGTTGGCGGAAATCCTCCATCATTTTAGGACCCATAACGCCTTCCGGATAGCCCGGGTAGTTCTCTACGTCTGTGGTCTGCATCAGCTGTCCGCCGGGTTCAGGTCCCTCAAAAATAATTGGATTGAGATCCGCTCTGGCAGCATACAGCGCGGCAGTCAAACCTGCGGGTCCGCTGCCAACAATTACCACGTCGTATGTTTTTCCTTCAATATCTTTCATGTTCTGCAATTTTGTTTTTTTCTTATCGTGCTAAATTACGAAAATTTCCGCCCTGATACAGTTGATGTTCTTTATCAAATTGATAGAGAAACCGCGATTGAAATAAATGGATACTGTTGAATCGCTTTTCTGCCGGGATGGGTTGCAATTCATCTTTTTTTCGATAATTTAGTGCGAACAAAAGTTACGGAGGTATTCTCTTGATTGCATCAGTCTGTAAGGAAACAGAACAGCACGAAAAGCGGGTCGCCCTTACGCCGGAAGGGGTTGCAGCCCTGGTGAAGCTTGGAGTGGAAGTACACGTCGAAAGCGGCGCGGGCACAGCCTCGAGCTACACCGATCAGATGTACACAGAAGCCGGGGCCACTCTTTCGAACAGCAGGGACTCCCTTATATCAGGGTGCGATATTCTGCTGGCAGTTCAGGCACCTGCCGAGCCCGTTATACGGAAAATGAAAGCAGGCGCCACACTGGTATCGTTTATCTGGCCGCTTCAAAATGAAACATATGTGGAGCTTTTAAAACTTCAAAACATTACGGCACTGGCCATGGATACCATTCCCCGCATCAGTCGCGCTCAGTCGATGGATGCGCTCTCATCCATGAGCAACATTGCGGGATACAAGGCTGCCCTGATGGGTGCAAATCAACTTGATAGATATCTGCCCATGATGATGACCGCTGCCGGAACCATACCCCCGGCCAAGGTATTGGTACTGGGCGCCGGCGTTGCCGGTTTGCAGGCAATTGCAACAGCCAAAAGGCTGGGTGCCGTTGTAGAGGCTTTCGATATTCGCCCGGCCGTCAAGGAGCAGGTGGAAAGTCTTGGGGCTAAATTTGTCGATGTTCCGCTCGAGGAAGCATCAGAAACTGAAGGCGGATACGCAAAAGAACTATCGGAAAAAAACAAACAGAAGCAGCGCGAAGTTATTCATGATCATGTCCGCAAATCCGATATTGTTATCACAACAGCTCTTATTCCGGGAAGGCCGGCACCTTTACTGGTCACCAAAGCCATGGTTGAAGACATGAGCCCCGGCTCGGTTATCGTCGATATAGCTGCCGAACAGGGCGGAAATTGCGAAGTAACCAAACCCGGTGAGACGATTGTCCATCAAGGCGTCAGGATCGTGGCCCCATTTAACATACCCAGTTCACTGGCCTTTCATGCAAGCAAGCTTTACTCAAAAAACCTTATGTCTCTTTTGAGTCTTCTCATCAAGGAAGGTAAACCGGAATATAACTTTGAGGACCAAATCATCGTCAACGCGACCGTCACACATCAGGGTGAACTGGTTTCCCCGTTTGTGAAAGATAATTTAAACTAACTCATTAGCAGTCTGCCGGCAGATAAAACCCGGCAACTGATCAATACTGAATAAGATAGAAACCGAACCGCATGGAAGATCTCATTTTTAACCTGTTCATTTTTGTTCTGGCCTCCTTTGTAGGCTTTGAACTGATCTCCAAGGTACCCCCCACTCTGCATACGCCTCTGATGTCGGGCGCAAACGCCATCTCCGGCATCACGCTTATCGGTGCTCTCATCATTGCCGGCGGATCAGAAAGCGTCTACGCACAGTGGATTGGATTTGTGGCCATTGTTTTCGCCACCATTAACGTTGTGGGCGGATTTATGGTCACAGACCGCATGCTGGAGATGTTCAAAAAAAAGGAGGATGACAAATGAGTCAGTTTCTTCCCGATTTTATTCAAAGCTATATTCCCAACAGCATACAGCTGATCTATCTTATTGCTACCGGTTTCTTTATTGTAGGGATCAGACGTCTGGGGTCGCCTGCAACGGCACGATCAGGAAACCAGCTTGCCTCAATCGGTATGTTCATCGGGGTATTCGTAACCCTGTTCGACCGTGATATTATCTCTTTTGAGTTCATTATAGCAGGCGTCATACTGGGAGCCCTTCTGGGAGCATTTGCTGCAAAAAAAGTAAAAATGACCGCGATGCCCGAAATGGTGGCCGTTTTCAACGGATTTGGAGGCGGTGCATCCGCACTGGTTGCCTGGGGTGAGTTTAGCAGGCTCGAAACGGGGTCTTTCGAAGTGCAGGCACTGATTACAACCGGTCTCAGTATCCTGATCGGCTCCATTACATTTACCGGCTCCTTTATTGCATTCGGTAAGCTGAAAGGGTTCATCGGCGGCGGACGCATTGCTCTTCCCGGTCAGAATATTATCAATCTTGTGTTGACTGCAGCGGCCCTGGCCCTTGTGGGATGGTTTACGGTTGATCCGGAATATCAGCTGGTTTTCTGGAGCCTGTTCGGCCTCGCACTGCTTATCGGGGTTCTTACCGTATTGCCGATTGGAGGCGCGGATATGCCGGTTGTCATTTCACTGCTGAACTCATATTCCGGTATTGCTGCGTCCATGGCAGGTTTTGTTCTCGGAAACAACCTGCTCATTATCAGCGGTGCGCTGGTTGGTGCTGCAGGACTGATTCTTACCAACATTATGTGCCAGGCCATGAACCGCACGCTCTTCAATGTTCTGTTCGGAGCGTTTGGTGGTGATGAGGGCGGGCCCGGCCAGGACCTCGGCGATAAATCCGTTCAACAGACCTTTGCAGACGATGTCGCCATTCAGTGCTCCTATGCCAACAAGGTAATTGTTGTACCCGGCTATGGTCTTGCGGTGGCACAGGCACAGCATATCCTGAAAGAGGTAGCCAACCTGCTTGAGGAAAAGGGTGTTACCGTGAAGTATGGCATTCATCCGGTTGCGGGACGCATGCCGGGACACATGAACGTACTCCTTGCTGAAGCCGATGTGCCCTACGATCAGCTTTATGATATGGACGATATAAATCCGGAATTCAAATCTACCGACGTGGTTTTGATCATCGGGGCCAATGATGTGGTAAACCCTGCCGCAAAAACAAATCCGGGCAGTCCAATCTACGGAATGCCTATTCTGGATGTGGATGAGGCAAAGAGAACGATTGTGTTTAAAAGAAGTATGAACCCGGGATACGCAGGTATTGAAAACGAACTCTTCTACAGCGATAAGAACCAGATGTTTTTTGGGGATGCGAAGAAGTCGCTTCAGGACCTTGCGGTTGCCATAAAAGAGCTGGATTAAACAGCACATTCCGGCGGTCTTTGGTTTACTGAAGCGTTCAGCTCCAGGGATCCACCGCTTCCACAATCCACCCTTCCAGCGGATTTGCCGGGCATGCACTGCTGTAACGGTAATGCTCCGCTTTAACGACCCAACCCATGGCCACGGGTGCGTTCTGTATTCGCTGCGATGCGCTATCAATGCCGTCCTGTCTGAACAGGTGATTCCTCAGCACCTCCTTGTGCCAGATTCCTGACCCCGAAAGCTTTCCTCCGGGTTTATCATCCATCATAAGCGACACCATCCATGAAGATTGAAGATTCGGATTCCCATTTTTAAGCATCAGCATCACAGCTTTGGATGAAAACTCCATGAATGAATCGAGCACATCGCTTAGGTTACCCCATGCGGTATTGCCGATAATTAACAGCCGGTCGGGCAGAATGGCATAGTCGTATATCCGAAGTCCGCGGTTTTCACAGCTCCACTTAAGACCCGAGATCAACTTTTCTGCAATTACAGGCTGAACAAACAGGGGCACTTCGCGTGCCGTTCTCATTTCACTATACCATATGTCCTTCTGTCTTCGTCTTCGTTTCATGATCCCTCTCATTTTTTATTCCTCTTTGTTGTAAGAATCAAAAAACCCCAATCCCTTACAATGAATGATCCGGCGAACTTTTATTTACTTCCCGATTTGGGTATTATTGACCCGAATTTACTCTAACCTGAACACGCTGACAGAACCTGATTTATCATTATGAAAATTCATGAGTACCAAGCCAAAGAGCTTTTTAAAGAGTATGGAGTTGCTGTACCCGATGGTGTAGCCGCCACTTCAGTTGAAGAGGCTGTGGAAGCAGCCCGCGAAATGAAAGAAAGCGGTACGGACCTGTTTGTTGTAAAAGCCCAGATTCATGCCGGCGGCCGGGGAAAGGGCCGCACCAAAAAGAGCAATGCAAAGGGCGTCATTCTTTGTAAAACCATTGAAGAAGTACAAGATGCCGCTGAATCGCTGCTGGGAGATACCCTGGTAACTATACAAACCGGGGAAGAGGGTCAGGAGGTGAAAACCCTCTATGTAACGGATGGAGTGGACATTGAGAAAGAGTTTTATCTTGGAATTCTGCTCGATCGCGCAAAAAGCCAGAATGTGATTATGGTATCCACCGAAGGCGGTGTTGAAATTGAGACCGTTGCAGAGGAAACACCCGAGAAGATCGTAAAAGAGTGGGTGGAGCCGGGAATGGATCTGGCACCAAACCAGGCGCGCAGGCTGGCATTCGCCCTTGGCTTTGAGGGAGATGCTTTCAAAAAGGCCGTAAAGTTTATCAACAAGCTCTACAATTTTTATGTTGAAAAGGATGCCGACATGGTGGAGATTAACCCTCTCGTCTTAACACCCCAAGGAGACGTACTGGCACTGGACGCCAAAGTTACCTTCGACGGCAATGCGACCTATCGCCACAAGGATATTCAGGAGCTGCGCGATACATCCGAAGAAAATCCGATAGAACTGGAAGCCTCCAAATATGACCTGAACTACATCAAACTTGACGGGAATGTTGGTTGCATGGTGAACGGCGCCGGACTGGCAATGGCTACCATGGATATCATCAAGCTATCAGGCGGCGAGCCTGCAAACTTCCTCGATGTTGGCGGTGGGGCCAATGTGGAAACCGTAAAGAACGGATTCCGGATTATCCTCGAAGATCCCAACGTGCAAGCGATACTTATCAATATTTTCGGCGGCATTGTTCGCTGCGATCGGGTAGCCAATGGCGTGATTGAAGCAATCAAAGATCCTGAAATAGCCAAAAAAGTGGAAGACGTTCCCATTATTGTGCGACTGCAGGGAACCAACGCTGAAGAGGCCAAAGAGATTATTGACAACAGCGACCTGAATGTAATATCAGCCGTACTGCTCAAGGAAGCAGCGGAAGAGGTCTCCAAAGTGCTTGCAGCCTGACAGGGGAGCCTAACCTCGCACGGGTACAATACTCTAATATGTACCCGCCGGGTAGCGGCACACCCAAAAAATTGAACCAAACCAACGGCTTCAGAAAACAACAAAGCCCCGATCAATACCGGGGCTTTTTATATTTCTCACTTGCCTGACCACGACCACCGAACACCGGACGAAGTGGATGTTTAATTTCTTCGATTCTGTCTCCCGCCTTCATACAGAACCCGCGAACAGAAGCCGTACCCTAATTTATTCCAAACTCAACCGTAAAGCTTGAGCCTTCATTGCTCTCATAGTGAAGCTCTCCCTCAACCTGTTTCGTGAGCACCTCAATCAGCGTCATTCCCAGTGACTGCTGCTTCATCTCCTCAAAATTTTCCGGCAGGCCGATTCCATCGTCCTCAACCGTCAAAGCAGCTTTTTCTCCGTTAACCCTGAATACTACATTAATATTTCCGTCATCTCTGCCTTCAAAAGCATACTTATAACAGTTATTGATCATTTCGTTACAGATCAGGCCGATGGGAACCGCTCGTTTGATATTCACTGAGAGTGAATCCAGGTCCCGGTCAATGTTGACCTGTTTGTGGCCGGAATCGAATGTGAAATGAATCATGTTCAGCAAGTCGTCCAGGTAATCCGACAAATCCACCTCGGAAAATGTCTCATTCTCATAGAGTTTTTCGTGTACGAGCGCGATGGATTTAATTCTCGCCTGGATCTCATCGAAGCTTTTTTCAGAACCTGCATCCGGCGAATTCTTCTGCAGCTCTACAAGGCTTGAAACGATCGAAAGGTTATTTTTTACTCTGTGATGGATTTCGGAAAGAAGCGTCTCTTTCTCTTTGAGCGACTCATTCAATGAGTCAATTCTGTTTTTATCATCAGATATATCCCGCACATTTCCTACAATCGCAATTGGCTTGCCTTCTGATGATTTAAGAAGTGCACGCCTGTTGTTCACCCAGATATATTCACCACTCTTTTTCCGAAGTCTGAATTGAATATCCGTTTTAAGCTTATCTTCAGCATTTTCTTCACCGTAAGTAATAATATCCTCTCTGACCCGCTCCTGATCTTCAGGGTGTATCAGGCTCATAATAAAGGCCACTCCTCCGTTTTTCACCTTCTGAACATCGTACCCCAATATGCTTTTGGCCGATGGGGTCATATACCTGTATTTACCCGTTTTAATATCGAGCTGATAAATAATATCCCTGGAATGGCTCAGTACATTGCTGTAACGTTTTTTGGACGCATTCAGCTTCCTGTTCCGTCGGGCCATTTGAACGAGACGAACGGTGGTATAGCTGCCTGTAACGAGGAAAGCCAGAATTACTGCAAAGAAATTGACCCAGTATATTCGGGTACTCGTCCATTCCGCTGAATTGTGGATTGAGGCTGCAAAACCCGTTTCCGCGGCAGAAAGGCTTTCGTCGATCTCATATATCCGGCTGATATAGCGCTGCCGCATGGGTTCCGTCAGATCATCTGACGAGATTAGCTGAAATAGTTCTTCACCGGTTTGATTCAGAAACCCGATCACCACATCACCTTCTATCCAGTAATCAACGGCTCTTTGAAACTGAGGGAAGGTGGTGTAATTTTCATAGAACCAGATAAGATGCCTGATATTTTCCGGCTCATTCCCGGCTCTCAGAAAACTGTTTCTTATGAGGCCGTAGTCAGGGTTCTGAGCATTCAGTTCTGTACGGGCCATCCGGGCTCCTTCAATAACCTCAAGATGGTTCAGATAGGCCTGATATGCATCTAAATCGCCGCTCGAAGCATAGTTCACCAATGCAAGCGCAGCCTCTTTCTGAGCCTTGGTCCACTGGCTTTCACCGGCAGTGTATGCGCGTACGCCGGAATGCAGACGACTTCCAACATCATTGAGCACAAGTAATAACAGCGCCGCAATGATGAATAGAAGAATCAGCGCCAGCGTATGCCTGCTACTCCTATCCTTCAATCGTATCATTTAGTTAGCCAACTTATACAAAGCTATATTTACCCCGCATGGCAATCATTCTCTTACGTCTCTCGAAACTACCATGCCGTTTATTGACGCGCTGTGCACTCTGCTTCATACAACAGTCGCGTGCTACGCACTATCGGACAGTTCAATTCTCTATTTAATGAATATTTCTATGTGCCTGACCGACAGGCCAATCAAGTGTTTTAATATAAAATTAATTATGAGCAAACCTAAAAAATGGTTGATGAAAATTTTCTCATAATCGCCCATCAAATGATCATCTAAGCTGTTCTCCGAATACCAATTTAGCCATTTTTTCCCTCAATTCACGTAAATCCGGATACAAACCGGCGCCGTCTACGCCAACGTGCTGTCGGTTGGTGAGAAGGATATAAATACGCCCGCCATCAGGATTGGGATCCGCTACAAAATTGGTCCCCGTGAACCCGGTATGGCCGATTGCCCCTTGCGGAAGGGTTTCTGCATGCAGTGCGGAAGGTTCCATTGCCCACCCCAGTCCATTACCAAATTCGTCAGGTTCTGTAAACATACGGATGGTTTCTTCCTCAAAAATCGGGTCATTCGATCCCGAAACCGGGTTAATGACCGCTTGAAGCAGAAGCAGTAGATCTTCGGCAGTGGAAAAAAGCCCCGCATGGCCGGCCATTCCGCCGGCAGCGTGCCATGCATTCCCGTCACTCACTTCACCGCGCAAAGTATACGTCCTCCAATTTCTCCATGAATCCGGATCCACATCAATCCGATATCCAAAATCAGGCTCGTACACCATTTTGCGCTCAAAGGGGTTCCCGTGCGAGGTAGAAACGAGATCTTCCATTCCTTTATCAAGAGGATTGTAAACGGTTTTTTCAAGTCCAATCCGGCTGTAGACTCTGTCATACAGATACTCATCAAAGCTCATGCCGGTAATCGATTCTGCAATTTCAGCCAGCACAATAAAGCCCAGATCGCTATATCGCCTTGCTTCACCCGGTACCCCGGAGAGGGGCAACGAAAGAATCTCCTTTATAAGATCGTCTGAACCGGCAGCTCTGTAGTAGAGCGGATACCAGGGCATCAGCCCGGACGTGTGATTAAGGAGCTGCCTGACAGTGATTGTGCGGTGTTGCGGAGTATTGAAATCAGGCAGATACTGCGATACAGGGGCATCCGGATTGATCTTACCGTCTGTGTGCAGTGCCATAAAAGCATACGTTGTCGCAAAAACCTTGGTCAGTGAAGCCAGGTCAAACAGATGCCGGGTAGTCGTGCTGTCCGGACTGGGTACCACCCTCAGGCTCTCATCGTACAGGGTTGCGTACCCGTACGCTTTATGGTGAACAATTTCACCGGACTCTGCAATTAACAGAACAGCTCCTGTAAAAAGATCCTCGGAAAGCGCTGCCTGTATCAGTGAATCGGCCTCAGGGTAATCCGACCGCTCTTCTGAAGGCTGATTGGCACTGCACGAGATGAACAACGTGCAGCAGCAGATCCATAATGACAGGGTATATTTCGGGCTCATATCAGCTTGTACCGCTTGTATTAAGCCCCGCCTTCACCTCTTTGTAATAGTCCTCATAGCTGCTCACAATTTTGTCCATCGAAAACATTTCAGCCCGCTTTCTGGCTGCCTGAGCCATTCTGCCATGCAGCTCTTCATCTTTAAGTATGGCTGTGGCACGGCGGCCCAGGCAGTCCACATCACCCAATTCGCAAAGATATCCGGTTTCATCATGTACGTTGACTTCCGGCAAGCCTCCGATATTGGAGCTTACCACAGGCACACTGCAGCTCATTGCCTCCAGCGCGGCCAAACCGAACGTTTCACTGCCAGATGGGATCATAAACAGGTCTGAAATGGAGAGTACCTCCTCAACCTGCTCCTGTTTACCCAGAAACCGGACATGGTCGCAGGTACCCAGTTCCCTGCATTTCTGCTCTGCACGGGGTCGGTCGGGGCCATCACCCACCATGAGCAGCTTTGCCTTTACTCCGCTCTGCAGAACCTGGCTGAATGCGGAAATGACATCGGGTACGCGCTTCACTTCCCTGAAATTGGACACATGGGTAACCACTTTCTCGCCTTCCGGACAGATTGCCTTTTTAAAATGCTCTTTTTTGGATTTCTTGAAACGATTCAGATCGATAAAGTTGGGAATCACTTTGATATCCTTTTTGATATCAAAGTGCCGGTAGGTCTCCTTCTTCAGATATTCTGACACCGCTGTTACCCCGTCACTCTGATTAATAGAGAAATCGACCACCTGTTTATAACTGGGATCACTGCCAATAAGTGTGATGTCTGTACCGTGGAGAGTGGTTATTACCGGCACATGCGAAGCTTCATCCTTCAAAATTCTTTTTGCAAGATAAGCGCTTGTAGCATGGGGAATGGCATAGTGCACATGAAGCACATCCAGCTTCTCATAGTGTATCAGATTCACCATCAAATTTGCGAGCGCCAGGTCGTAAGGCGGATACTCAAACAACGGGTAGGAGCTCAAATCCACTTCATGAAACGTAATATCGGTCCGAAATGAATCAAGCCGTGCAGGGCGCGAGTAACTTAATATGTGAAGATTGTGGCCGCGGTCTGCAAGTCCTTTGGCAAGCTCTGTGGCTACCACGCCACTTCCGCCAAACGTGGGGTAACAAACAATACCGATATTCATTTTATTCATCTGATTTTTGCCAAATATACAAAACTGATCCGGGATGTCTCCACTCTGACAACCTGTGAACCTTTCTTCCCGTTCATTCACTCCCTGCCGGGTTCATCGTTTTAATCAGAAATACGCCCCGGATTAGGTGAAATTTCGCTTTTCCGTTATATTTATGGCCTGTTGAAACACTATTAATTTTATTTTTCCCCGACGTTATGGCAGGACATTCGAAATGGGCCAATATCAAGCATAAAAAAGCCCGTGAGGACGCAAAGCGAGCCAAAGCTTTCACCAAGCATATCCGGGAAATTACAGTGGCAGCCCGGGAGGGCGGAGGAGATCCAGACTCAAATCCCAGGTTGTCTCTCGCCATCGAAAACGCCAAATCGGTTAATTTACCCAAGGATAATATTGAGCGCGCCATCAAAAAGGGTACCGGAGAGCTCGATGACGGATCCGGAAATTATGAAGAGGTAACCTACGAAGGATACGGGCCGGGCGGCATTGCCTATTTCATTGAGGCAACCAGCAATAATCTGAACCGCACTGTGGGAGAAATACGACATATTTTTACAAAGCACGGCGGAAACCTGGGTACCGACGGGTCTGTTGGCTACCTCTTTGAGCAAAAAGGCTCTATCAAAGTCAAATCAGACGGACTGGATGATGAGGAATTTATGCTCGCTGCGATTGATGCAGGTGCCGAGGATGTGGTGAATGAAGAGGATTTTTTAGAGGTTATTACGACACGCGAAAATCTTATTTCCGTCAGAAAGAATCTTGAGTCGGCCGGTTTTGATATTGAAAGTGCCGAACTGGTCAGAATCCCCTCGACTGAAATTGCCGCTGACCCGGGTACCGCGCGTACAAATCTTAAAATGATGGATAAATTTGACGAGAATGATGATGTATCCAATATTTTCACCAATATGAAACTTGATGATGAGACACTCGCATTGCTGAATGACAATGACTGAGTTCTGTACATAATAACACCACAAACATACGCTCTGCGGGTTCCGTCCGTTACTCATCCTGTTCATCTCAAACAAATTCATACTTAGCCTGACATGAGAATTCCGGTCCTTATCTTTCTTTCTTTTTGGCTTATAGGTTTTGCGCCCAATGACGCCCGCAAGGCCAATGAGGCATATGAGAGGGGAGACTATGCAGAAGCCGCTGAACTCTACAGAAGCGCGATTGAACAGGATCCCGACAATCCACGCCTTTATTACAATCTGGGTAATGCGCTGGCACAGTCGGGAGATGTTGATGAGGCTGCCCGTGCATATGATCAGTACCGCAGCATGACCGAGGATGCAGCACAGGAGTCGCTTGCCGACTACAATCAGGGACGAATGCTTACCGATACCGAAAATTTCGATGAGGCACTGAACTATTTCAGGGAAGCCCTTAAAAAGAATCCCGATGACGAGGACGCCCGCTATAACTACGAGCTGGCCAGAAAGAAAATGGAACAGCAGCAGCAAGAGCAGCAGAATCAGGAGCAGAATCAGCAAAATGACGATCAGCAGCAGGATCAGCAGCAACAGCAAAACAATCAGGAACAGCAACAGGATCAGCAGCAAAACGAGCAACAGCAGAACAATCCAAACCAGGATCAGGAACAGCAACGGGATCAGCAGCAACAACAGCGACCCGAAGAACTAACCCGCGAGGAGGCTGAAAACCTGCTCGATGCCCTTGAAGAGCTCGAACGCGATCTGCTTGAGAATCAGAAAAAGGAATCAAGTCAAAGCAATACCCGAAATGAGAAAGACTGGTAGATCCATTTCATCCTTCGGTTATCGCCAAATACCCCTGCTGATACTCGCCCTTTTTTACGCGGCCGGAACGTTATTTGCGCAGGATAATGATTTTACCCTGGAAGCCACCATATCTGAGAACAAGATCTTTATCGGAGAGCAGTTCACGGTAAGCGTACAAATAGGCGGCTCATCCATGCGCGGAGTATCCCTTCCCCGGATACCGGAAATGGATGGCGTGGGCCTTTTATCTGCCACACCTTCCAGGAGCACCAGCGTGACGATTGTAAACGGGCGCACCACAACAAGCACCACGTATACGTTTTCGTTTGTGGCACGCAGCGAGGGCAGTTACACGGTACCGCCCATTTCAATTGATATTGACGGTGAAACCTACCAAACCGATCCGATTCCGTTCGATATACTGGAACGGGGCGATTTAACAGAAGAGGGTGGCCGACAATTGCCTGATATCTTCCTGGAGGTGGAACCCGATGTAACAAACCCCGTTCCCGGCCAGCAGATGGTTGCCAGCCTGGTACTCTATTTTAAGCAGGGTGTGGAGATCACATCTTTTCAGCCCTCATCCGGCTGGCGAACGGATGGTTTCTGGAAAGAAGAGCTTGAAAACATACGTCAGCCGCAGGCAGAATCCGTGATCCTGAACGGTGTGCGCTACAGAAAGGCAACCCTGCTGCGATACGCGCTCTTCCCCAGCCGCAGCGGTGAGCTGACGCTCTCAGCATTCCCGCTGAATGTGGGAATCCGCACACAGCCTTCACGTAACGATCCTTTTGGCAGCTTTTTCGGTTCCGGTGGGAATCAGCGCAGAATATCCATTGAATCCGAACCGGTAACCATAACCGTAGATCCTCTGGCATCACCGGCTTCCGGGCTGTCAATAAATGCAGTGGGTGATCTTACTGTTGAGCGGCGCATCAACAGATCAACTGTTGAAACGGGTGAAACCCTGGAGCTGATTACAACGATTGAAGGCACAGGGAATATCCCGCTGATCAGGCGGCCTGAATACAGCTTGCCCGACGGGTTCGACCTTTATACACCGCAGGAAACCACCGACATTCAGAGACGCGGGCTCAGCATCAGGGGAACCAAAACCTACACCGAACTGCTGGTTCCGCGTGCTCCAGGCCGTTTTGAACTTCCAGAAGAACGGATCGCTGTGTACGACCCCAACAGGGATCTTTATCGCTATACAACGCTTCCCTCCCTCTCTTTTGAAGTGCAGCCGGCTTCCGGTTCACCTATAGCGTCGAGCGGGCAGCGCATGCCGGATCTTCGTCCGGTACAGGGGCTCGCCGTATGGCAGAGGCAATCTTCCGGGGTATTTTACCTCACGCCGGTTTTCTGGATTCTCCTTCTTATACCGGCAGCAGCTATTCTGATTGGCCTCAGGCAAAAAAAATACTATCACCGTCTACAGTCCGACCGCTCATTCGCACGGTCGCAGAGCGCATATGATACTGCGCTTGACCGAATTGATTCAGCTAAAAATGCAGTTCAAAAGAATGAAGTAAAAGAGTGCTACAACCTGCAGCGCCATGCACTCGCCGGTTTCATCTCCGACAAGCTTGCCCTCCCCGAAGCAGGACTCTCAGATAAAGAGCTTATAGAGAACGTAAGGGAAACAACCGATGACCGCCAGCTGGCCAGATCGCTGCATACCATGCTTGAAAAGTGCGCTACCATCAGTTATGCGCCTATTTCTGACAGCGATGATCAGCTCGCTGATATTGAAAAAACAGAGCAGCTGCTGCTGGAACTGAAAAAAAAGCTTTAGGAAATGAAACACTTCTTCAAACTTGCTCTGCTCCTCTGGCTCGTTCCTGCCGCACTCTATTCACAACAAGCGCGATTTGATGAAGCAACTTTTCTGCTTGAGCAAAATGAATACCGCAAAGCGCTGGATATCTACAAAACGATTGCAGATGACGGATTTCAGTCGGGGAGTCTTTGGCTCAATATGGGAATTGCCTATACCGCACTCGACTCCCTTGGCATGGCAAAATACTACTTCCTGCAGGCCGAAAACCTGGATGAAACAGAATCTGCAGCGTCTGAAGCTCTTGCCTATGTCAATGAGCGGTTTGAGCGTCGTTCTGCTGTGCTTCCGCAACTGCCCTGGGACCGTTTTTTCAATTTTCTTGCAAACCGCCTTGGAACCGGACTTCTTTTCACCTTTGCATTTATACTGCTGTATGGCGGCACCGCAGGAATCATAGCCGGCTGGTTCTATCCTGTCAGGAGTACCCTTTTGAAATATCTATGGACGGGAATGCTGATTTCTTCCGGACTCGTTTTTGCCGCAGCTTTCTACACGGATTATCTTGAGACCCGTTATGGAACCGGTGTGATTATTGAAAGGGAACAGCCCGTATATCAGGCACCAAACACGGATACCGCAACAGTAAGCACCGCCTATGAGGGCTACGTAATGAGAGTGGACCTGGCCGAAAGTGAAAGCACGGAAGGGTGGAGCTATGTACGGCTTGAAAACGGAATGTATGGCTGGCTACAAACCGAGTCCATGAAGGTATTTTGATAGCCCGGACCTGCAGTCAATTATGATTCCGCGACCAGGAATGATATTGAACCCTTAATATTCTATCTTTGGAGGATATTAAAATATCACAAGGGGTACGTGCCAACTGAACATTTTACGGGGGCATGACCAAAAAACAAACCTACAGTCTGCATGAGCGCACCACAGAGCTATATCGACCAGCATATAAACACATTTCAGGATCAGCTTTTTGAATTTTTGCGAATTCCAAGTGTAAGCACCGATTCACGGCATAAGGGATATGTGATGAATGCCGCCAAATTTCTGATTCACCAGCTCGAAAACGCAGGGCTTGAAAAAGTGACCCTTCATGAAACAGGCGGCCACCCGATTGTCACTGCCGAAAAATGTCCCTACGAAGATCGGCCAACCGTTTTGGTTTACGGCCACTACGATGTACAGCCGTCCGATCCGGATGATCTGTGGAACACACCTCCATTCGAGCCTACAGTAAAAGACGGACGGGTCTATGCAAGGGGGGCAAGCGATGATAAAGGCCAGTCCTTCACACATATCAAAGCGGTGGAGTCGTATTTGAAAACCGACACCGAGCTGCCTGTCAACGTCAAGTTCATACTGGAAGGTGAAGAGGAGATCGGTTCGCCGCATCTGATCCCGTTTATCAAAAAACACAAGGATCTTTTAGCCTGCGACATGGTTCTCATTTCGGATACCGCGATGTTCGGTGAAGATCAGCCTTCCATAACCTATGGCCTGCGCGGGCTTGCCTACATGGAAATCAACATCGTGGGACCCAACCGTGATTTGCATAGCGGGGTCTACGGTGGAACGGTTGAGAATCCTGCCAATGTGCTTTGTGAGATCATAGCTAAATTGAAGGATTCCAACGGTGTGATTCAAATTCCGGGCTTTTATGACGCCGTTCAGCCGCTTACAGCAGAGATGCGCGATGCCTATAAAGAGCTTCCATTTAATGAGGAAGAGTACAAAAGCGGCCTGGACCTGAAGGAGCTGGACGGTGAGAAAGGATACACGACACTTGAAAGATCATCAGCCCGCCCCACACTTGATGTAAACGGACTCTGGAGCGGATACCAGGGAGAGGGTGCCAAAACCGTGCTTCCCGCAGCAGCAGGAGCAAAAGTTAGCATGCGCCTCGTTCCGGACCAGGAACCCGACAAAATTGCTGAACTTTTCACTGATTACGTCCAGTCACTTGCACCTGATACGGTAACAGTGGAAGTGAAAGCGCACCACGGTGGGTACCCGATAGTTATTGATCTTGATTTTTACGGGCTGAAAGCAGCGGCACAGGCATTCAGGGACGTGTACGAAAAAGATGTGCTTTTTTCCCGCGAAGGCGGATCCATCCCGATTGTTGCTGATTTCAAGAAGGTGCTAGGAGTAAATTCTATCCTGATGGGCTTCGGGCTTACACGCGACGCACTGCACTCCCCAAATGAAAGCTTCTCACTGAAGGATTTTCACCGGGGCATCAAGACGTCCGCACGGTTTATGGAACTGCTGCCGGATTTTGTAGAGTAGCGGGCAGTTGGCGTTGCTCTGCGGCCGGGAGGAGTGATTGATTGGCAGGGAGATGTACATTAAGCGCCGGAGGGTGAGACTAAACTGTATCAAGTAACCCGGCACTGCCTTCTGTAATTTTTTTCCCGGATCCGGAATTACGATCCTGCCAACTGCCCGGCCGGGTCTGAGCAACCCTGACCCTATCTCTTTCGATTAATCGGGGTTCTCGATCAATCCGTTCTCCAGTCCGTATTTTTTTCCGTGGGTTACCTCATCCAGAATATCCTTGGGCTCATTATTCTCATCCACGATAACTACGGTGGGCTTGTAATTTCGGGCTTCTTCAGCATCCATGTGCGCATAAGCCATCACAATAACGCGGTCGTCGACTTGTGTAAGGCGCGCAGCGGCACCGTTCAGGCAACATACACGGCTGCCCCTCTCTCCCGGAATGGTATAGGTTTCGAGCCGTGAACCGTTTGTGATATTCACAACCTGCACCTTTTCGTAGGGCAGAATATTGGCCATGTCAAGCAGATCCTCATCAATGGTAATGCTTCCCTCATACATCAGGTTTGCTTCCGTAACCCGCATCTGATGAAGTTTGGATTTAAACATCTCGAGTTTCATATCAATTCAATCAAAAATCTTAGTAGTCAATCAAAATATTATCAATCAGCCGGGTTTTGCCCAGCCAGGCAGCACCAGCAAGAATATATTGCCCGCTATTGGATAACGTTTCTACGGGTGCCAGCGTTTTTCGCGAAAACACATTAAGATAATCAATTTTCAACCCTTTTGCCTCAAGCTCACTTTTCTGATGTTCAATCAGCAGACCGGGGGTATCAACTCCTTCACGAATCTGCCTTTCGATATACTGCAGGCTTCTGTACAGTGACGGAGCGGCTTCACGTTCCTCTGGGCTCAGGTAGGCATTCCGGGAACTGAGTGCCAGACCATCATTGGCTCTTGAGATGGGCACCATTACCATCTTTATATCATGGTTGAACTCTTTTACCATCCGGCTTAAAATCAGAAACTGCTGTATGTCTTTCTGTCCAAAAAGGGCTGCATCCGGTTCCACGATATTGAACAGTTTGTTTACCACAAGCAGTATACCCTCAAAAAATCCCGGACGGCTTGCACCGCACATATGCCTGTTCAGGTCGTCAATTTCAATTCTGAGAAACTTCTCTTCGGGGTACAGCTCCCTGCGATCGGGCAGAAAAACGATGGAAACACCCTCTTCCCTGCATTTTTGAAGATCGGATTCCGTTTCGCGGGGATAGGTATCAAAATCCTCGTTCGGGCCAAACTGCTCGGGGTTCACAAAAATCGAGACAACCACCAGGTCGGCGTGCTTTTTTGCCTCGCGTATCAGGGAGAGGTGACCTTCGTGGAGTGCACCCATGGTGGGTACAAAAGAGATGGTTTTTCCCTCCTGTTTTTGCTTCCCCGTTTCTTTTCGGATTTCCTGAATCGTTCTGCAGACGATCATGACAGCCCCTTATTTATCTGTCCCCTTATGAGAGAAGCGGCAAAAGGTTGTAGTGCCGCTAATGGTGATTGAATGAATGCTCCCGGTTGCGATCCTTGCTGATTCAGAATGCCCGTTTCGGATCAAAATTTTCGAGAAGTTCCTTCACGCGGCTGGTAAATGCACCGCCGTGCGCTCCATCGATAATCCTGTGGTCATAACTCATGGTGAGATACATGATATGACGGATTGCAATCACATCGCCCTGTTCGGTCTCCATCACAACGGGGCGTTTCTCTATCACACCGGTTCCCAGGATGGCTACCTGCGGCTGGTTGATGATCGGAGTGCCCATCAGGTTGCCCACACTACCGTAATTTGTAAGGGTTATGGTTCCGCCTACCAGGTCATCGGGGCTCAGCTCCTTATTGCGTGCTTTATGAGCCAGCTCAGCAACCGATTTGGCCAGTCCTATCAGGTTCTTGTCCTGTGCCTGCTTAATAACGGGCACAATGAGACCGCCCTTGCCGCCCTCGCCGAGCGCCACGGCCAGGCCGAAGTTGATATCTTTTTTCAGAATAATCTCATCGCCGTCAACGGAACTGTTGATGAGCGGAAATTCTCCAATCGCTTTGATGAATGCTTCAATAAAGATTGGCGTAAAGGTGAGACGAATACCGGTTTGTTCCTCGAACTTTTTCTTATTGGCATTTCGCCAGTTCACGATATTGGTTACATCTACCTCGCTGAAGGTGCTTACGTGCGCGGATGTCTGCTTTGAACGCACCATATGCTCGGCGATCATCTTGCGCATGCGGTCCATTTTGATGATTTCCACATTCTCGTGCGGACGCTTCACATTCAGCTCGCCTGCAGAGATTTTGCCCTGCTCGCCGCCTTTTTGCTTCGGCTCGGAGGTAGGCTTGGTTAGCCCACTGCCTTCTGATCTGGCCGCCGGCTTACTAACTTTCCCTGACTTGCGATCCTCAACATACTGGAGTATGTCGCTTTTTGATACGCGGCCCTCTTTGCCGCTGCCTTCAATTGTTTCAAGCTCTTCCTGGCTGATTCCTTCTTCTTTGGCGATTGAACGCACAAGCGGTGAATAAAATCTGCCGTCACTGCCCATTCGCTGCGGTTCACTTCCTGAAGAAGCTGCTTCAGCGGGTTCTTTCGTTTTCTCTTCTTTTCCGTTACCGGATGTGTCCTTGGCAGATTTCCCGGTTTTCTCTTCAGATGCTTCTTTGGTTTTTTTGCCGGCTGACTCGCCTGACGCTGCCTTGCCTGTAGCAATCACCGCAATCGGCTGGCCCACCTCAACTGTTTCGCCGGCTTCAACCAAAATTTCAATGAGCGTTCCGCCTTCCGGGGACGGCACCTCCGTATCTACCTTATCGGTGGCAATTTCGAGCAGGGGCTCGTCCACTTCAACCGTGTCGCCAACGCTCTTCAGCCACTCCAGAACTTCGCCTTCCATCACCGATTCACCCATCTGAGGCATTACAACCTCAATCTTTTCACCGTCGGCGTCATCGCCGCCCTGGTCTGACGATTGGGATTCGGTCGTTTCCTCAGCTTGTTTTTCTTCAGATTCGGACCCGCCCTGCTCTTCCTCTTCACCATTTTCTTTATCACCGTCACTTTCGCTCTCGCTCTCCGACCCGGATGAATCATCTGAAGGAGCAGAAGCCTCTCCATCGGTATCAATGATGGCAATGGGCTGCCCCACCTCTACGGTTTCATCGGCTTCTACAAGTATTTCCACAAGAACGCCGGCTTCGGGGGAGGGTACTTCGGTATCGACCTTATCCGTGGCAATTTCAAGAAGGGTTTCGTCTACTTCCACTTTATCGCCAACACTTTTGGCCCACTCAATAACGGTACCTTCCATCACGGATTCGCCCATTTGGGGCATCACTACTTCAACCTTTGCCATGCTGATATACGCTGATCTTTCTGGTTTTGAATATGGTTTTACACGGTATTTTGCCGGACTCCAAAGATCAGAATAATCGGTATCAGATCAAAATGCACCCTGCAACTTCAACGCATCCAAAGTGGCGGCATTCCAATCGAAAACCGCTTCCAGTTATTCTGTGCCCTGGACCTGCTGCATTGCTGACTCCCTCATAAATCATTCACTTTTTGCAGAGGTGCAGATGTACTCAATTTGTGCTATTTCGGTTTTTCCGTCAAAACACTATACTCACTACCATTCAATATTCATGATTCACACGATCGGTATATCTGATGAGACCCTTTTCAGTCATTCTTATCCTGACCTGGTTTCTGAACCTTTTTATGCCCTGGTGGTCGGCCCTTCTGCCTGCCCTTGCTGTTGGAATGTGGATGCTCAATAGTGCATCCAAAGCCTTTTTCACAGGGCTTGCAGCGGGAGGCGCCGCCTGGCTGATTCAGGCATTGTATGTACATATAGCAAACGACGGTATTTTGACAAGCCGCATCGCAGACGTCATGCAGATCGGTTCTCCGATACTCGTTCTGCTTCTCACATTTGTTATCGGCGGGCTTGTCAGCGGTACCGGAACTTTGGTCGGATACCAGTTTCGCACCATTTTTCGGTCCGCATCGCCGGGATCCAAATCCTGATAAAAACAGACAACATTAAGCCAGCAGTACCTATCACAACCTGATCTATGAGCGAATATCCAAAAACCGACGATCCCAAGGTGCCCGGGCAAACGGGCAAAAAGAAGAGCCTCTTTACGCGATTTCTTGACTTCGTAGAGTGGCTGGGCAACCTTCTCCCCCACCCGGTAACCCTTTTCGCCCTGTTTGCCTTTGGCGTGGTTCTGCTAAGCGGTTTGGCTGAGTGGCTTGACTGGAGCGCTCCCGATCCGCGTCCGGAGGGGTCGCGCGGACGTGCACCGGACGGTATCATCCGCCCGATAAGCCTTCTTAATGCGGAGGGCCTGCGCATGATCGTTCAGAATATGGTTAGCAATTTTACAAGCTTTGCACCACTGGGAGTGGTTCTTGTTGCACTCCTTGGCGTGGGAGTTGCGGAACACTCGGGACTTATAAGCGCCGTAATACGCGGTATAGTTTTAAAAGCCGCTTCCTTCCAGCCAAAAGAGAGCTCGGCTTCCGGCCTGGCTGCTATTCCGCGCCGAATGATCAACTTCATTCTGACTCCAAAAAACCTGGTCACCATTGCCATCTGTTTTTCCGCTGTGATATCCAATACTGCTTCCGAAATGGGATATGTGGTGTTGGTGCCCCTGGCTGCCGTTATCTTTCATTCCATGGGGCGGCACCCGCTGGCAGGCCTGGCTTGTGCTTTTGCCTGTGTTTCAGGAGGGTACAGTGCCAATCTGCTGCTCGGAACCATCGATCCGCTTCTTGCAGGGCTCACTCAGGAAGCCGCACAGCTGATCGATCCCAATTACGAGGTGGTGGCAACGGCAAATTACTACTTCATGTTTGCCAGCACATTTCTCATCACGGCAATGGGCGCATTTGTTACGTTACGGATTGTGGAACCCAAACTTGGCGCATACGATGAAAACATGGCAATGGAAGACTTGTCCGATGAAACGTCCATGGAGCCGCTTACGGATAAGGAGAAGAGAGCACTCAAGATCACCGGGGTTTCCATACTCATCATGTTCGGTATACTGGCGTTAACAATCGTGCCTGAAAATGGGATTCTTCGAAATCCCGAAACAGGCGACTGGAAAGATTCCCCATTCCTAAGGGGAATTGTGACGTTCATTTTTATCTGTTTTCTGATACCCGGCTTTGTATATGGGCGTGTCGTCGGAACCATGAAAGACGACCGGGATGTCATCAAAGGCATGTCACAGGCCATGTCAACGCTTGGCCTCTACATAGTCATCGTTTTCTTTGCGGCACAGTTTGTGGCCTATTTCGGTTGGAGTAACCTGGGGCAGATTTTTGCCGTTAAAGGAGCTCAGTTTTTGCAGGACATGGGCGCTACGGGGCCGATTATCTTTATAGGTTTCATTATCGTATCCGGATCGGTTAACCTGATGCTTGGATCGGCTTCCGCACAGTGGGCGGTAACCGCACCTATTTTTGTTCCGATGCTGATGCTGATCGGTTACACGCCCGAGGTCATTCAGGCGGCCTACCGAATCGGTGACTCCGTTACCAACATTATCACACCCATGATGAGCTATTTCGGACTCATCCTGGCGTTTGCCAACAAATATGATAAAGATCTGGGCATTGGAACCATTATCGCAATGATGCTGCCCTACAGTATCTTTTTTCTTATCGGGTGGATAATTCTTTTTTACCTGATGGTATTCGGCCTCGGCATCCCGGTAGGTCCCGGTGAAGAGATCTATTATATGATGGGGAATTGACAGGTGCTGGGTGCCCCGAAGGGTCGGGACTGCGAAAAGCACACTGCAGGGTGGTTAATTCTACTGAGATTGCCAATCTCAAATCACTCATCGCCAGTCGACGATCGCTTGTTTGACGTCTGACGTCGTCCCTCCCAAGACTCAAGCCCTCCTTTTCGCTTCGCGGTTCTACGCTTCGCTTCGAATCACTTTTCACTTCTGCCTTTTTACTTCTGCCCTTTGCCTTTTCATCACGGGGTCCTTAACTTATCGAAACTTTAAACCAAGCTGATGAAGTCGTTCTACCCGAACTGCTGCAACTACGAAATTTCACTTCATGCATCCGACACGGATTCCGTAGTCGGATTTTTTTTGGGCTTTTTTCAGCACTTTCCCGCCTCTGTTCACCATATAACTGCAGACCATGGGGAAAGTATGTTTTCGCTAATTCAAGACTCACAATTACATGAATCCCACCACACCTGACCATAAGCCAGCCATACTTGCTCTCTCAGATGGAACCGTGGTTCGAGGCCGCGCAATAGGCATAACCGGTACAACCGGCGGCGAACTCTGTTTCAACACCAGCATGACAGGCTACCAGGAAATTTTTACCGATCCGAGTTATTACGGTCAGCTCATGATGATGACCTATCCTCATATCGGCAATTACGGAACCATGAGCCGCGATGATGAAGCCAGAAGGGTGATGATTGCCGGATTAATCGTACGATCATTTTCTGATGACTACAGCAATCCCATCGCTGATGGCTCCCTGCAGGAATACCTGGAACGCAACAACGTTGTCGGTATTTCGGGTGTGGATACACGCATGCTGGTTCGACACATCCGCACAAAAGGTGTCATGAATGCTGTAATCAGCTCTGAAACCACTGATGGAAATGAATTGGTTGAAAAAGCGAAAAACTGGGACAATATGGTTGGCCTGGAACTTGCCACAAAAGTGACTCGATCTGAGGCGCAAACAATTCCGTCCGACGGCCCCTATCGCATCGCCATGATGGACTACGGAGTCAAGCAGAATATCATCAATAATTTTGTTCAGCGCGGGTGCACCCTTCGGGTATTTCCGGCTGAAACACCCGCAGAAGAGGTTATGGCATGGGAAGCTGACGGATACTTTTTCAGCAATGGGCCCGGTGACCCGAACGCATCATCACGGTACGGCCTGCCTGTAGTGGAAGCTGCAAAAAAATCAGGTAAACCTCTGTTTGGCATCTGCCTTGGCCATCAGCTGATGGCGCTTTCGGAAGATATTCCCGTAAAAAAAATGTTTGTGGGTCACCGGGGGGCCAACCAGCCAGTTATGAATCTGAATACAGGCCTGGTTGAGATCTCTACTCAGAACCACGGCTTTGCCGTTGATGAAGATAAAATTGACGATACCAAAGTGGATGTAACCCACATCAACCTGAATGACCGGACTATTGAAGGACTTCGGTTCAAAAATTTTCCGGGTATGTCGGTTCAATATCACCCTGAAGCTTCCCCCGGCCCTCATGATTCTTCCTATTTGTTCGATAGTTTCATGGAGATGGTTGAACAAAGTGCAGGCAGCAAGGAAAAAAGTCCCTCTATGAAGGGGTAATCCCGACAATTAGCAATCAATAATCACAAATCTTAAATCCATAGAATGCCCCGTCGCGACGATATTCATAAAATTCTGATCATTGGCTCCGGTCCCATTGTAATTGGCCAGGCCTGCGAATTTGACTACTCAGGAACCCAGGCATGCCGCTCTCTGAAAGAGGAGGGATATGAAGTGGTTCTGATCAATTCCAATCCTGCAACCATCATGACTGATCCTATGATGGCCGACGCAATCTACCTGAAGCCCCTCACCACAGATTCCATCAAAGAGATCGTGGAAAAAGAGAAGCCAGACGCTGTGCTTCCCACAATGGGAGGACAAACAGCGCTGAATCTAGCACGCGATCTTCAGCATGAAGGGTACTGGCGCGATAACGATATGCAGATCATCGGAGTTAATATGGACGCCGTCGATATAACTGAAGACCGGCAGCTCTTCCGAGACCTGATGGAAAAAATTGGTATTGAGCAATGCCGGAGCCGAACCGCAAACTCCCTGCTCGACGCTAAAGAGATTGTGGAAGAGCTGGGTGGCTTGCCGATTGTGATACGCCCGTCATTTACGCTTGGGGGTACAGGCGGGGGAATTGTCTGGAATGAGGATGAGTTTGAACGCAAGGTTCTGCGCGGTCTCGAAATGAGCCCCGTCCACCAGGTGCTTATCGAAGAGAGCATTTTTGGCTGGAAAGAGTTTGAGCTGGAACTGCTCCGCGACAAGAATGACAATGTGGTCATTGTCTGCCCGATCGAAAATCTTGATCCGATGGGCGTACACACGGGCGACTCGGTTACCGTTGCTCCCACACAGACGCTTACCGATAAACAGTATCAGCACCTGAGGGATGCAGCCATTAAAATGATGCGCTCGATCGGTGATTTTGCAGGCGGATGCAATGTGCAGTTCGCCGTTGAGCCGGGCAGCGACAGGCTGGTTGCCATTGAGATTAATCCCAGGGTGAGCCGCTCATCCGCCCTTGCCTCCAAAGCTACCGGGTACCCGATTGCAAAGATCGCCACCAAACTGGCTGTGGGTTATACACTCGATGAACTTCCAAACCCGATTACACAGGTCTCCTCAGCATGTTTTGAGCCATCCATTGACTATGTGGTTGTTAAGATTCCGAGATTTAATTTTGACAAATTTTCAGGAGTGGACGAAGAGCTCACCACTCAGATGAAAGCGGTCGGGGAAGTAATGTCAATAGGACGCAACTTTCCAGAGGCGATGAACAAGGCATGGCAGTCGCTCGAGATCGGCCGGTCGGGCCTGGGGGCAGACGGCTACGACGACCCCGACCGCAAAACCATTCGGGAGAGACTGGTTCGTCCATACTGGGATCGCACGCTTCAGATACGCAATGCATTCAAAATGGGTGCCTCCGTCGAGGAAATTGCGGACATTACCAAAGTAGATCCATGGTTTCTGCAGCAGATACGCTACATGGTAAGCCTGGAAAATCGCACGGAGGGTCAGGAGCTTGATACGATTCCGGAAGAAGATCTTTATGAGTTAAAGCAGGCCGGATTTTCGGACGTGCAGATTGCATGGCTCCTGAGCAGAAGCGGGCCCGAGGTAAACGAGGAGGATGTGCGAAAGAAACGGCTCGACTGGAACATGAAGCCAAGCTTCAAACTTGTTGACACCTGCGCGGCCGAATTCCCAGCTGAAACGCCGTATTACTACTCCTCATACGAAACCGAAAATGAGAGTGAAGTTACCGACCGCAAAAAAGTGATGATTCTGGGCAGCGGGCCAAACCGGATCGGCCAGGGTATCGAATTTGACTACTCCTGCGTTCATGCGGTGATTGCGGCACAGGAGATGGGATACGAAGCCATTATGGTTAACTGTAATCCCGAAACCGTCTCCACAGATTTCGACATTGCCGATAAACTCTACTTTGAGCCGGTATTCTGGGAAAGGGTGATTGATATTTTTGAGCATGAAAAGCCTGAAGGAGTGATTCTGCAGGTCGGCGGCCAGACCGCCCTGAAACTGGGCAAGCGTTTCGTGGAAGCCGGCATCAAAATATTCGGCACTGAATTTGAAAAAATCGACTTCGCTGAAGACAGGGGAGAATTTTCCCGCTTTCTGAAACGCCTCCATATTCCCTTTCCTGATTATGGGGCAGCCAGGGATGCAGAAGGCGCGGTTGAGATCGCAAAGCGGGTGGGATATCCTGTTCTAATCAGGCCCAGTTATGTTCTGGGTGGACAAGGCATGCGCATTGCAGTGAAAGAGGAGGAACTCCGTGTCTATGTGGAGCGAATTCTTCAAACGCATCCGGAAAACGACTTCCTGATTGATAAATATCTCGACAAAGCCATTGAAGTGGACGTAGACTCAGTATATGACGGTGAACAGCTTCATATTGCGGGAATCATGCAGCATATTGAGCCGGCCGGTGTTCACTCAGGTGATTCAACAGCCGTACTCCCACCCTATTCACTCAGCAAAGTAGTTATCGAAACCATTGAAAATTATCAGTATAAAATTGCAAAGGAGATGGGAATCGTCGGGTTCCTCAACGTACAGTACGCGGTAAAAGGTGAAGATGTGTTTGTATTGGAAGCCAATCCGCGCTCAACCCGCACCATTCCTTTCCTGGCAAAAGCGACACAGCGTCCGGAGGCTAAAATAGGGGTTAAAGTTATGCTTGGAGCCAAACTGAGCGAGTTTGACCTCACTTCCAAACTGAAACACTGGGCGATTAAAGAGCCCGTATTTCCATTCGACAAATTCCCTGAAGTGAAGAAAGAACTTGGCCCGGAGATGAAGTCAACCGGCGAAAGTATCTACTTCATGGAGAATTTCAATGATGAACGCTTCAGAAAACCATACGAGTTTAAGAATCTGTACCTATCTAAATAGGGACGCGGGTTTAGCAGGTTTCACTGATTACGCAGATTTCACTGATAGGTGGCGGGAAAGTGGAATGAATAGAATGATTATTACCGTAGCGGGATGGATTTCAATTTTCTGGATGGCTATGATGTAATCTTGATCCCATGTTCTCGCTTGCGTATAAGTAAGAACATCAAAAACGCATCCCCTTACAGAAAATCTTTGAACAATCGTTCGAATCTCATATCTGCGTCTACCCAAAGAACAACCACCAGCGAAATCTGCACCATCTGCTAAATCCGCGGCTCAATCCGCATCTAAAAGGCCCCGGTTCTGGTCATCTCTCCCCATGATTTATTGCCGCGGAAAAAATCGATGAGGCCCCGCAGGCGCCACCAGGCGTGTATCTGGCGAAAACCCAGGTTTTCAACAAAGGCGTACACAATCAGGATGATCACATCCCTGATTCCTGAATATCTTCTGAACGTCAGCTCCTCCATCAGGATGGATAGAACAGAAAGGATCATTCCAAGCAAAACAGCAGCCGTTAAAAAGAGAAGTGCAAACCCGATATTGATCACACCAAGCCAAAGTGATATCCCAAAGAGCAGGTACCCTCCAATTTCTATGACGGGCGATAGAAGCTCAACAAAAAGGAAGAACGGCATTGCGGTAAATCCAAGCCTCCCATACTTCGGATTGAACAGCATGCTGCGGTGTCTCCAGAGTGTATCGGCCAAACCCCTGTGCCACCTGTTTCGCTGGCGCCCCAGGATTTTCCACGATTCAGGCACTTCCGTCCAGCAGACAGGTTCGGGCAGAAAACGGATTCTGTACCGCTGCTTTCGTTCACGATAATGTCGGTGAAGCCGCACCACAAGCTCCATATCCTCTCCAACCGTATCATGAAGATAGCCTCCAACCCTGATCACGGATTCGCGATCGAAAACACCAAATGCCCCGGATATAATGAGCAGGCTGTCAAGAAAGTCCCAGCCTGTGCGCCCAAACAGAAATGCCCTGAGATATTCTACGGCCTGAATACGCCCGATGGTGGTCCGGGGAACATGCACATCCTTCACCTCTCCCAGTTTAAATGTGCATCCGTTGGCTACACGCACAACGCCACCCACGGCTATTGTATCCGGATCTGCAACAAAGGCCATCAGCATTTGCTGGAGCACTACCGGCTCAAGCAGCGTATCCGAATCCACCGCGCAGATAAGATCCTTGCGCGACACATTGATCCCCGCATTCAGTGCATCTGCTTTCCGGCCATTCTCTTTGTCGATCACAAAAAGATTGGGAAAGCGGCTGGTTCCGTAAACAGCACGAATCTCCTCGGTTTTCAGACTCTTCGGCACATACCGGTCTATTTTTTTAAGGCCGAAGTTTTCTTTCAGAGCTTTCAGGGTGTCATCCTTGCTACCGTCATTGATAACGATCACTTCATAATCCGCAAACTTAAGGTTCAGTAGCGCCCTGGTCGATTCAACTATGGTTTTCTCCTCGTTATAAGCGGGTGCGAGAATGCTGATGGATTTGTAAAGCCTTGTATCAAACAGTCCGCTCAGCTGAAATATCTCAGATTCTTTCCTTGAGCGCTGTGTCTGAATGTAGGAAAGCACTATCAGCGAGATATACGAAAGGTTAACAACAACAAAATAGATGAAGATGAACACATTCACCCCTACCAGTACGGTAATTATCCAGTCTGTTTGTTCCATATCAACTTACCGTTTCAATTTCACCAATCATCTCTTCCAGTTCTTCACTGCTCATTGTGGGAACAGGTACATCTTTCAAGTCAACACCGGAATATCCGGAAAGCGACTTTGCCGCATAGTAGCGTACATAGTACCCCTTATCGGCCATAAGCCATTTTAAAAAAGGAATATTTTCCTCTTCCCGAAGGTTTTCCATTGCGCGGGCCACTGCAAGCCTCACATCACTGTTGTCAGATAGGATAAAATCGCTTCGCAGCCTGTCCAGAATTTGAGTCATTCCAAATTGTGCAAGTGTCTCAATCAGTGAGATCAGTACTCCTGCATTGAAACCTTTTTCGGGGAGTGCATAAAACTCATTCAGAAGAAAGTCTGCGCTCTCATAGTATCCAAGTTCACCCAGCGTCCGAATCATCAGTGCTCTGCGATCTTGATTGTAGCAGCCTGAGTGGATCAGCTCCATGAGAAACTCTGCCTCAGACGTGCTCTCCTGCTCCGACCGC
The DNA here is from genome assembly GCF_003150675.1 of Rhodohalobacter mucosus. Taxonomy (NCBI): domain Bacteria; kingdom Pseudomonadati; phylum Balneolota; class Balneolia; order Balneolales; family Balneolaceae; genus Rhodohalobacter; species Rhodohalobacter mucosus. The sequence continues at coordinate 160,250 of NZ_QGGB01000009.1, read as the reverse complement.
TCCCTTAACGCGACAAAAATGTCATTGAGAGCCTGATTCGAAAGACCGCGGTTTTTCAGTGCATTCCGGATAGCCGTTGCTGCTTGTTCGTCATTACCGTGTTTAAGGATGGCCAGACATGCAGAATAAGCCAGCATCGGGTGCTCATCTGCGGTCAGTTTCATGATTCTGGGGAGGTCAAATTTCTTTATAACATCCTTTCTCGCCATGTAGAGGCAGGCCTTTGCTTTCTCCAGCGGATTTGGGGAATGAAAGCGTTCCGCATAATAGCTGCGTATTTCAGGCAGATTGAGAAGCTTCTTTAACCTGGACTCTTCATCACCTTCCAGTGATTTATCGAGCTCTCCGGCCAGTTCAAGCAGAATGGGAAACTCCATATTGCCCGAAAGGCCTGATGTAAACCCCGAGAAATTCAGGTCTCCGCTCACATACCGGATCAGCCTGTCTGAGAGCTCCCGGCGGATGTTTACTTTTCTGTTCTCATACTTATTGATTCGCCAGCGGCTGTAAACGGCACCTGCAAATACCACGGCACTCAGGAGACCGAGAAAGAGTACGACGCCCAGTACGATGGTATCTGAATGTATTTGGAGAATTTCCTTCAAACTAAAATCCTATTGGTTAAGTACTCTGTTTAACCGCAGCAGAAATTCATCCATCTTAAACGGCTTGGGAACATATTCCATGGCTCCCAGATTAAACCCTCTTGAAACATCCTCGACGCGCTTCTTATTCGATAGCATGATCACTTTAATGCTCCTTTCGTCAATAAAATCATCCTCCTGCAGTTCCTGTAAAATTTCAAAACCAGATTTTCCGGGCAGCATTACATCCAGAACCACCAGGTCCGGCTGTAATTCACGGATTTTTTTCAGCCCGTTCACACCATCTTTTGAATGGAATGCTTCATATCCCAGTGATTTCAGCCGGTATATAATTAACCGTGCCGTCATCTCTTCGTCTTCAACAAGTAATATTTTCTTTGCCTGTGCAGACATGAATTTATGCGGATCCTATTGGAAAACGGGCTTTCAATGCTGTTGGAATCTGAGATTCACAGCACCGGCCCTTCAATTTAATATGCTAGCTGCCTCTACTTATCGGCAATGATCTGTCAATTAAAAAGTGATATTTGTATCATCTTGTAAACAATTAATAATTTGTCATGTCTCAAAAAAATCTGATCGTCGCTTTTGGGGGTATGTCTCCCGAGCATGAGGTATCCGTTCTTACGGCTCTACAGGCTGTTGCCGCTCTTGAAGAATCACACTACACCCTTATTCCGCTCTACATAACCAAATCTGGTAACTGGCTCACAGGCAAATCACTACTGAAACTTGAAAGTTTCAAAGACCTTAAAAAAGTGGCCTCGGAGTCGATTCCCTGTACGTTTTCCCACAATGATCTGGGCCAGCCGGTTCTGCTCGAACTCAGGCAGGGATGGTTTTCAAAAGAAGTGGCTCATCCAATCCACGCACTTCTGACTGCTTTTCACGGATCAGACGGTGAAAACGGCTCATTTCAGGGAATTTGTGAGCTGTATCACATTCCCTACACCGGCAGCGGTGTACTGGCTTCTGCATTGGGCATGGACAAGCTGAGAGCAAAAGAATTTTGCAAAAACCATGACCTGCCGGTTGTGGACGGGATCGGATTTCATGAATCTGAGTGGGTTGACAGCAGGGATTCACTGATTGCGAAAGCCGAATCAATACGATACCCCCTGATAGTGAAACCAGTTCACCTGGGTAGCTCCATTGGTGTTGAAATGGTTGAACACAGAGAAGACCTGATACGCTCCGTTGAAACGGCCTTTCGGTATGATGCCCGTCTGCTGATTGAAAAAGCCGTGAAACCACTTACTGAAGTCAACTGTTCTGTGCTGGGTTCTTCCGATAAAAACAGGGCAAGTGTTTGTGAGCGGCCGATTGGCAAGGAAGAGCTTCTGTCATTCACGGATAAATACATGCGTGATGAAGCAGGTTCAAAAGGAATGGCATCGGCAGACAGGGTGATACCCGCCGATATTGATGATGACCTCACCCGTGCCATTCAGGAAACATCCAGAACCATTTTCAGCCTTCTGGGGTGCAGCGGACTGGCTCGTCTCGATTTTCTCGTGAACAGTAATACGGGTGATTACTATTTTAATGAGATCAACACCATCCCCGGCTCTTTCTCTTTTTATCTCTGGAAGGAGTCAGGCATAGAATATCCGCAGCTTCTTGAAGAGTTGATCAAACTGGCACTGGATCGCCACAGCCAAAAAAACGGCCGTATTCAGAGCTACGAAACAAACTTACTGAGCGAGAAAGCCGTTAAAGGGATCAAAGGACTTAAAACAAGCAAATAATTGATGATATCATGATCACTGCCCGACAATTTCTCCTCAGCCTGATTCCAATTTTGATGCTGCTGCAGGCATGCGGTTCAAGCAGTGAGGTGGTGGTGGTTCGTGATGCACCCCGCACCGGCAGTACGGATACAACCGAAACGGCTGAAGATGACACATTCACCAGTCTGTCCATCGGCCTGATTGAACCGGTTACCAATATGGACCCCCTGTTTGCCCAAGACCTTAGCACAATGAGGGTTCTTTCCGCCGTTTATCAGACACTCTATACCATCGACCCAGAGGGAGACGTACAGCCACTGCTTGCAGATCAGACAGCTGTAAGTCCCGACAGTCTTGAATACACCATCACGCTGAAGGAGGATGTATTTTATCATGACAGCGAAGTTTTTAATGCAGGAGTGGGGCGGGAACTTCATGCAAGAGATGTGAAATGGGCCTTCGAAAGGGCTGCCCGGAATAATGTACCTCCGCATGCAGCGGAATTGCTTAAGAATATCCGCGGCTTCAGAAGCTTTTTTATGGAACAAAGAGAGGTTTTTGATCCCGCAAAACGGGTTTTGGAGGGTGTTACAGGAATAGAGGTGCAAAATGCACGAACACTCAAAATAAGCCTGCGGGAGAAAGATCATGAATTTACAAGTAAACTGGCCTCTCCGCTGCTCTCCATCTATCCCTCAGAATCGATTCTGCGTCCGCAGCAGGCTCTTTCGGAAAAACCGGTTGGAACAGGACCCTATTCCTTCAGATCTGCTGACAGCACCGCGATTGTACTGGCTCTAAACGACCCTGACAATCAGCGCGATGAGATGATCAACCGGATAGACTTTATTCATGGAAGGTCAGAAGGACAGTTATTCCAGGAGTTTGCACGGAACAGGATAGACTGGATTCCTGAAATGGGTCCGCAAATGATGGAACAGATTATACTGAACGGTGATTTAAGAGAGTCTTATGCGGATGAGTACAACCTGACTATGCAGCCTGCGTCAAGAATCACTTCAATATATCTCAACCGGGAGTCAGATTTCAGTTTGGCCGAACTTTCCGACCGGATTGCATCTTTTCAGGAATACCGGTTTTCAGTGGAAGGAACCTCCTATTTTAATATTGAGGGCTTAACAGTTTCGGGTCCTGACACCTCTGCGGCAGCCGATTCGGCAAGATATCTTGTTGTCCATACCGACAATCCCTTTGCCAGGTGGCTGTTTGCGGAAATCAACCGGGAATGGATGAATCCGGAAGCCGGACTCGCCTATCTGAATATTCGGGTACCCATACCCGAGGCATCCTTTTACAGCCGCATGCATGACACATTCCATGACAGGTATCTACCTGACCCGGCCAAGACCCCCTGGCTGCGATTTGAATCCCCCGTGTACGGTATCTATCATGAAAATGTACAGATTGATGACATACCTGCCACTCCCTGGGCTCTGCCCATCGATAGCATTCAACTGAATAACCGCTGATAAAACCACGGAATTTATGACATTCAGCCTTATCGCCAATCCGGATAAATATTCTGTGGAAGAACCCATCAGGCAGGTATTGGAATGGTGCAGGGCAGAAGGTGTCTCTGTTTTTGTGTCAGAAACACTTGCCGGCCACTATCCCGAAATGTCTGACCACAAATCGGTTAACATACTTGAGGAGGAACAAAAGTGCGTTGATTCCTGCGATGTGGTAATTGCAATAGGAGGTGACGGAACCATTCTTCACACGGCGCAGCTTGTCCGTAAGAAACAAACACCGGTTCTTGGCATTAATACGGGAAAACTGGGTTTTATGGCCAATATTCAGCCTGAAAACATTGAATATTGCCTTCGACAGGTTATCGATGAGAACTACTCTCTTGATAGCAGAACCTTTTTAAAAGCTGAACTTCCGGGAGGCAAACGCTATGATGCACTGAATGAGTTTCTTTTTACAAAGAAAGATACCTCGTCGATGATCACCCTTCATGCTGATTATGACGGCGTTTTCATTAATAATTACTGGGCAGACGGGCTGATCGTTTCCACACCCACCGGATCCACTGCATACAATCTCTCAGCGGGCGGGCCAATCATCATGCCCAATACGCCGGTTATGGTGCTTACACCCATCAATCCGCACACACTTACTACAAGGCCGCTGGTTCTGCCCTCCGGCAAGCCGCTCAGAATCAGAAGCCTGAATTCCTCGGAGCATACGCTTTTTACGTACGATGGGATGTCGCATCAGGTTGAGTCGGATCTTAATGTAACCATCAGCCAGAGTGAATACAGCATCCACCTTATTCAGCTTCCCGGTCAAAATTATTTTGAGACACTTCGCAATAAATTGATGTGGGGACTTGATCGCAGAAAGAGTTGAGTTCCGGCGAACTCTGTTTCAATCCCTCTCAGATTTCCTCTATCTTTAGAGTATATAAAAAATTGATGTCAGCGTGTTGTAAGCTGTGCACGCAACCCATCCGAAATCCAAACTTAAAAACCACAAATTCATGAAAGTTACCGTTGTAGGAGCAGGTGGAAATGTGGGCTCAACAGTGGCCCTCGCCATCGCAGAACGCGACTATGCAAAGGAAGTAGTCATGGTCGATATTGAAAAGGAAGAAGGAGATAAAACGTTTTATCCCTCTAAAGGCCGCGCATTAGACCAATGGGAAACGGCTCCCATTTTGGGCTTTGATACGCGCCTTGTAGGTACTGTAAATTATGAAGACACCAAAGGCTCAGACGTATGCGTAATTACAGCCGGCGTTCCCAGAAAACCTGGCATGAGCCGTGATGACCTTCTTGAAATCAACAGCAATATTGTACGAACCGTAACCGAAGAACTTGTAAAGTATTCGCCTGATACCATCATCGTAGTGGTTTCCAATCCGCTCGACGTCATGACCTACGTAGCTCATGCCACCAGCGGGTTCGATTCCAGCCGTGTTATGGGTATGGCGGGTATCCTGGACACCGCCCGGTTCCGTGCTTTTCTGGCCGAAGAACTGAATGTATCACCCAAGGATATTCAATCGCTGCTGATGGGCGGTCACGGCGACACCATGGTGCCCCTGCCCCGATACACTACGGTTTCCGGAATTCCCGTAACTCAGCTTATTGATTCGGATAAACTTGACGCCATTGTTGACCGTACCAAGAAAGGAGGGGGCGAACTTGTAGGCCTCATGGGAACATCCGCATGGTATGCACCCGGTGCAGCGGCCGCACAAATGGTAGAGGCAATAATACTGGATCAGAATCGTATTTTCCCGTGCGCCGTGCAGTTAAACGGAGAGTATGGGATCAATGACCTGTTTTTAGGTGTACCCGTGAAGCTCGGCAAGGGCGGCATCAAGGAAATTATTGAAGTTGATCTTGACGATTCAGAAACCGAACTTCTAAGAGCATCAGAAAAAGCAGTCCGTTCCACTTTGGAGGACTTCAAAAAGCTGATGGATAAATAAACAAACCGCAAATAAAGAAGACCTGGCTCTTCACTACTTGCATTTAAGACCTCAATCTGCCTTTTAAAGGGCCAGATTGGGGTTTTTTAATATTGAGAAATCAAATTAAGAAAGATGTAACGATATGTTACGTTTAGCGTCTTTATTATTGAGTCAGGTGTCAACCCCAGGAAGCTTTACCAGCTGACAACTGGCTTAGCAACAAAATTAATAATAAAAGATAGAGCGAGAGGCACCATCTTTATCCTTTCAATTACGAATTGAACCATGATAGGATATTCTGAAGTAATACAGACCATGGCGGCTATGATCATATTTTCTATGATCCTATTGAGCGCCAACAGCATGATACACCGCAATTCTATGCTCCAGATCGACGGGGAGCTTGAACAGGAGGTTATCTCACTGGGCCAGGAAATAATTGAAGAGGCCCGGTCGAAGAGCTTTGATAATGTTACGGTTAACTCCTCTGCACCCCCCGCCATCATTCCGGGAGGATTCACCGCGGCCGGCAGCCTTGGCGCGGACTCCGGAGAAGGCACACGAACCGCATTCGATGATTTTGACGATTATGACGGCTGGAGTACCGTCATGACGACAACCCATGGAGATTTTGATATAAGCGTGGATGTTTTCTACGTGGATGGCACCAACTTTCAGCCGCTTGGAGCACCCTCTACATTCAAAAAAATTGAGGTTACTGTAACAAGTGCCTTTCTCAGAGAAGACGATGCACCCAGACAGTATGTTCTGGAATTTATACGAAATTATTACGCCGACTAACTTCAGGCAGGAGAAAAGATTATGAACATTGGAATGGTTACCAGTTACGTTATCGCAGGCATGCTGCTTCTCGGGATCGCAATGATGAACATCCGGGTGCAGAACAGCAGTGCGGAGCTGACCATTTCGCAGATGGTTCGTGAGTATGTGGTCAATATTACCGATTTGCTCAATGATGATATTCCCAACATGGGTTATCATGTTGACCGGACCACGGCGGATGTCACATCAACGGGCAATCGTATTCTCGTGGAGGCCGACTCCTCCAAGATCAGTTTTTTTCGGAATTTAACCGACGATCCCACACGGACGCCCGATTTTATTACGTGGGAACTGAAGCAGGATACCGTCTTTACGGGAAACCCTGACATCAAGACCCTGACACGATCCGTGCAATTTCAGTCTACCGGCACCCCTGTTGAAAATGACATTCAGGTGGGCGTCACCAATTTTGAAATACGATACTACGATACGGTTGGCGCGCCACTGGGCAGCAACATGGCCACACCGCTGTCGGCAGCACAGATGCAGGATGTGGAACAGGTATATATTATAATGGAAGTACAAAGCAGAGAGCCTGTTTTTGAGAGGGCAACGGGAGACGGACGGTTTGTCCGTACAGTATGGGAAAAGCGGTTTACACCCATGAATTTACAATAAATAAGATACAGCAATCCAAACCTGACAGGTACCTATTATGGGACGAGCAATGTTAATTATATGCGCCGGAGTATTGATTTCGCTGGGATTTGTAGCCCTCAGCACATCCAATACCGGCATGATGCTCACAGAAAAAAATGTGAACTACGCTGAATATACAATGGCCAAGAATGCGGCCCACACTGCGATTCAGATGGCGATGCAGGAGATCAACCAGGATAATAACTGGCCAAACGATCACGACATCAATAATCCATGGACAATAACCGTTCAGGATCGCGATATCGCCCTTTATACGGATTACTACCAAAATCCAAATTACTGGGACCCGGATTCTCTATGGCTCTATTCGAATGCGGATTATCTGAATGAGTTTGTTCAAGTACGAACACTTTATTTAAAACAGCCTTTCAGCTCCCTGGTACCTGATTTTGAGGGTGCACTGACCGTAGCTGCGGAAGCGCACAAATTTAATTTCACAATGGGTGGTTCCTCTTTTATTAACGGTGACGGGCCAACAGGTTGTGAAAACAAACCCGCCATTACCACGATGACCGGATCGGGCGACAACTTCTCTGTGACCGAAGCAAAAGGGAAAAAAGGTGTACAAGGCGATCCTATGGTTTATGAGAATCCGGATCTGTCTTATCAGCCTACGGATGAAATGATTGCACGACTGGCCAGCACTGATGGAGTGCAGTATATCAGCGGAAACTATAAAGGATCTATGGGAACCCAGGAAAATCCCGGAGTTTTCTTTGTGGAAGATAATGCAAGACTTACAGGTGGTATCTCCGAAGGTTATGGGATTCTCGTAATCCGTTCTGATGGCTACATGGAATATGAGGGTGAAGATGGTGCCACCCTTGATATTGCGGGTAATTTTACCTTTAACGGACTGATTGTATTTGAAAATGCCTACAACTTTACAGGAAGGGGAACCCCGACTATTAATGGCAACATTTTAGTGGGACATACCGAAGATCACCCCGATCATCTTCAGGTCGATATTGATGTGAGCGGTAACATTGCCATTCAGTATGACTGTAATGCTGAACAGTATGCTAAAATGGCCGCCGCGAACGCCGTAAAACAGAACAAGTATACGCAAGTCGTTACGTCCGAAAACGTACGAATTCCACCCTCAGGATCCACAGGCGAGACCCTGATTGAAAAAGTTAAAAGCCTTTTGTAACGGGAAGCACTCCCTTTATTCTTAGCGCTTTGATAACGATACCGGAACTCCGCAAGCTGATTGCGGAGTTCTGTAGTTTTTGGCCGCTGTCATCGCCTTTTGGCCCATAAATGGGATCATCTGCAACAGGAAATCCTGCCTCTCTGAGGTGCAGGCGGATCTGATGAGTTCTTCCCGTTTCCGGGATGCACCGAACCAGCGTTTTACCGCCGGGCAGTACTTTTTCAGGAATGAATCGGGTCAATGCCGGTTTTGCATTCTCCAATCCGTTGCCGCATTCGAAAACAAATCCCCTTCTTCTGCGAATCGGCTGATCCACAGCCAGATTTCCGGTCATCTCCCCCTCTACTATTGCATGGTACCACTTCTCCACACGGTTCTCGTCAAACTCTTTCCGGATTTGAATGGCCCACTTGCGATTTTTTGCAAAAAGCACGAGCCCTGAGGTCACCGCATCCAGGCGGTGCACGGGATTCAGATCGCTGTATCCCATCTCTTTAAGAAGGTATGCGAGTGTATTTTTGTAATACCGTCCGCCCTGATGCATGGGAAGAGGTGCCGGTTTACACACAATCAGCCAGTTCTTTGTCTCTTTCACTACGGTTATATTGCCGGATACGGAGGGTTCACTTACCGCAGGTGAATAGTGGGTAAGTACCTGGTGTGCGGAGAGGCAAGTGCCGGCACTGACGGGCAATCCGTTACTGCGAATCCACCCCGACTCCAGCCGCTGAAGCCATTTTTCTTCCGAAAGGTAGGGAAACCGGTTTCTGAAGAAATGAAGCGCACTCTCACCGGCTTCGCGGGGTTTGACGGTAATCGTACGGGTGAGCTCATAGGGAGCCCTGATAATAACCCTACTGCTCCTGGAGCTCACGCTGCTTGAAATCGTCATCAAAGTAGTTATACCATTTGCGGAAAGGCCGGAATGCATTTTCAGGATCGAAGGGGCGCTTGTACTCACTCTTTCCGCACTCCTCACTGCAGCAGCCTTTCATCATCCGTGCTCCCTCCTCAGAGCAGACAAAGAGCTTGTTGCACTCCATATTCGCACAGTTGATGTAGCTGTCGGCCGGTTTACCCGTAATTTCGCACCGCGCAATCGGCTCCAGGTTTTCCTTGTCAATGGGTACGACCAGACGGTCGTCAAATACAAAGCACTTGCCCCTGAAGTGTTTGCCCTCCTCCTCCCTGGCGTAGTTCAAAATACCTCCGTGAAGCTGGTTTACGTCATCCCAGCCCTTCTTTTTCATCAGCACGGAAAACTTCTCGCAGCGGATGCCTCCCGTACAGTACATGAGTACTTTTTTGTCTTTGGGGATCTTCTTTTCCGCTTCCTCCAGCCACTCCGGAAAGTCGTAAAAGTTCTCCACAGGCGGTTTCAGGGCTCCCTCAAAATGGCCAACCCTGGATTCATAGTCATTTCGTACATCGATCATCACATACTCTTCGCCCGATTCCATGGTTTTGCGCCACTCAGCCGGAGGCATATGGTAGCCGCCTTCCTTCGGATCGAGTCCGTCAACATGCAGTGCCACAATCTCATCGCGCACCTTGCAGGTTAGCTTTGCAAACGGAATGTCGTCATGAAGGTCGGTTTTAAACTCTGTCTCCTCAAATCCTTCAATACCCTGAAGATACTCTTTATAGGCCTGCATCTGATCGGGAGTGCCGCCCAGCGTACCGTTAATTCCTTCCCGGCTTATATACACCCTGCCCAGAACTCCAAGCTCTTTTAGCTTTTCCTTGTGAAGCTTGCAAAACCCTTCAGGATCTTTAATTTCTGAAAATTTATAGTAGAGGATGACTTCGTTATTCATTCCCGGTATGCGATTTTTCGTTATTCTGCGTTTGAAATCAGGAGACGATACTCCGGCCAATTGGCGTGTGATGGAAAACGGGTACTCCTTTGTGATTGTTTTCCCTGTTTTGCCAAAAGAGCCCGTATTTTTCAAATCAACCTGTAATTTACGATCTTTTCAGATCAATGTAATAGTGATATCCGCATACAATGAGAGATCTCTTCTACAGCCTTTTGCTTCCTTTCTGCCTGATTGCAGCGGCCCTTTTCCCGGCTGCGGCAACTGCACAGTCGCAATCTGGCATTCATCTCCACCCGCATGATCCCAATCGGGTATTCGCGGAAATTGAACTGGCTGAAAAATACGGCACCATTACAGCTGAAGAAGCTCTTCTTGAAAAATATCGGTATGTATTCAATCCGGACGCAATGACGCTACCCACCGTTACCGAAAGCAGGTCTCCGGTAAAGTGCCTTCTCCCGCTCGAGCTCGATTACCATCGCCTTAAAACCCGGAACAGGTTGTCACCCTCATCGGTAGATGAAATTGAACGGTACACCAACTATCCTCAAACCAATCATCAGCAAAGCTACCTGTCCGATTCGGGTAACTTCATTTTTTACTATGAAACTGACGGGGTTCATGCCGTGCCTTCTGATGACCTGAACACAAACGGTATTCCCGACTATGTGGAACAGGCCGCTTTTGCCGCCGATTCATCCTATCGGTATCAGGTTGAACAGGCAGGATTTGTTGATTTCCTCAAAACCGATCCCTACGAAATCTATTTTGAGAACTTCAATTTTTACGGTGTTACCAACTCCAGCGGCTCCACTTCCTTTATACGTATTCACAATAACTTTGACGGCTTTCCGCCGAACGCCCATCCCGAGGGCGACAGAATCGGTTCTCTCTATGTGACCATCGCCCATGAGATCAAACACGCCATACAGTATGAAACCAACCGGTGGGATGGCGATGCAGGCAGTTTCGACTGGATTGAGATGGATGCCACCATGATGGAAGAGGTGGTATTCGACAACGTGAACGACTACTATAACTACATCAAATTTGATTTTGATTCTGATCAGCCCAGCTCCCAGTCAATATTCGGCAATACACGTACAGCCACTCCCGGAGCCTATTGGCACGTTTCATGGATGCTCTACTTCTATGAGGCACTCGGCATCGATTTTTGGGTATCGCTGTGGGAGCAGTTCATCCCCGACCGAACCAAACCGTTTCTGGATGCGGTTGCCGATGAGCTGGACAGCCGCGGTCTCTCCCTGGGACTGGAGCATATCAAAAACCATACCTGGCACATGACCGCCGGACCCGATAACTCAGCCGTGAACTTCGGTTTTGAAGAGCGTTTTGACTATCCCAACTCCACGTTCTATTCGGAAGAGCTTAACTTTCTGCCGGATATCGTTGAAGGATTTACGCTGAATCCTTATGCCGCACAGTATATTCGCGCCATACCCGCCTCATTTGCTGATGGACAGCCCAGTTTCCGTCTTGAATCTACCCGGCCGGGCGTAGGGTTGGGTGTAATGGGATACTTCAGGGACGGCTCCGTACTCCGGGAGCTTGCACTGAATCCCGTCTCCACCGAACAGTCCGTCCAGACTGCATGGAATTGGAACGAACTTGACAGGATTGCCATAGCGGTGGTAAATACCAATCCGGATGAGGTTGCAAACTATACCCTTGAAATGACCTCAACGGCTCCCGAAGAGGACCTGATTGCTCAAAACTATCCCAATCCTTTCAATAACTCCACACGCATAACCTTTGCATTGACGGAGAGCCGGACAGTAAAGCTCGATATATACGACTCCCTTGGCAGAAGAGTTCAAACACTGCTCGATGAGCAGCTGAATGCGGGCTATCACACGGTACCCTTCAATGCCTCCGGATTGGCATCAGGCGTCTATTTCTACAGGATCACCTCAGACAATTTTGCCTCCTCCAAAAAGATGATCCTGGTGAAATGAAATCCCGGTTCGAATAAGTGATCGATTCAGGAGAGGGTTCAAGGCTTCAGAAAGCCACGGAAACACGGAGCGGGTTTGATACAATTTAATTCCTGCTCAATAAATCGACCGTTAAAAGGTCCGCTATTCTAAAACCCTGTTTCGTCAGAGTGAGAGTGTATTTATTGAGCACCAGATTGCCTGCGCCGGACTGGATCTCAATCCACTCTGTTTGGGAGCTGTTCAGCTCATATCCGTACCGGCTCTTCAACCGTTCAAGGTTCACGCCCCACACCGTACGCAGGCCGAGCATGAGCCGCTCTTCGGCAAGCGAGTGCAGGTCGAGCACCTCATGATCTTCCCTGATCCCGCTGAAATCCATCTCCAGGTAGGCTTTCAGATCGGGTTTGTTCTTCCATCGTACCGCTCCGTGCCCGTCCCAGTGAAAAGAGTGGGCCGATGGGCCGAAGCCGATGTAGTTCTCATGGCGCCAGTAGTTGCTGTTATGAACCGCCTCTTTGCCCGGAATGGCAAAATTGCTGATTTCGTACTGCCTCAGCCCTGCTTTGCCCAGTTCTTCCGTTACGATATCAAAATGAACCGACACCTCCTCATCGTCTGGCGGGCTGATCCTTCCCAGGTCCACCTGTTTTCCAAGCCGGGTGTTGGGTTCCACGGTCAGTGAATAGGCCGAGATGTGGGGAGGGTTATATTCGAGAAGCTGCCGGATGTCGCGCCGGAGCATTTCCTGAGTCTGGCCCGGATTACCGTAAATCAGGTCGGCGGTATAGGTGGAAAACCCGGTTTTTTGAAGAGCATCCAGCGCACGCATCGCCTCCTCCCTTGTATGGGCCCGATGCATAAACTGCAGGATCTCCGGATGAAATGACTGAACCCCCATGCTTGCGCGGTTGATGCCAAGGTTTCTCAGCTGCCGCAGATAATCAATGGTTACATCGTCCGGGTTCAGCTCCATGGTTACCTCTTCCGCCTGAATGTCAAACACATGGCGAAGCGCATCAAAAATACGTGAAAGCTGATTTTCGGTGAGGAGCGAGGGCGTCCCTCCGCCGATGTAGACAGTCTTTACAGGTTCTTCCGTATACCCTTCACCTCTGCTGTTCTCTATTTCCCTGACCAATGAATCTACAAACGGCTCCCTGAGCTGCTGTCGCGTCAAAAAATAGAAATCGCAGTAGCTGCAAGCCTGCTTACAAAACGGTATATGGATATAGAGGCCGGACATCCCAAAATTTCTGATGGTTTCAGTTTCCTGCTGCGGACTGCCGGCGGATTGATTGCCGATCTCAGCTCTTTCGATTGTCTGTATAGAAGGGGTTCTCGTCGTACTGATCAACCTGCCGGTAGGTGCGCTGATACTTCACATAATTGGCCGCATACGCGCGAATCGATTCAATCTCCTCTTCACTCAGCTTTCGGCTCTTTTTTACCGGTGAACCCATGTACATATAGCCGCTTTCCAGGCGTTTGCCCGGCGGGACCAGGCTGCCCGCCGCAACAATCACATCACTTTCAACCACGGCCCTGTCGAGTACGGTGGCATGAATTCCGATGAGAACGCGGTCGTGTATGGTGCATCCGTGAATCATGGCGTTGTGCCCCACCGTAACCTCGTTTCCTATTCGTGTGGGACAGGTCTGATGGGTAACATGAACCGAGGCGTTGTCCTGAATATTGCTTCTCTCGCCTATTTCAATCCAATTCACGTCGCCGCGGATTGTTGCATTAAACCAGACCGAACTGTCACTTCCTAGTTTTACATCCCCGATTAGATCGGCGCTGGGTGCTACAAAGACGGTATCGTCAAAACGCGGCGACTTATTGAGAAATTCATAGATCATGCCGTTGATCAGCTTGCGCGATACATATAGAGTTCCACGACCGACTTGAACTGCTCATAGCTTTGCGGGTTCTGACGCAGTTTCTGTCCATTTATGAAAAACGTTGGTGTGGCGTTTACCTGACGCCTCAGGCCTTCCTGCCTTTGCCGCTCAACCAGATCAATGATCTCCTGGGATTGGAGGTCTGCCTCAAACTGCTCCATATCCAGTTCAAGCTGATTGGCAAAATCCATGAAGTGATCGCGGGCATCTCCCTGAGACCATACCTCCTGGTACTCAAAAATGAGATCGTGCATCTCCTCGTATTTACCCTGGTTTCGAGCCGCTTCAGCTGTGCGTGAAGCCAGTTCGGCGAATTGATGTCCGCTAAGCGGAAAGTGCCGGTACTCGATCTTAATAAGATCTCCGTACTCTGCCTTCAGCTGTTCTTGAAGAGGCACATATGCTTTGCAGGCAGGACACTGATAGTCGCTGTATTTCAGAATGCTGACGGGCTGAGGGTCTGCACTTCTGTTTACGGCTTCTGAAGAATCATCATTTCCTGAAAGTCCGTAATAGAGAGCGACCCCTCCCACTGCGAGGAAAGTCCAAAGGGCAATGATCTGGATTGTTTTGGTATTCATGGTCAGTTCAGATAAATATCATTGGTTGATAGCGTTTGTAAACAGGAAAGATACGAATTGTGATGAATAGAAATGGCAACAGTTCAGTTATTTGCCGGTTCCTGTTCCATTTTGGCTTTGTAGGCCATGGCATAAATTTTCATCTGTTTTACCATGGAGGCGAGGCCGTTTGAACGGGTTGGGGAGAGATGATCCTGCATACCGATTTTTTTTATAAAATCCGGATTCACAGAGAGAATCGTGTCGGGAGTTTCACCGGAGTAAAAACGAACCATCAAAGCAACCAGCCCCTTGGTGATTGCAGCATCACTGTCGGCCTTGAAAATAATCTTGTCACCCTCCGTTTCTGTGTGAAGCCATACCTGCGACTGGCAGCCTCTTACGATATTCTCCTCCACTTTGTACTTCTCATCGAGCGGCTCCAGTTTTTGACCGAGCTTGATGATGTACTTATATCGCTCTGGCCAGTCGCCCAGCAGCTCAAATTCCCTGACTATGCGTTGCTGTTTTTCGTCTATCGTCATGTTTTCTGATTCATCAGCCATTTCTTGCCTGCATTAAACATACGAAATCAGGCCGAAAACATTGTGCCGGACTCTGTCGGTAATCAGGCTTTTTGTTCTGAAGAAATCTCCGTGGACACGGCTCCCTTGATAGCGACCACATTGCTGCGATCGGCATCCCAATCCGGCTTGGCGTAATCGATAACCTCTACGTATCCTCCATCGCGGCTTTGTATTCTGAACTGCTCGGTATTGGGCTTACCTTCCATTACCGTTTCGAAATGTTCTGTCACTTTTT
This sequence comes from Rhodohalobacter mucosus, assembly GCF_003150675.1. Classification (NCBI taxonomy): domain Bacteria; kingdom Pseudomonadati; phylum Balneolota; class Balneolia; order Balneolales; family Balneolaceae; genus Rhodohalobacter; species Rhodohalobacter mucosus. The sequence continues at coordinate 144,750 of NZ_QGGB01000009.1, read as the reverse complement.
TACGATCGTCCTCATGTACAAAATCTTCAATACTCATAGTCACAGCCTCATCAGCCGTTATACCGGTAACTTTGCTAAAGGTCTCCGAAACGTATTCAAAGCGATATACACCGGATTGATCGGTCTTTATTTTGTAGTTGAACTCCCTGGATCGGTCGAAGGCACGTTCAAATTCAGCATTTCGCTTTGAAAGCATGGCCATGATGCGTTTCTGGAGAGACTTATTCTCAAATGCAATCCTGGCAATTGTCTGTCCGCTTGCCTGGAGCAGACGGGCATTGGCTTTTACCTCAATCTCAGCACCTTTTTTATTGATAAAGACAAGCTCAAAAGAGCGATTATCAAAGTCGCTTGGTTTAAATGTGTCAAATTTGTGCCGAAAACTCTCAACATACTCATCTGAGAGAAGGTCCCATACTTTTGTTCTCTTCAGCTCTTCGTCATCATATCCGATCAGATCACGAAATGCTTTATTCGACGTGACAATATTTCCCTGCTCATCTACATCAATGAGAGTTTTCTTGCTCTCCTCGGCCAGCTCATCGAACTCCATACTGCTGTCGACCACCATCTGCTCAGAGCGTTTACGCTCGGTAATGTCGTGCTGGTACGATACCCAGTGGGTTATCTCACCCTTTTCATTTGTAAGAGGGTGAATGTCCCACTGATTGATAAATTCAGTTCCGTCCTTTCTGTAGTTGACGGTGTGCCCGAAGAAAGACTGCCCTTCACGAAGGCGTTCACGCAATTTGTCAAGAACAGCGCGATCGGTTTTTGGCCCCTGCAGAATGCGAGGGCTCTTCCCTATTACCTCTTCGCGGGAGTATCCGGTCATTCGTGTAAATCCATCATTTGCATAGACAATGACGGGTCCCGGTTTTTCGAGATCGAGCGTTGTTATGATGATGGAATCGTAATCACTCTTGATGGCTCGCTCGAGCAGATCGAGGTGCATCGCTTTTTGATCGGCTTCGGCCTTAAGATTTCCAAAGACTGTCTTTAATTTCTTGAATGACTCTTCATCTTTAGAGCATTTTTTCAGGATATCGTCAATATTGTCCATAACAACTGTTTTTTTCTTGTACCGGCCCGATAAAGAGACATTTCCGGTTTTGATATAATTATTGGGGTCACATTTGTCTGCTTAACATCCTGACTCAACACAAAGTTCTTCCCTCAGCATTCCATTTTATGCAAATTAATTGAAAATGGCGTTCAGGCGCTTCAGACCCGCATTATCCTTCCTTAAGAAGAATTTTGGCGATGGTTTGGAGCTGCATATTGGACGTACCTTCGTAGATTTTGCCAATCTTTGAGTCTCTGTAGAACTTCTCTACAGGATACTCTTTCACGTACCCGTAACCGCCAAACAGGTCAATTGCCTTCGAGCTAATATTTTCCGCAACTTCTGAACTGTAGTATTTAGCCATTGCAGCCTCTTTCAAAAAAGGCTGACCTGCCTCTTTGAGCCTTGCTGCGTTGTACACCAGAAGACGGGCCATTTCCAGTTCAGTTGCCATTTTTGCAAGCTGAAACTGCACACCCTGGAAATCTGCAACAGCTTTGCCAAACTGCTTGCGTTCTTTTGTATAAGCTACTGCGGCATCGAGTGCACCCTGTGCGATGCCAATCATCTGTGCACCTATTCCGATACGCCCTTCATTCAGTGTCTCTATCGCCACTTTATATCCTTTTCCTACTTCTCCAAGCACATTTTCTTCGGGTACCTTAACATCTTCAAGAAGCAATTCGCATGTGGAACTTGCCCGGATTCCGAGCTTGTTTTCTTTTTTAGAAACGGAAAAGCCCTCCATACCGCGTTCAACAATAAATGCAGTAATGCCCTTATACCCTGCGTCCGGATTTATATTGGCAAAGACAAGAAAAATATCCGCTTCATTCGCATTGGTAATCCAAAGCTTGGTGCCATTTAAAACATAGTGGTCGCCATCCTTTTTTGCAGCACACTTAAGTGCAAAAGCATCGCTTCCTGATCCGGCTTCCGAAAGGCAGTATGCACCAACTTTTTCGGTGGCCAGCAACGGCAAAAACTTCTCTTTAACCTCATCACTTCCCCATCTAAGAAAAGCATTGTTCACCAGGGTGTTCTGAACATCCATAAATACTCCGACGGAGGCATCAACACGGGATATCTGCTCAATCGCCACAATGCTCATCATAAAAGATCCGCCACCCCCCTGGTATTTTTCCGGGATTTCGATCCCCATTAAACCCATTTCAAAGAACTCCCGGATCAGCTGCGGGTCCAGTTTTCCGGCCTCGTCCATTTCATGCACTTTATGCTTGATGGCCGATTCGGCAAAATCCGCTGCTGCTTCCTTCAGCATCTGTTCGTCTTCTGTAAGCTGTGTAAGCGGAGGAATAGTTTGTGTCGTTTCTATCATAATCGTTCCTTTTCAATTCCTGAGTAAATTTTTAAATACATTTCATTGCCGGCATATGAGCCTGAAAATACTTTTCAGAGCCCGAATATTCCAACTAACGGCCATGCGCGCTGATTATAAACAAAACCTGAATATATCCAAATGGTAGCGCTTTTTTACGTCTAAATTAAACTCTCCAAAGTTAGGGAAGTTTTCAGGCCATCGCTATTTTTAATATAGTTAAACGCATAAAAAACTGACGACCGTGAAGAATATACAAACTGAAGAAAAATTGTTTTCAGATTTCCCGACAGTCAGCCGAAAGGAATGGGAAGAGAAAATCACATCCGATCTTGGGGGTGCTGATTATACGGAGAAGCTGAAATGGGAAACGCTGGAGGGGCTTGAGCCACTTCCGTTTTATATGCGCGAAGACGTTCAAAGTCCCCCGTCATTACCCTCGGGCAAAGGCTGGACTTACTGTGAGCCGGTTTTTGGCCTTCATCCGGCAGAGATCAGGGATTCGATTGCAAGTGCTTATTCCCGTGGAGCACGTACGTTCCTTTTAACGAGCCGCCCACGCCCTGCAAACGGTTCCGAAAACATTCACCTGCACGGCTCCAACATTCCGGACCAGGATGCCTTTGACGGCATTTTTGAGGAGATGAACACAGAAGAGATCTCTCTGTTCGTTGATGCAGGCATCTCCGCTCCTGTTTTCTCTGCAATGACCCGAAACCATCCCAAACCGTTTCGTAAAGCCACATTCATATTTGATCCAATAACCGAATCTGCAGCTGCCGGAAAAACTCTCTGGTCGTCGCAGGATCAGCTGAAAAACTTTGTGCGCAGTGCAGATTCGCTGGCTGCTGACGCACTCTTTTACCACAAAGCCGGATGCACAATCGTTTCAGAGGCCGCCATAGCCATCTCGCTGGCAAGCGAATACTTCTCGATGCTGGAACCGGAAAACCGGGAATCGGCGGCTGCATCTTTTCTGATACGCGTATCCGCAGGACCGCTCTATTTTCCGGAAATTGCAAAATTCAGGGCACTTCGCATTCTGTGGAAAAACCTGCTTGATGCCTATGGCATGGATCCCTCCATTCCTGCTTTTATCCACGCCGAAACTACGTTTCAAAACAAGACGATCAGCGACCCTCATAACAACATGCTGCGCGCCACTGCGGAAGCCATGGCTGCGGTTACAGGAGGCGCGGATTCCCTGGTCGTCTTCCCTTACGATATTTCTTTCCGCACACCGGATACGTTTTCACGGCGCATAGCCGGAAATGTGCACCACATTCTGGGTGAAGAGGCTCATCTGGGCAAAACGGGAGATCCATCGGCTGGCGCGTACTACATTGAAAATCTGACACAAGACATTGCTCAAAAAGCATGGACACTCTTTACCGAATCGGAATCGAGAGGCGGATTGTTGCACGATCTCATGAGCGGCTCCCTTCAACAGAAGATCCGGGAGTCGCGGTCAGTGAAACAAAACGCGTACGCCACAAGAAGGCGGGTATTGACGGGCACAAATAACTATCCCGACACCGGCAAGGAGTTACCCGATGTATCAGAGGGTGGACATCCGTTTCCCGTTCAGACCCTGGCTCCTTCATCAGCCCGGCTCCGGGTAGGCAGTGAGAATCCAGGCGCAGAACTGCAGCACTTACTGAAAGAAGGAAAATCATTGCCTGAACTGATTCTGAGCATGATTCCCCGCGAAACAAGTTCAATCGAATCGATAAAAGAGTTTCATGCGGGCGATATATTCGACTCCATTCGAAAAGAGACTGAAGAACTTGCAGAGAAAACCGGCATCCAGCCTGACGTGCTTATCCTGCCGGTTGGCAACCTCAAATGGCGAAATGCACGTGCGTCCTTTGCACAAAACCTGCTGGGATGTGCCGGCTTCCGAATAAACATGGCCGATGGGGGTGACAGCCTGGAAGATGCAGTTGACAAACTCGAAGACAAAAAATTTGATGCAGTGGTTCTTTGCGGATCGGACAAAGAGTACCCCGATCTGGTGCCACTATTTTGTGAGCGAATGGGAGACCGCCCTCTTCTTGTAGTTGCCGGGCACCCGGGCACCAATGAACCCCTTTACAGGGATGCAGGGATTGATGAATTTATCTGGGCAGGAATGAACGCAGCCGGTTTTCTCAGGAAAGTGCAGTCGGAACTGTTTAAAAAGTACACCGTATCATGAAAAAGCGACCCGATTTTTCGTCCTTTAAACCTGATTTTCAATCATTCGGAGCAAACGGCTCTCATGCAGGCACTGACGGCGTTTGGGAAACTCCCGAGAAAATTCATGTAAAGCCCGTCTTTTCACCTGATGATATTGAGGAAGCGGAACATCTCGATTTTGCAGCAGGAATTCCGCCCTATCTGCGGGGCCCCTACTCAACGATGTACACCCTGCGGCCCTGGACTATACGCCAGTATGCAGGTTTTTCCACTGCTGAAGAGTCGAATGCTTTTTACAGAAGAAATCTTGCGGCGGGGCAGAAAGGGCTGTCTGTAGCCTTCGATCTTGCAACCCATCGCGGATACGATTCGGATCACCCCAGGGTATCCGGCGATGTAGGAAAAGCAGGTGTGGCAATCGACTCAATCCTCGACATGAAAATACTGTTCGACAGCATTCCGCTGGATGAGATGTCGGTTTCCATGACCATGAACGGAGCCGTTATCCCGGTGATGGCCTTCTATATCGTTGCCGCCGAGGAGCAGGGCGTTCCGCCTGAAAAACTGAGCGGTACCATTCAGAACGATATTCTGAAAGAGTTCATGGTTCGCAACACCTACATTTATCCGCCCGAGCCCTCCATGAAAATTATCGGTGATATTTTTGAGTACACGTCAAAATATATGCCGCGCTTCAACTCCATCAGCATCAGCGGGTACCATATGCACGAAGCCGGGGCCACTGCCGACCTGGAACTGGCCTACACGCTTGCCGATGGCCTGGAATACGTTCGGCAGGGCATTGAATCGGGTCTGAAGATCGATGAGTTTGCCCCCCGCCTCTCCTTTTTCTGGGCAATCGGTATGAATCATTTTATGGAAATTGCCAAGCTTCGGGCCGGCAGGCTTCTCTGGGCCAGGCTGATGAAGCCTTTTGATCCTAAAAACCCGAAGTCGCTCTCACTCAGAGCGCATTCGCAGACTTCCGGCTACAGCCTTACGGAGCAGGACCCGTTCAATAATGTTACCCGAACCTGTATTGAAGCAATGGCCGCTGCGCTTGGTCACACGCAATCTCTTCATACCAATGCACTGGATGAAGCGATCGCCCTTCCCACCGACTTCTCAGCCCGTATTGCACGCAATACACAGATTTTTCTCCAGGAAGAGACCGGCATTACAAAGGCCATCGATCCCTGGGCCGGGTCCTATTACGTGGAATACCTGACAGATCGCCTGGTTCGGCGAGCCTGGAAGCTGATTCAGGAAGTTGAAGAGATGGGAGGGATGGCCAAAGCCATTGAATCGGGACTTCCTAAAATGCGGATCGAAGAGGCTGCCGCCCGCAAACAGGCCCGTATCGACAGCGGAAAGGAAACCATTGTGGGTGTCAATAAATACAGGTTGGAAAAGGAAGATCCGATTGATATTCTGGAAGTGGACAACGAAAAGGTTCTTCGTTCACAGATTGAGCGCCTGGAAAGGCTCCGGAAAGAGCGTGATTCCGAAGCCGTTCAGGAAGCACTCCAGAAACTGACCGTAAGTGCGGAAACCGGCAAAGGCAATCTGCTGGAGCTGGCCGTTGATGCTGCACGAAAAAGGGCCTCACTCGGTGAAATTTCGGACGCCATGGAGAAAGCATTCGGGCGGTACCGTGCAACTATAAAATCAATATCAGGTGTGTATTCATCCGAATCAGATCACAATGAAGAGTTTGAAAAAGCCAAAGAGCTGGCTGACCGTTTTGAACGCCAGGAAGGCCGAAGGCCTCGTATCATGGTTGCCAAAATGGGGCAGGATGGTCACGACCGGGGAGCCAAGGTAATCGCCACCAGCTTTGCAGACCTCGGTTTTGACGTAGACATCGGCCCGCTCTTTCAGACTCCGGAAGAGGCTGCCAAACAGGCGGTTGAAAATGACGTACACATCCTTGGTGTGTCAAGCCTCGCTGCAGGCCACAAAAGCCTCGTGCCAAAAGTGATTGACGAACTCAAACAGCTCGGACGGGAAGATATCATGGTTATTGTCGGAGGTGTAATCCCCAACCAGGATTATTCGTTTCTGTATGAACACGGAGTAGCGGCTGTTTTTGGTCCGGGTACCGTAATCCCCGAAGCTGCCCAGAAAATACTTCACATCCTCATCGATAAGGAGTGAGCAACTATGTCTGACCCGGAAAACAGTTCGCTTCATATCAATCCCGGAAGTCAGAATGAGTCCGTAAATCCGTCATTCAGGGCAAAACGTACACCTCTCAGGAAAACGAAGGATTATGTTGAGGGAGTTCTCTCCGGCGACCGCACCATCCTTTCACAGGCCATCACGCTTATCGAAAGCAGGCGCGACGAGCACCGTGAACTTGGCCGGGATATCCTGGAAGCGTGCCTGCCGCACGCAGGTAAATCCGTGCGAATCGGTATTACCGGTGTGCCCGGAGCGGGCAAAAGCACCTTCATCGAATCATTGGGACGCCACCTTATCGAGAAGAAAGGAAAAAGGCTTGCGGTTCTGACCGTCGATCCCAGCAGCAGCCGATCGAAAGGCAGCATTCTGGGAGACAAAACCAGAATGCCGGTGCTTTCCACCAGCCAGAAGGCTTTTATCCGGCCATCACCCTCGTCCGGTTCTCTGGGGGGCGTGGCACGGCAAACACGTGAAACCATGCTTCTTTGTGAAGCGGCCGGCTATGATACCGTCTTTGTGGAAACCGTGGGTGTGGGCCAGTCTGAAATTACGGTGCACTCGATGACCGACTTTTTTCTGCTTATCCTGATCGCCGGCGCAGGAGACGAGCTGCAGGGCATTAAACGCGGGGTTATGGAAATGGCCGACCTGATCGCAATCAATAAATCGGAGGGCGATAACCGGCAGGCGGCCAACCGCGCCCGGCTAGACTATCAGAATGCGCTGTCTCTTTTTCCGGAACCCCCGTCCGGAAAACGTGCGGAAGTGATGACCTGCTCGGCACTGAACAACAAAGGGATCGTGGAAATCTGGGAACAGATAGAAGAGTACCTGGAATATGTTAAGCAAACGGGCTTTTTCTCAGAAAACAGAAGCGATCAGTCGGTTCACTGGATGTATGAAACCATCCACGAACAGCTGAAAAAAATCTTCTATGGCAATGAAGAAGTGAAGGCTTCTCTTCAGGAAATAAGAGAAAAAGTGCGTTCCGGAGAGATTTCATCCACCAGGGCCGCAGACGACCTGATCCGGCTGTTTAAAAGCTCGTGAACAGTACGTAATCAGGATCGATTTATTAAGAAACCTGAGTTGGACATAAAATCGATGAATTTGACAACGTGATAAATCCCCTCCTTTTCCCCCGTTGGGATCCCAATGGGACAAGGTGGAGATATAGGGGTGGTTCAATAAGGCTAATAAGTTAGTTTCAAAATTTTTAATCCGTTATACGATCTGAAACCACCCCCGGCCCCTCCTTAAAAAGGAGGGGAGTTTCTACTGCCTGATTGATTCCTATTTTGCCACAACGTCGTTTCCGGTTGAAAACCCAACTTCCCCGACGTTTTTCAGTTCATCTCCAGCTCTGCTTTTTCTGCGCTGAACCCCATCTCTTCCTCTTTGTCCTCACCGAGTGATTTTTCCATCTCCGCACGCAGCTTTTGAATAGACAGGCCGCTGGTGAGTCCGCCGTTTTTGGCCACGGATATCCGGCCGGTCTCTTCCGACACAATCACCACAAATACGTTGTTTGTTTCGCTCACGCCAACCGCCGCCCTGTGGCGGGTTCCGAATACGGATGAAATATTCGGATTCTGGGAAATGGGCAGATAGCAGCTTGCGGCCACAATGCGTCCGCTTCGAATAACGATCGCACCGTCATGAAGGGGGGTGTCTTTTTGAAATATGGTCTGTATAAGCTGCGCGTTCACCTGTGCATCAATGCGAACGCCGACATCCACCAGATCCTGAAGGGAGGAGCTTCGTGCAAAGACGATGAGGGCACCGGTTTTGGTCTGTGCCATATTCTTGACCGCAGCAATCACCTCTTCCACAACTCCTTCCGAGCCGCTTCTCCCAAAAAGCCTGTCGAAAGAGGTGTTCTGGCCAAGGCTGTAGAGAAGCTTCCGGATTTCAGGCTGAAAAATGATAAATACCGCAAGCACCCCAACATCTACGACGCTTCGCAGCATAAAGTTAAGGGTGGTGAATCCCAGCAGGCTTACAACGGCGTTCACCACAATGATAAAGACCAGTCCCAGGGCAGCCTGAATAGCAAACGTACCGCGAATCCACCTGTACAGGTAGTACAGCATGGTGGCAATGACCAGCGTTTCAAGCAGGTCCTTAAGGCCGTATTCCAAAAATGCTATAGGTATCAATGGATCTGGTTTGAATATGTGCGGTGAGTACGGCAGAGATAACCAGCCGGTTTATGGCCGGTATAGTGCCCTTTTCTACCTGTTCGTTAAAGCGGTAAATACACTGATTGAATCGGCAGCCTCCTGCACGTCATGTACCCGCAGAATATTTGCTCCGTTCATCAGTGAATGATAATGTACAGCCAATGTTCCTGCAAGCCTACCGTCAACCGGCCTGTCGTTTAATAACCCTCCAATCATGGATTTACGAGAGGCACCCATCAAAACGGGGTAGCCAAATTTACTGAATTTTTGAAGCTCTGCAACAATGGTACAATTATGAGCCAGTGTTTTACCAAAACCAATTCCCGGATCGATGATTATTGCATCATTTCCGTCACTTTCCAATGTGTGAATACCCTCTTCGAAAAACCGGATCAGCTCTCCTGTTACATCGTCATTTTTATACTCCGGGTTCAGTTGCATGGTTTTGGGAGCTGCGCTTGAGTGCATCAGCACGTACCCGGCTCCAGACTCAGCACAAAGTGAAGAGAACCGGGGTTCTTTCCTGAGCCCGCTTACATCATTCACGATATGCGTGCCTGTATCCAGTGCCGCTTTTGCAACTTCGTATTTGGTGGTATCAATCGAAAAAAGAGCATCACTATACATCGGGATTGCCTTTTCCAGAATGGGAAGAACCCGGTCCATCTCCTCCTGCAGCGATACAGGATCTGATCCCGGCCGGGTGGACTCCCCGCCCACATCAATGATATCGGCTCCCTCCTCAAGCATACGGCCGATCCGGTCTGTAGCCCTGTTTATATTCAGATATTCCCCGCCGTCAGAAAAGGAGTCGGGAGTGGCATTGAGAATTCCCATCACCCTTGGTCGGTCAAATTCAAGGATACGATTCCTAACGGTAAGTGACCTGTTGACAGTCAAGAACAGCCGTTTTTAGATGCAAATGGTATATGTTGTAAAGCCATCATTAAATGATGGTTTGAAGATGGCGGCCCGAAAAATTATGAAACCTGTCGGATGTCAGGCAGAATCAGTCCCACTCTTCCTGGAGCAAGTCCAGTTTGTCCGTTTTTTCCGCCCACTCGTCTGCATCGGGAAGTGCATCAAAGGTTTCATTGATGACACGGTCTTCCCACTTCTCTGCAAGGCGTTCATTCAGTTCTATGTAGTGCTCCCACTCTTCAGGCACTTCATCATCAGGAAAGATCGCTTCAACCGGACATTCAGAAACGCATGCATCACAGTCGATACACTCAATGGGATCGATGGTAAGAAAGTTGGGGCCCTCCCGAAATGCGTCGACAGGACATACAGCAGCACAGTTTGTGTACTTACAGTTAATACAGGGTTCAGTTACAATGTATGCCATGTTATCTAGTGAAAAATTTTTGATTGCATAATTTTGCGAGCTCTGAAAACCAATGGTATTCCATAACGGATTAAGATGCAATCCAAATTGCCTCAGATTATTCAATCAATTTTAAAAGTGATTCGTTTCAACCTGTCAGGGTTCACGGAGAACATGCCGAAGCGAATCAAGTGACCCATCGTTTGGAGCAGGATTCACATCAAGGAGATGAGCCATCATATCGTACAGGTGAATGCTCTGGAATGGGCCTGATACAAAACCCTGCCTCAGTGCGGGCCCGAAAGCCAGGAAAAAGCTTCTCATCTCCGGAGCACGGTGGTCATATCCGTGTGTAGCTCCCGTTATGTCCCGTGTTACCATATACTCATTGGTGGTGATGGTATATCCCACATCTGCGATCATCATAATTTCCGGTACGCGAATGCTATTTTTTATGTGATATACGGCCGGTATTTCCTCTTTTTTGTACACACTGTAGTTATTCTCAGCCTCTTTCAGCTGTTGATATACGTTTTCCTTTTCCCCTTCTAAAGGCTGTATCATGGCCACCGGGGTCCAGTCAATCACGTTTACTTTATCCATATCGATGATGTCGTCCAGAACGATAACGCGATCGGACGATAAATCCGCCATTCCATGATCTGAGGTGATGATAATGTTAAGCTCATCATCGGCCCCGATCCGCTCTATCTCATCCAGTAAATACCCGATATGGCCGTCAACTTCACGAACCGCGGCCCGAACCGAGTCCGACTCCGTGCCATAGCGGTGTCCGTATGAATCCACCTTGCTGAAGTAGAGAGTGAGAAACCGGGGTTCGGTATCGTCATCCACCTGAAGCCACGACACAATGGTATCCACGCGCGCCTTGTACGGCATATCATCATCATACGGCATCCATCTTGTAGGTCGAACGCCGTTAATCTCGGCCTCAGAGCCCGGCCAGAACATTGTAGCCGTTGACACTCCCTGGGTCTCCGCTGTTACCCAGATCGGTTCACCTCCGTACCACTCACCGTTAGATACTGCATCACGGTTACCCAGGCTGAACCGGGCATCCATCACAGGATCGTACATGTTATTGGCAATAACCCCGGTATTTTCCGTGTAGAGGCCGGTTACGATGGAATAGTGATTCGGAAACGTTTTGGTTGGGAAAACGGGAATCATGTGGTCTGCAAGAACGCCGGAGGAAGCCAGGCGGTCAAGCGCCGGTGTATCAAAATCTGTGAAGTAGTCCGGCATAAAACCGTCAATGGAGATGAGCAGCACTTTTTGATCTTCGAACGCCTGCCTTTCAGGTGTCGTACAGGCTTGAATGAAAAGGATTCCTGTAATAACAGAGAGCAGAAACAGGCTGACAGGTGATTTATTCATAAAGAAAGCAAGTAAATAAGATGTTATAGGGTGCGTATATGCCAAGATAATGAAAAACTGATTCAGCAGCCCAGAAGCGGTTTATTGCTTCCCATTGGCTGAGCCGTCATAACCGCTTGAAGGCTTTTATGAACCCGTACTCCTAGCATCTGAACAAAAAAAAAGGAGAAGCGAAACGCTTCTCCTTTGTAAGAATTATATCAGTTACCGCAGGATATTAAAATTTATACCGAACAGTAAACTGCATTTGCCATCTTGAACCGAAGTCACTTACGTTGAAGATCTCTTCATCGGTAACTTCATCAGGGTCAAAGCTGATTACCGGTTTGCCGATATCGCCTGCACCGAGCCCAAGAGCGGGATTGTCGTCGATGAAATCCTGATCTACATACTGCTGGAAGTTGTAGGCGCGATAGTTGTTAAAACTTACGCCTTCCCTTACTCCCCACTCGTTATTCAGGAAATTAAGCACATTAATCATACTTGCGCTGAACTCTACCGACTGACCGTTAAAGGTCTGTACTTCCTGAGTTACTTTAAAGTCCAGGAAGTTGGTCCATGGCTCACGGGCTGTGTTTCGATCCACAAAATCACCCCGGTAGTCGCTCACAGAGCTCTCACTGTTAATCCAGTCGTTGAACTCATTCCAGTTTCCGCTTGTGATAACCACTTCATCTTCAGAAGCCGGTACGTAAATCAGGTCATTATCAAAACGACCGTCACCGTTGGCATCTCCGTTGTAGATCCAGCTGAACGGTTCACCTGACCGACCGTCATAGATGAGTGAGAATGATGTTGCAAATCGGTCGCCATCTCCATAATCGAGGCGATACGATGCAATACCGAGAAACCGGTGCCGGCGCTCAAAATCAGCGGTACCCAGTTCCGGGCTGTTCACATCCACGTTCTCATTGAACTGCCAGTTGGAGATCGCACGGCTTGATGTACCGTTATTCACGTTCTCCGCACGGTTGTACGTGTAGGCAAATTTGGTATAGAGACCTGAGTCGAAACGTTTCTCCAGCTCAGCTGTGATGCTGTACTGGTACCCTTTGTTGCTGTTTTTGAGAAGCAGCGCATTGGTAAATCGTGGATCCTGTCTTGAAAGTCGTCCCGAGGCATTTCCGAACCTGGAGTTGAAGAAAATATCTCCGTAGATCGGACGGCCGTAAGGTGAGGTTCCTTCTCGTACCGCGTTTATATTCTCAAATACCACGTCGTTGATGGCGCTTGAATAGACACCTTCAAGAGTACCGCGGAAGCCGAATGGCAGCTCCTGGTCAACGGCAAGGTTAACCTTCAGAGACTGTGGGTACTTAAAGTCATCCGCAAGCAGGTTAATCTCTGTCGTTTCAACGGGATTCAGCGAGTTGCCCTGTCCAGGAATTGGCTGGTTGTCAGGGTCTGGTGAGAAAAGACCATCGAATCGGCCAAAGCTGAATTCATCAACCCGTCCGTAATCCACACCGGTGTTGCTGTACTGGTTGGAGATCCATACAAACGGAGGTGTTCCGGAAAAGATACCGATACCACCACGAATCTGTGTTGTTCTCATACCGCGGCTGGCGTCCCAGTTGAAACCAAGTCGTGGCGCCCAGAGAACCTGACCGCTAGCAACTCTATCCGTTGAGAAGCCGGGGAAAGCATCCGGAACGTCCGGATTGAAAGAAGGATCATCCGGCAACACCGGAATGTCAACACGCAGACCGTAGGTTACTTTCAGGTAGTTGGTAACGGACCATTTGTCCTGCGCATAGAATCCGAACTGCATACCTGTAAAGTTAGCAGTAGGGCTTCCGCCGGGAAGAAGGTAGCTGTGCCTGTATTCAACAGGATCACCCGCTTCCAGGTCTGCAATATCAAAGAATGTGTAGGTACCGAAAGCATCCTGCACAAAAAGGTTGTCGAATGTGAAGATCTGGTTGCTTGTACCCACCGTAAATTCATGCGCACCGCGGATGAATGTAAAGTTGTTGGTAAACTCAAGCAGATCCTGATCAAGTGCATTCGCCTGTGAGAATCGCTCCACACCTGCATTGATCGCACCAAAACCGCTGCGATCCGAATCGTACGGGATACTAACCGTCACGCTTGGGAATCGCTGAGATGGAGTGTCCCGAGAGTCACGAATTCGTGTATAAACCACACGAGCCTCATTGTAGGCGCTGTTGCCGAAGCTGCTGGTCAATTCTGCCACAACAGAATTCTGTGTACTGTTGAAGTTGTACTGACGGTTGCTGAATGTGTAGCTGTTGTTACCACGGCTGATTCCACGATTTGCAATCGCATCCACATAATTGTACCGGAAGCTCAGGTTGTGATTCTGGTTGATGTTCCAGTCAATCTTGGCCAGCACCTTGTCATTGTCGGTGTCGCTGTCAAGCGGCGAGGTGTATTCTCCGGGATCATATCCATACTCTGTCTGAAGAATATTGCTGATCTGATCGAAGGTGGCCGCCTCAAAGTCAATCACGTTGGGCGCGCCGCTTCCCAGGATACCGTTGGTAATCGGGCTGGTTTCACGCTTAAATTCCGCATTCACAAAGAAGAAAAGCTTGTCTTCGATGATCGGGCCGCCAACATTCAGACCGATATATCGCTCGGTAAAGTCGGGGAAGTCGCCGGATTCCACATCTTCACCGCCTTCCTGAAACACGTAGTTACCTACAAGGTTTTCGTTTCGTGTCTGAAAGTAAACCGAACCGGTATAGGTGTTGGTTCCGCTCTTCGTCACTGCATTCACCTGACCGCCGGTAAAACCGTTGTTGGTGACGTCGAAGGGAGCAATGTCCACGTTAAATTCCGCGATGGCATCGATACTGAGGGGAGAACCAACGCCGGCCTGTGAACCGGGAGTTGCATCACCCAACCCAAAAATATCGTTCAGTGTTGCACCGTCAACCAGAATGTTATTGTATCGGTCGTTGGCACCACCGAAACTGTTTCCGCTGGTAACCTGGGGCGTAAGCCTTGTAAAGTCGCCAAGGGAACGGAACACGCTCGGTGTTCTTTCGATGTCTTCGCTTGTAATATTGGTTCTGGCGCCCGTACGATCGGAGTTGAAAACCTGATCGGCGACAGCGGTCACGGAGATTTCATCCAGTTCAAGAGATCCCTGTTCGAGCTGGAAATCCAGCAGTACCCTTTCGCCAAGCTCAATGCGTGTAATTCCCTTAATCTGGGAATTGAACCCGATAAAGGTAACACGAACCTCATATGGCCCCCCAATACGGACGTTTCGTATTGTATATCGCCCGTCTGCCCGGCTCGACGTACCATATTCCGTTCCGGTAGGCAGGTGAACGGCTACAACCGTAGCGCCCGGCAAAAAGTCGCCTTCATCATCTGTAATCGTACCCTCAATAGAACCGGTTGTGGTTGCCTGAGAGAACGCTGTAAACGGCAGAAAAGCAACTGTAGCAAGAAGTAGTATATATCTTTTCAAATAGTGCATTATTTAAGCGTTTTTATTTGGTTTTGAATTGGCTCGCATGATAACAAGCCTTTGTTAACTGACTATTAACAAAACGTCTTAAAATTACTGAAAAATCCGGGAGGATTACAGTGCAGGCAAGCGATTATAATACTCCCCTGCAAAAGAGTACTCAGGATATTGATAATCAGTATGTTATTGCACTCGAACACTCCATGCTTTCCTACGATCTGATCAGCGAATTATAGAGTTCCACAAGCCCTGCCTGAGGCACGCCCAGATAGTACAGAAACCAAATCAATGTAAAGGCCAACTGCAGCCTGATCACCCCGTTTTCTTTGTACCTTCTGGCTGACGTAATCACTTCCCTTTCAGAGATATAAAAGGGGGTCCGTTTTCTAAGATCACGTACAATTTTCTGGTCCTCCATCACCGTTAATAAATCATCAAAGCCGCCAATTTTCTCAAATACGTCTCTTTCTGCATACAGGCTTTGGTCACCGAACCGTAGCAGGGTTGATTTGAACCGGGTAAAAAAGGCATAAAATCTGAGCAGTGCGTGATCCATATCGAATCTGAGCCGAAAACACCCGGCCCCGTATCCTTTCTTTACGGCTGAGAGTATCTCCCGGTCAAATTGATTTGGCGGCAGGGTGTCAGCGTGCAGAAAGTAGAGCAGTTCTCCCTTCGCCGCTGCAGCTCCCTCATTCATCTGGCGCGCACGCCCTCTCTTCTTGGCTGTGATCACGATCGCCCCTCTCTCTTCCGCAACCTGAACTGTTCTATCCCTGCTTCCGCCGTCAACCACAATCATTTCGCATACGGATCCACCCTCAGCTCTTTTGATATGGTCAATCAGGAATCCGATTTGCTTCTCCTCGTTAATCACCGGAATGATAACGGATATGCGGGGTTGATCATCCACTGCTAAGCCGGCTTCGTTTCAAATCCTCTTCTGTATCGATATCATTCAGTTCTTCCAGAACCGCAACCGACAGCCCCTTCTTTTTCAGTATACTAAGGGTGGCCGGGTAAACCTCCGGCGTGCTCCAGGCGATATCCTTGAAAACTTCCGGTTCAAACACAGAGACTCCAATAAGGTAGTATCCTCCGTCTGCAGATGGCCCGATCACCGAGTCCGCTTTGTTCAATGAGGAGAACGCCTGTTCCAGAAGCTCTCCCGTTATGTCCGGGCAGTCGCTCCCGATTACCACCACCTGTTCATAGCCTGAATCGAATCCGTTTGCAACAGAATAAAGCATCCGCTCGCCCAGGTCTTCTCCCTGCTGTACCTCTTTTTTAAACAGCGCATCATCAAAATGATCATTTTGGCAGACGGCATCGGAGTACAGTACTATACGGTTGGCCTGCACGTTAACTGCCGCTGCGGCCGTGAGCTTCAGCAAATGATCATATACCTTCAGCGCACGCTGATCGCCGACCGCTGCGGCAAGACGGGTTTTAACTCTGCCCATGCGCGGATTTTTTACAAACACATTAATCAGCCGGTTCTTATTCATTATCTTCAATCATATAAAATTTGATCCATCTGAAATTCAGCAGATGTAAAAGCAGGATCCGCTGAGATGAGAACAGATCATATTCAATGAAACAAAATGTTTCAATGCGCTGTAGAAACAGGATCCAAACTTACAGATCTGATTCATCAAAACAATAACCAACCTATAACGAAATTCATTTATGAGTAAACGATACTTCATTGGCATAGCTCTCACTTTTATTCTCACAATGGGATCTCTAACCCTGGCTGAAGCACAATCCCGGCCCGGAGATACAGAACTGGGCATTATTCTCGGAGAGCCTACCGGCATCAGCCTGAAAGTATGGCAGTCTGATCGTGCAGCATTTGATGCAGCGGCGGCATGGTCATTCGACAACGATGAATCTTTCCATATCCACGCCGATTATCTGCTGCACAGCTGGCTTGAAGTCGACAAGGGAAGCATGGCGGTATATTACGGCCTTGGTGCAAGAGCCCTTCTTTCCGGTGAAGCCCGATTCGGGGCGCGAATTCCTGTAGGGCTGGAGTATATTTTTCAGGATCAGCCGCTCGGGCTGTTTTTTGAAGTGGCTCCGCTTCTAGACCTTGCACCTTCAACGGAATTTGGTGTAAACGGAGGAATCGGAATACGCTACTTTCTGTAAGACTGCAGGAAGCGACAGGACATTCGATTTAAAGCGGGGGATTCAGTGAACTCCCGCTTTTTCTATTTACGCTTCGTCCTGATTACTTCTCAACAAGTTCATTGAGCGTAACGGGCATTCTCACTTCCATACCCTCCTTGGCTAGACACGCCATTTCGAATGGCGAACCGATGTATTTGCTGAGGTTGGCGTCCAGACCTTCAAGGTAGTCGTCGTTTGAGTCGGGATCGTGGTGTGTGAGGAAAAGATTTTTCACACCGGCTCGTTTTGCAACCTCCACAACCCGCTCCCATGCGGAGTGCCCCCAGCCGATACGCTCTTCATACTGCTTCATCGAAAATTGCCCGTCATGAATCAGAAGATCGCAATCGCGGATAAACTCGGTAAAATTATCCAGAAATCGAATGGGCGATGTTTTTAGCGGAATTTCGTTATCCGGCGCATACACAATGACCAGCCCACCGATATGAATCTTGTATATCGCCGTCTTGGTCGGGTGGTTTGCTACAAGATATTCAATTTTATAGTGTGAGAAGGATTGCAGCTCCTCGGATTGCGTAACATAGTCAAGCTTAGCGGCAAGCATATTCAGTGTTACGGGGAAAAAGGTCTTTGTAAGATGGCCTGACAGAATCTCCTGTGCGCCCCCGCGGTACTGTTCCGGCATATGAATACTGAAACTGTTGTCTGCGGAGTAGAACGGTTTAAAAAACGGAAAGCCCTGAATATGATCCCAGTGCGGGTGGGTGATAAATATATGTCCCTCGTAACCGGTCTGGTTCTTTCTTTCCAGATAGTTGCCCAGGTTACGGATTCCGGTGCCGCTGTCCATAATCATGAGCTCCTTCATACCGGGATATTCAATTTCAACACAGCTTGTATTCCCGCCGTACTCAATATTCTCATAGTTGGCGCATGGCGTGGAGCCCCTCACGCCCCAGAACCTGAGCCGCACGGAGGGGCTGAGGTGCTGTTTTGCACGCTCTACAACCTCTTCATAATCCGTGCCGTCATAACAGTCGATCAGTCGGAAATGAACCAATGCGGAAAAGCCGGGGTCATCGATCGTACCGATGTAGATGAGCGGAATAAATTTAATTCCGATGTAGTGTTTTGAGATCTTCTCAAATTTCTCTGCATTTCCCGACAGAAAAGAGCCGTGAACAATGATCAAATCGGGCTGGGAGCCTATGAGGTAGGAGTCAACTTCATGAATGCTTTTGGCAAAAATGACTTTTGAGCGCACTGCACCCAGTTGATTCCTCAACAGGTCAATAGCCGTCTGATCCGCCAGTACGTAAGTCGTATTTGAGTACACGTTATCCAATTCCCAATTTATATTAGGATAGCGCAGCCCGATATTCGTTACCGAAAAAGATTCAGGGAACGGATAAACTGCAGAATCTATTCCACTTCGTTTTTCAGCTTATCAATCTCCGTTTCGAGTTCTGCCAGCCGTGTTTCTTTTTCGCTGAGATCTTTCTCAGCATTTTCTATTCGTTTTTTAACATCATCAAGCAGACTGCTGCCGCTTCCGGAAGGCTTGAAGTAGCTCAATGATTCCTTCATCTGTATGAGCTCTCCATTCAGCTTGCTGATCTGCTTGCGCAGTTTATTCGCTTCATTCTGTTTGTCCCGAATGCCTGCTATATCATCAGCGGAAAACTGGTCCAGATTCTTGCGTCCCACCACGTCCACAGCTGCTTTTGCAGCCCTGAATCGATCATATATTACATCGCAGCATTCGCGGTACTCTTTCCACAATCTGTTCTTATGCTTGATTGGTACATAGCCCGCCTTTTTAAACTCTTCCTGAAGCGGTTTGGCAAGTTCAACAGCTTCAATAGGATCATCATGTGTCTTAAGTTCAGACAGACTGGCGAGAACTTGTTCTTTTTCTTTTAGGTTGTCTTTTCTCTCTTCCTTAACCTCTTTAAAATGATCTCTTCTTCGGTCATAGAAGTAGTCCATTGCTCCCTTGAACTTCTTCCAGATCTTTCCTGATTTTCGCTTGGGTACCGGACCAATCTCTTTCCAGCGATCCATCAGTTTCTGAAACTTCTTGTGGGCTGTATCCCACTCTTCCGACTCTTTCAGCGTATCAGCTTCATCAATCAGCTTAAGTTTCTCACGATAATTCTCTTCCTCCTGTTCTTTGAGAAGGTCTGCATTATCCGTCTTCTTCTGATTGAATGCATCAGTGGCCGCCTTAAAACGGTCCCACATCTCATTTTCATCTTTCTGCGGAAGGTTTCCAACTTTTTTCCATCTTCGATGAAGCTTGTTCACCTTACGTGCTGCTTCAGCAAGGTCATCTGAATCGAGCAGGGCTTCGGCCTCGTCAATCAGTTTTTTCTTCTTGGAAAGAAATTTTTCTATTTCATTTCTGTACGCTGAATCGTGCTTGAAACGAAGAGAGTGAAAGGTATCCTGTGCCGTATGGTAACGGTCCCAAACGTCCTGATTCTTATCGGAGGGAACACGGCCAATTTTCCTGAACTGACGTGTCAGATCATTGAATTTTTTATCAAGTTCTTTCCAGTCCGGTTTTTCATCCAGCTCAACGGCAAAGCCTTCCATTTTTTCCAGGATAACCAGTTTCCCGGTCAGGTTATCCTCTTCCTGCTGCTTTTGTTTCACGAGGCGATCCACCTTGTGTTCATCAAATGTGGCCAGCAGTGTATCAAATCGTGGCTGAAGTTTTTCGGCTTCACCTGATGGAAGCGGCTTCAGGTGTTCCCATCGTCCGCGTATTTTCCCTACTTCACGGGTCTTGGTCCACTCTTTATTGTCAACAATCTCTGAAAGCTGCCGCAGCAGATCCTTTTTCTTCTCAAGATTTGCGAGTCTGAGCTTTTTCTGCTCTTCGTAGTGGGCTCTTTTTTTCTCTTCAAACGATTCACGAAGCTCATCTATCGTTGCTCGGAATTTACTGATATCCGCATCTTCCGTATCCGGGCCCTCCTGCCACTGGTTTTCGATCATATCGAACTCCATCGACACGTACGCCCAATCATCTACCTGGGAGATCTCCTCCGCTTTCTCCGCCAGCTTTCTGTAGTAATCTTCCGGGGCTTCATCCGTTACTTCCCCGGCGGATTCCTCTGATTCCGCATTCTCAGGTTTCTTCCCTGAATCCTTCTCAGCAGGTTCGGATTCCGCAACAGGTACCATTTCCTTATCGCTCTCTTCATTTTCTGCCTCAGCCTCCTTTTCCGGGCCGGCTGACACGGCGTTTTCCGCACGCTCTACCGTTTCATCAAATTTGCTCCTGGCATCAGACAGCAGCTTCTCAAAATCGCCAATTGCAGACGAATTGCTTATCTCTTCGAGAAGTGATTCAAAAGAGGCTTTCGCTTTTTCGGGCTGTTCTGACAGCTCTTCCTCTACATCATCCAGAAATGACCCCACTTTGCCGGTCAGATCCTCAAATGCGTTTTCCATTTCACTTACCTGTTCTTCAACTTTTTCAGGATCGATAGTGGCAATTTTCCTGTCGTCAAAGAAGCTGGTCTTTTTGAGATGTACGTCTCCCCCGGACGTTATATAGGCGAAATCATTTTCAAAAATGGTTTCCTTCTCAGGGTTGGACACAGAGGATTTTTCAGTCAAAACAAAGTAACCTTAAGTTGCAAAATTTACGGCTCGAAGCCTGCTATGTGAGCCTAACAGTTTAACCAAGTTTCAATATGGAATCAACTTTGGTCACATGCTCCGTAATCAGGAAAATGGAATGTGAACTTTGTTCACTTCACTGTTTTATAAACGCACCCAGTGCAACTATGGTACACGGCTTGTGCTCTGCAGAGACCAATATCCACAGAAATAAAAAACCCCGCTCAGAGGCAGGGTTTTTGTTGATCAATTGTTACTTCTCGTTGAAGACGTGAATGTCTCTTTGGGGAAACGGAATCGAGAGACCCTCGTTTTCGAATGTCTTGTACACTTCCTCATTCATTCTGAAAAATACCGGCCAGTAATCGCCTGCATTTACCCAGGCCCTGACTGTGATATTAACAGAACTGTCTGCGAGTTCACCCAGCGCCATGAATGGTTCCGGATCGTTTAAAACCCTGTCATCTTCAGACAGAAGCCGCTTTATCACATCATAGGCTTTGTCAAGATCGTCACCATATCCGATACCGAACGACCAGTCGACCCGCCGTTTTTCTTCGCGGGAATAGTTAACGAGCGAACCCGTCGCCAGCGGGCCATTTGGAATAATAATGGTTTTATTATCAGGTGTTGTTAAAACAGTGACAAAAATCTGTATCTCTTTAACCGATCCTGAGTGGCCTTGTGCATCGATAAAGTCGCCCGCCTTGAACGGCTTGAAAAAGAGTATCATCACACCTCCCGCGAAATTCTGCAGGGTTCCCGATAACGCCAGGCCAACCGCTAAACCTGCGGCACCCAAAATGGCAATAAAGGAGGTCATCTCCACTCCAAGCATTCCAAGAGCGGTTATGTAGACCATAATTTTAAGAAGTACCGAAACCAGACTGACGATGAATCCCCTGAGAGTTGTTTCAGTATCTCCCTTTTCGAGGGCTTTCCGTACTCCGGCTACAATTAACTTAACGACCCATAAACCGAGTACCAGTGTTAAAATGGCCCAAAGCAGATTGGGACCGTATGTCATCACAATATCCATGATGTCAATGTTTTGTATTGCTTCCATATTCTCCATAGTCACTTTTTATTGGTTGGTTAGTTTTTTGTGATTTTTTTGCATTGGTACATGTCTGTCGGGAATTCGACTTCGTAACAATTTCTTTAACCTACCTGATAAGAATGTCTACACCGTATTCCCCAAAAACACAGTTCCCCATCTGTCTATGTTACTCAATTTTTTAACGTAATGCACCATTTGAACTGACTCAAATCAGCATCACCCGAACATAAAAAAACCCGGCTGGTGCCGGGTTTTGAAATTACTGATGTGAATATCCTGATTATTCAAGGTGACTTCTAAGCATCCAGGCTGTTTTGGAATGCACATCCAGTCTTTGTGTGATCAGATCAATTGTGGCCTCGTCACCTGCTTCCTCGCAGGCCGGCAGTACAGACCTTGCCGTTCTAAGAATCGCTTCATTGTCGAGTGCCAGTCGTTTAACCATCTCCAGAGCATTTGGATCGTCTGTATCCTCCTCGATAGATGTGATTTCGCTGAATTCCATAAACGATCCCGGTGCCCTGTACCCAATCGACCGTATGCGTTCTGCAATTACGTCAATTGCCTCTGCAAGCTCAGTATACTGCTCTTCAAACTGCTCGTGCAGGGAATGGAACAATTCACCGGTTACATTCCAATGGTAATTATGCGTTTTCAGATAAACCATATAGCTGTCGGCCAATACTTTTGCCAACCCTTCAGCAATAGCTTTTCTGTGCTCGTTTGAAATTCCAATATTGATTTCCATTGTATCTTTCCCGTTTAGTGTTTGTACGTCAGGCATTCTGATATCTCCTGTCTGTTTTCATTTCTGTTACTGCTTCTCCTATACACACAAAATTAAGCGATTTTTCATTCCTTTTTTGTGGGGCAAAACCCTATAAACAAAAAAGCCCCTGCATTAAACAGGGGCTTTTTGAATGGATAACAGAGCAAGAAAAACAGATCAGCTTTCGATCTGGTGCACCTCTTTCAGGATGGCTTTTGCATTCTTATCGTCTTTTTGCATCACTCTGTGCTGAAGGTTGGTGATGATTTCAGGCTCAGCTTTTTCGAATGCATCCTCTTTTGCCTCTTTCTCCGTGCCTGTGCGCACCAGTTCATAGATGTCGTCAGCGCGAACAATGCTGTAAAGATTGTCTTCATTAAAAGCATGCGAACGCAGATCTTCATACTTTTTGAAAAGTGAAGGAAACTGATTGCTGTCGTCAGCACGATCAATTACTTCAACGTCTTCCGGCCCTTCTGCGCTCAGAGGGGTTTTGCAGAGGTAATAAAATTTTTGTTTATAGATCATCTGTTTGAGCGATATCTTTTTATTTTAGACAAATATAGTGCTTTTTTGGTGCAGTTGGAACTGATTCAGACAGAATAGTCATCATTCTTCGTCAACCAAAACCAACATCTGATAAAATACAGAATTCATGAAACTGACATACCGGGGATTTTTCTTTTTCGGACTTTTAGCCTCTGTTCTGACGGGTTGTTCTGCAACCGGTCAGGAAATGCTGCAGGACACACCTGCCAGATATACCGTTCAGCCCGATGCACCGTCTCCCGACCATTCCGGTATGTGGCTCCTTCCCCAGGTAGACGGTGCCCTGTATGAACAGATGACAGAAATGGGCCTCAATCTTCCACCGGAAGAACTCTACAATGATCAAATTGATAACTCCTCACTGAATCATGCAGTGCTCAGAATTAATGTTGGAGAGGGAGGCGGAGGTACCGGTTCATTTGTATCCGGTGAGGGCCTTATCCTGACCAACCATCATGTAGCTTACGATGGAATTGCGGGTGTATCCGGAACGGAACAGAACTACCTGCAAACAGGCTTCTATGCCGAAAACTATCGTGATGAACTTCCGCTGACCAACTATTCACTGTACATACCCATTGAGCAGACAGAAGTTACCGGGCAAATCGAATCAGCAATTCCCAAAAATGCAGGCAACCGGCTGCGGGCGGAAATCAAGGCAACCGTATCCTCTGAAATCATAGAAGCCAGGCGTGACGGAAATGAAGATCTGATGGTGGAAATCAATGATTTCTGGTCCGGCAACCGTCAATTTATGTCGGTATACAAAATCATCCGTGACGTGAGACTGGTGTATGCACCGGAACAAGCCATCGGCAAGTTCGGTGGAGACATTGACAACTGGATGTGGCCGAGACACACGGGTGATTACGCTTTTTTGCGGGCCTATGTCTCGGAAGATGGAGTCTCAGCACCTTATCAGCCCGGCAACGTGCCTTACACCCCGGAACGTCACCTGAAAGTGAACGAGAGAGCTCTAAGCCCGGGCGACTTTACCATGACGCTTGGTTTTCCGGGCAGCACATACCGTTTTGAAAGCAGTCCCGCATTCAGTTTTTATCAGGACCAGCAATTCCCGGTTCTTTACAGTGCGTTTAAAGCCTATCTGAACGGCCTGGAGATGCAGGCAGCAAACAACCCGGAAACCGCCGCTTCAAATGCAGCGGAGAGAGCATCCATTGCGAATGCGCTGAAATATTACGAAGGCCTGATTGAGGGTTTTCAGGATTACGATGTGGTATCCAGAAAAATTGCAGAAGATCAGGAGTTTGTGCGATGGGCCGAATCCGATTCCCTGCGGAAGAGTGAGTTCGGCAGAGTGATGCCGCAGCTTGAGCAGGCGTATCAGATAGCAAGGCAGTCCGGTGATGTGCTTTACCTTACGTTTTACTCCCTGCAGTTTAGCAACCTGTTGCAAATGGGCAGCCTGTTCAACGATTTTTATGAGTATTCACAGGCGCCCGACTCTGTTTTCTACTCTTCCGATGAGCGGCAGCAGCTTTACGATCAGGTGAGAACCTGGCAGGCAGCCATTGACATGGAAGCGGAACTGCTTATGCTCACTGAGATGTTGCAGGCGATGGCGGAATTACCCGAAGAGCGGCGGCCCCTGATTCTCTACAGATTTTTTGGATCGCCTGAATCTGAAACCCTCAAACAGGAAATCCAGAAATTTATTACACGACAGGCATCAGGCTCCGTACTCACCGATACGACAATAGCCGCATCCTGGATCTTTTCCGAACTACAGTTCAGCGACGAAGCGTTTACCGATAGTCTGTACCTGGTATCCAGAGACATTTTTGAAACCTTCGAGTTAAGCAGGGAAAACTACTCCCAGCATTTTCAATATCTGCAGCCGGCCCAAAAACGGTATGCGGAAGGCATGATTCAGATGACCGGGGCGCCCAGCGTTTATGCTGATGCAAACTTTACGCTGCGCCTGAGCGCAGGGCAAATTATGGGGTACGTTCCCGCCGATGGAGTGTATTATACCCCCTTTACAACGTACTCAGGAATGCTTGCAAAACATACCGGAGACAGTCCGTTCGACGTTCCCGAACAGCTTCAGTACTTTTCAGACAGCGAGCTGACGGCCGACAGCTCCATGTATCTTAACTTCCTTTCCACAAACGATATCACGGGCGGAAATTCGGGAAGCCCTGTTCTCGACGGCAACGGTGAACTTATTGGGCTCGCTTTCGACGGCAACATCGAGGGCATTGTAAGCGACTACTATGTAGTACCCGATGCAGCACGAACCATCAGCGTGGATATTCGATATATACTGTTTGTGATGAGGCACATTCACCAAACCGAACGCCTGCTTTTGGAAATGGAGGCAGGCTAACGGTATTTACGGCCCGCTGACGAAACAGGCAGATCTGATCTGTCATCCGAAATAAATGGAGGTAAAAATCAGAGATCTTTGGGTCTTTTTATCCACACCAAAGTACAGCAGCCGAGTACCAGCTCATCCCACGAACCTACATTCACGTCAAGGCAAATGACTGCTGCCGTAGGCACCGAATACGGGTTCTGCCTGCCGGTTAGGAGGGCAATGGTGTTTTCCGTCATGGGGTTATGGCCAACAGTCATAATCCGTTTTAGCCCGGA
Source organism: Rhodohalobacter mucosus (assembly GCF_003150675.1). Lineage (NCBI taxonomy): Bacteria > Pseudomonadati > Balneolota > Balneolia > Balneolales > Balneolaceae > Rhodohalobacter > Rhodohalobacter mucosus. Next base: position 118,867 of record NZ_QGGB01000009.1, on the reverse strand, counting down.
CTCAGTCCCCGCTTGTTTGATAGCTTCAACGTAAGCATCAGGTCCATCAAAATAGAGTTTATCGTTCCATAAAATACGCTCATGGTCAAAATCCATCTCCTCAGCCGCCATCAGCGACGTTGTTTTGGCCCGCAGAGCGGGTGAACTGATGATTAGATCGGGCGTTCTTCCCGCATTTTTAAGAAACAGACCCATTGCAGGAGCATCCCTATTCCCCCGTTTGTTGAGCGGACGGTCGTAATCTCTCAGTCTCCTGTCTTTCCAGGATGACTTGGCATGCCTCATCAGCAGAATATTCAGTTGATCATCCATAGTTCGTTTTATCTACCATGTGTATTGGGAACCATCAGTTTTCTATATCCAGAATTCTCCCGGGCAGGTAAAAGCCTAGCGCTGCACCCCTGGTAACCATGAACAATACCATGGCAACCCAGAGGCCATGAACACCAAAGAGCGAATTGCCTGCATAATAGGCCGGCAGAAAAATGGCAAATGTTGCAATCAGCATTGTGTTTCGCATTGGTGCCGTTTCGGTTGCACCAATAAACACACCATCCAGAATATAGCAAAAGCTGGATACCAGAGGAGCAAGAATTGTCCATATCATGACCGACATCGCAAGGGCGATCACATCCGTTTTGTCGGTAAACAAAAACAGAATAGCTTCATCAAACAGAAGATATATAAGTGACCCAGTAACTCCCAGAAAAAGGCCCCATCCCAGATTGTAATACACCGCTTTCCTGAGTTTTTCACTATTGTTGCCTCCCTTGAAGCGTCCTATCAGGCTCTCCGCCGCATAGGCAAATCCATCGATACCGTATGATGCCACCATCCAGAGCTGCAGCAGTATGGTATTGGCTGCGAGAACCAGATCACCCTGCGCGGCGCTTTTTGCAGTAAAGAAAGAAAATGTGAAAATCAGGCATAGTGTTCGGATAAATATATCGCGGTTTACCGAAAAGTACCGCTTCAGCTCATCCCTGTTTACAAGTTCGGACTGTTTATAATGGCCTGTGTACCGTTTGTATTTTCTGAAAAACAGCCATACACCCAACCCAAGTGCAAGCCATGTTGAGATCAGTGTTCCCCATGCCACTCCATCCACGTGCATGTCCATTACCTGAATAAAAAAGATATTCAAAACAATATTCAGCAGATTGTGGACAATGGTGATGATCATCGGGTACTTTGCATTCTGCATTCCAAGAAACCATCCCTGAAGCCCATAAAGGGCAAGCATGGCTGGAGCTGTATAAATACGTATGTCGTAATACACCTGTGTAAAGTGAGCAACCTCCTCGCTGCTCTCAATAATCCAGAGGCTGAACCTAATCAGAGGGGTTTGCATCAGAATGATAGCCAGTCCAAATGACCAGGCGATAAGCTGAACCCTGGCCATCGTCATCATCATGCTTTGCCTGTTCCGCGCTCCGTATTCCTGCGCGGTTATACCGGTGGTTCCCATCCGCAGAAAACCGAAACCCCAGAACAGAAAGTTGAATATCATCCCACCCACAGCAAGCGCGCCAAGGTAATACACTTCATCCAGGTGTCCCACCAGCGCTGTATCCACAACACCAAGCAGCGGCACGGAAAGGTTGCTGATGATATTGGGAATTGCGAGTTTGAGTATGGTGCGGTTCAATATGTGCCGTTCCGTTTGCAGGTTCTGAAGAAGCTCCAAAAGTATCGCATAATTTTAACGATTAAAACCATTCATGGAACTGAGTTACTGGCGAAGCAGGTGGAACAAGGGCAATGTTGGCTTTCACATGCCGGGCGGTTATCCCGGCCTCTCCAAATACTGGCACTCTTTACCCATACCGCAGCCGCCCACCGTGCTTGTGCCGTTATGCGGAAAAAGTGAGGATCTTGACTTTTTAACCCACAATGCATCTCAAGTAACAGGAGTTGAGATATCTGAAACAGCGGTAAGAAGCTACTTTGACGAACGCGGTATCGTTCCTGAAGAGAGTTGTTCGCACGGTTTTTCAATCTTGTCACACGAAAACCTGCAGATATGGATCGGTGATTTTTTCCGCTTTCCGGAAACAACCGGGAAGAAATTCGACCTGATCTACGACAAGGCCGCACTGATCGCACTGCCGGATGCCGCCCGGACACGATATGCAAAAAAAATCGAAGCTCTCATCGCGGAGCACCCGAAGCCCCACGGCCTGTTGCATCACTTTGAGTACAATCAGGAGGAAATGAACGGCCCTCCCTTCTCGGTGCCGCTTACCGAAATTGACTCTCTTTTCGGGTCCCTATTTACCATCACCATTCTGGAAGAGGTTGAACCGGAACCCGGCAAATATGAAAAATTCAGGCGCAGAGGATTGATAAGCACATTAAAAGAGAGATTTCTGTTCCTTCATCCTAAATGTTAATATTCATCATTCAGACGATTAGAAAGTTGCATATCAAATCGTCTGCGATTATTTTCTGTTTCGCAAAATATTACTCTATCGCAAACCAAGACACACTCTCACATGGATTTAACAACCCGCAATAACATTTTGACGATCGTACTGGGCATTCTCATCATTGCGCTGTCCTATTTCCTGTATCGTTCAATTGTAGACCCCTACCAGCAGGTTCTGGAAGAAGAAGAGATGGTTGAGCGTGAGAGGCACAGAATGTTGATGGTTCGCGATGCACTTGTACAGTACAGAAACCGCCGCGGAAACTTTCCACCCAGTGATGGGGGCCTCGACAGTCTTGTTCAGTTTGTGAAAACGAATGAGTTCATTTCAGAAAGAGCGGATTCACTTTTCGCTTTTCGTCCGCCGTCAGTTTACAACCCCGACTCACTGATCTTTTCCCCGCGGCCACCGCACAACAGATTTGAATATACCCTTAACGATACGATCCGCCCGCCGCTCTATCTGCTTGAAAACCCCGGCACGGGTGATGTTATCGGCGATCTTGAAAGAACCACTCTGCTGAACGCGCCAAGCTGGAACTGATAGCCTATGGGATTGGATGAGTCATGCCTGGGTATCTGTTATGCCGATAATTACCTTTTCTACTCGGTAAACAGCCCCGGACAGGACGGCCATTTGAAGCATATTGGCAGCTTTGAATTTAATTTCGATGTAAAAAATTCAATTATCAGCGGGGATGAGTATGGCTTTCCAGCCCTGAAAACAGCCCTTTCAAATCTTAAAGAGTTCCACGACTGTAAATCCGTAAAGATTCTGGCCCCTGCCACAGAGGAGTGCTGGACGGTGGTTCCCCGATCAGTTTATGAGGATGCCTCCGAAAGGGAATCACATATCTCCCTTTTGATGCACGGTACCGACAGAAGTGATATTGAAGCTACCTGGCAACCGTTAAGCAATGTGGATTATAAGCTACTGCTTTTACGAAACCGTGCATCAATGCAGGGTTTCAATCAGCTTCTGGGGTCCTTTTCCAATTCAGAATATGTCTCAGAATTTGAAGTGGGTGCAGACTGGCAGGCGCACAGCAACACGAACGGCTCATTTCTGATGGTAAACTGCCTTTCTTCGTATATATCCGTCTCATCCTTTTTACTTGGCAAGCTAAGGGCGTGTACCTACTTGCATTATGACAACCCTTCCGACCTGCCATATCTCTGGACGCTTTATTCCGGAAATTTAACCTGGATGAACGGAATCCACGAAAAAATTTATGCTTTTGGCCACCAAAGCCGCATAATTTCAGAAATTCTGACGCCGTACTGGGACGATTCGGGCACCGTTCACGTAATGAATACACTTCAGGAAATGGGCGTTAATGCGAGGGAAAAAACATATGGGTTTCCGCTGGAAAGTGCTTTTCCTGCAATTATGATGAGCCTGAACCTTGACTCCCACGCAGGGCAGCCGGCATGAGAATTATTACAGGCAAACTGAAAGGACGCACTATCCCCGTTCCAAAATCCGGCCTGCTGCGGCCTACCTCCGACCGGGCAAAAGAGGGAATTTTCTCCATAATCGCAGCCAGAACCTACTTTGATAACACGCGGGTGCTTGACCTTTTTGCAGGGAGCGGCAATCTGGGTTTTGAGGCAATTTCAAGAGGTGCTGAAAATTGTCTTTTTGTGGACCGTGAACACCAGCATATCCGTCATATTGAAAAGCTGGCAAAACAGTTTCAGGTAGAGACGCAAATACAAACCATTGCCATGGATGTGGAGACTTTTCTGGAGAGAAGCACACACGGGTCATACGATTTCATTTTTGCAGATCCTCCTTACGACTATCACAGGATGGAGGAGATGACGGAGAGCATTCTGAATAATGACTGGCTTAACAAAGATGGCTGGTACATCCTGGAGCACGATAAGCGGCATGATTTTTCCGGACACTCCGCCTGCATCCACTGCAAATCTTACGGACGAACCACCGCATCCATATTCAGGCCGGATGCATCAGGTTGAAAAAGATAAAGATAAGATCCTTTTTTTTAAGTAGCGGCAAATATGTACATTTTCTTAAATCAAATGCTGCAAACCTCCTTCTGACATGACGCGTACCGCACTCTATCCGGGATCATTCGACCCCCTTACCAACGGCCACCTCGACATTCTTGAACGCGCCGTTAGAATGTTCGACAAGGTTATTGTTACCGTTGCTGTAAACAAGAGAAAGAACGCTGTGTTTACGGGTGATGAACGTGTAGACCTTATCAAGGAGGCTATTGGGAGTTATGACTGGGCCGATAATGTTGAAGTGGAGCAGTTCACCGGGCTATTGATTGATTTTGCCCGGAAAAAAAACGTGCATGTACTTCTCCGGGGTGTACGTCAAATCTCGGATTTCGAGTATGAATTCCGAATGGCCCTTACAAACCGGCGCCTGGCACCCGAAGTGGATACCATCTTTATGATGCCCGACGAACAGCTTACCTTTATCTCCGCAACCATTGTAAAAGAGGTGGCTGAATGGGGGGGAGACCTGAGCAGTTTCGTGCCTGCCAACGTTGCCAGGGCCCTTCATGCAAAATTCAGCAGCAACAGTTAGAAATATCTTTTTATCCCCTTTCTGAAGGCCCGTGGCACCGATAATCGTATGACAGGCAAAAGACTGTTGCTACAAGATATTTAGAATGTGTATACTAAAAGTCTTTCGGTAGCAGTGGGCATTGGTTCAAATCAGAACGATTTACTCGCCAAATCGGGTTAGGTCTCAACACATACAACCCAAACAAACTGAATAAGAGGTATGATTTCCACAGGAGAAAAAATTGATACTAATTTCACTCTCAGCATCGTACAGAATGGTGAGGAAAAAGAAGTACGGTTTGATGAACTGCTCGACCGGCCGGCCATTGTTTCCGTTTATATGCGAAACAATACCAGCGGATGCGACAAGCAAAACAGAAGCCTTGCAGAACACGCCGAATGGTTTGACGAACAAGGGTACAACCTGATCGCACTCAGCAAGGACACCTGTGGTTCTCATCAAAAATATGCCGACAAACTGGGCATCCCGTACGTTCTTGCATCCGATCCCGATTTTGCCTTTGCAGAGGCTACCGATTCTATCGTTGAAAAGAAGATGTATGGCAAAACGTATGATGCTCCATCGCGGTCTGCCTTTGTCATCGACACCAACGGAACAGTGAAAGCCGTTATAGAAAAGGTGAATACAAAAGCACACGCAGAAGAGTTAAAAGAGCTGATTCGTTCGTTATCCTGATCAAACAGGTACTGAGTCTGTTCACTGAATAAGAATTCGTTATTGTTTTATGAAATCATTAGTTATTGTCGAGTCGCCCACAAAAACCAAAACGATTAAAAAGTATCTTCCCAAGGGGTATATAGTAGACTCATCGATGGGGCATATACGCGACCTTCCCTCATCTGCCAAAGAAATCCCTGCAAAGTACAAGAAGGAGTCCTGGTCTAATCTGGGCATCAATGTTGACGATCGCTACGATCCCCTTTACGTTGTTCCTGCCAGCAAGAAGAAAATTGTTAAAAAGCTGAAGGATCAGCTGAAGGACGCAGATGAGCTTATCCTGGCGACTGACGAAGATCGTGAAGGAGAGGCCATTTCATGGCACCTTACCGAACTGTTGAATCCGAAAGTGCCCGTGAAGAGGATGGTGTTCCGGGAGATTACGGAAGAAGCCGTGAAGAACGCTCTTGAGAATTTCAGGAATATTGATATGAACCTGGTACATGCACAGGAGACACGGCGTATACTGGACCGGCTCGCCGGTTACACAATCTCCCCGCTTCTCTGGAAAAAGATCTCTCCCGGTTTATCTGCCGGACGTGTACAGTCGGTTGCCGTTGAGTTTCTTGTAGAGCGGGAACGCGAGCGGATGAAATTTAAGAGCGGCACCTATTTTGATCTCAAAGCATCCGTTTCAAAAGAGGGTGATAAACATACATTCACCGCAGACCTTTCTCACCTGAACGGCAAAAGGCTGGCCAGCGGGAAAGATTTTGATGAAAACACGGGTAAACTGAAAAAGCCTGATAATGTCGTTTTACTGGACGAAAAGGCGTCAAATGATCTGCGCGATATGCTCAGGGAAGCTGACTGGTCGGTTTCTGCCATAGATGTAAAGACCCAGAAACGAAATCCCTCCGCTCCTTTCATCACCTCGACCCTTCAGCAGGAAGCCAACCGTAAATTCGGATTTTCTGCCCGTGATACAATGAGTATTGCTCAAAAACTCTACGAGAACGGTCATATCACCTATATGAGAACCGATTCCACGAGGCTATCGGGTCAGGCAATCAATGCGGCACGCAATGCGGTAGAGCAGCAGTACGGAGAGGAATATCTTTTTGAAAGAGTTCGCAATTTCGGCAAGGCAAAAGGTGCACAGGAAGCACACGAAGCCATTCGACCCGCCGGCTCAAGCTTTACCATGCCTGGAAAAACAGGGCTTAGCGGCCGTGAACTCAAACTGTACGACCTGATATGGAAACGTACCATTGCCACACAGATGGCAGAGGCCGTACTTGAATTTACCAACGCCACAATTGCTGCGGACCAAAACGGCACCCGTGCGGAGTTCAAGACAACCGGAAAGAAAATCCTCTTCCCGGGGTTCTTCAGGGCATATGTAGAAGGAAGCGATGACCCTGATGCCGCTCTCGAAAATCAGGAAATTTTTCTTCCCGAACTGTCAGAGGGTGAAGGTATTGACCTCCATGAGCTGGAATCCATTTCTCATGAGACCAAACCACCTGCCCGCTTTACAGAGGCCACACTGGTCAAGGAGCTCGAAAAGCGTGGCGTAGGGCGACCGAGTACCTATGCAACGATTATCAGCACAATTCAGGATCGCGGTTATGCACGCAGCGATGGGAAAACACTGATCCCATCCTATACGGCCTTTGCGGTAACCGAACTTCTGGAAAAACACATTCCGCACGTTGTTGACAGTGAATTTACCTCTAAACTTGAGGATAAACTGGACGAGATTGCAAAGGGCAAATACGATCCCGTTAAGTACCTTGACGAGTACTACAAAGGTGATGATGGGCTAAAAAATCAGGTAGACCAGCAGGAGGACAAGATTGATCCCCAGGAAGCGAAACTGCTCGACCTGCCGATCGATGACCTGAACGGTATGCAGGTTCATGTTGGCAGGTTTGGTCCCTATGTAAAAACAAAGAGCGACGGTGAAGAGATAACCACGTCGCTGCCCGTTGATCTCGATCCGGGAGAACTCAATGCAGAAAAAATCAAAGAGCTTCTTGCCGCCGAAAAAGACGGACCCAAATCTCTCGGCAAGCATCCGGAAACGGGCGAGGATGTTTATGTGCTAACCGGACGTTTCGGTCCCTATGTACAGCTGGGTGAAGTGTCGGATGACAACAAGAAACCCAAAAGGGTATCGCTGCTAAAGGGGATGAATCCTTCGGATGTTGATTTGGAAACCGCATTAGATCTGCTGAGCCTGCCCCGTACGCTGGGAGAACATCCCGATACCGGTAAAGTAGTAAAAGCGGGGGTCGGCCGGTATGGACCGTTTGTGCTTCATGACGGATCGTTCAAGTCGCTTAAGAAAACCGATAATGTGCTCACTGTAGACCTGAACCGGGCCGTGGAACTTCTGAAAGAGAAGGGCAAGGGGCGCGGAAGTTCAGCGATTGCCGACCTGGGCAAACACCCTGAAACGGATCAGCCAATCAAGGTTCTGGATGGGCGATATGGCCCTTACATCAAGTACGGGCGAAAAAATATCTCCCTGCCGAAAGGAACGGACCCTGAGAAGTTTACAATGGGTGATGCCGTGAGACTGATTGACGAAAAAGGCAAGAAGTAGATATAATCCAGCAGGTTTTCAGAATAGGTTTCATCCGGCTACAAACTATTTACAGAATAGTTTTCTGTTGCACCCAACCGCCTAAGAGTGGTACAGTCATCCTTTGTGATACAGTTATTCCCGGTTAACCTTTACCTGAACAGGTATGAGCAGTAAATCCGTACAACGTCTGCTCTCCGAGCTTAAAGAGCTGGCCAACCCTGAGATCGCCAGACACTCACAGCGATTTTTTAAATCCGGTCCGGGTGAATATGGTGAAGGAGATCAATTTCTCGGCATTCGGGTTCCGCCCCAAAGAAAGGTTGCAGGCAGATACAGCCATCTGTCGCTCGATGAGATTGGTGAATTGCTCCAATCGCCCTGGCATGAGGTACGGTTAACAGCGCTGTTCGTACTTGTTCAGCAGTATAAAAAAGCAGGCGAACCTGAACGCGAAGAGATTTTCCGTTTTTATATCAGGAATCTTGACAGAGTAAATAATTGGGATCTGGTGGATTCCTCTGCGGATAAAATTGCAGGAAAGCATCTCTTCAGGCGCGACCGGTCCCTTTTATTCGAGCTTGCGAGGTCGCAAAATCTCTGGAAACGCTGAACATCCATCATCGCTACACACTACTTTATCGGTCAGGGCGACCTTGAAGATACCTTTCGAATTGCCCTCATTCTGATCGATGACAAAGAGGATCTCATGCACAAAGCTGCCGGCTGGATGATCAGGGAAGCGGGGCGTCGCGACAGGCAGCGGATGGAACGGTTTCTCAGTTCACATTATCGCAACATGCCCAGAACCATGCTCCGGTATGCCATAGAGCATCTCCCTGAAGACCGGCGGCAACAATACCTGAAAGGTACAGCGTGAACCAATCTGACCCGATGAATCGGGCGCCGGAATGTGCTGCATAATTTCTCTCTTTTCCTTTTTTTGATCCGGAGAATGACGCAAACTCTTCACAGAAATCGCAGAAATTTTTGTATATATCATTTTGTTAACAGACGTGATCATGCAGAAAAAAACAGATTTCTATTTTACGTATCCGCCGAACCTTCAGGAGCTGGATCTCGCCACAATGGTAAGCATGTACCGCGACCGGGGTGAGCCCAGGAAGGCCGCCCCCGGCAAATACCTGGCCTGCGCCGTTACACACAAACTGCTCAAGGAGGCTAAGTGGTGGTTCGGGCTTTACTATAGCCAGGCTGCCTGGGATGAACTACTTACCAAAGGCTCTGAAGGATATCCGCTAACCGAGGCAGAGCTGAATCTGCTGGGACTGGTACTCTCATCCGAGACCCCGCCGCATCGTGAATATGTCGAGAAAAATATCGGAACTCTTCCAAAATTGGCCTATCTCATCGTCAATGACATCAAACAGTTTGGCTTTCTTCAGGAGGATGAACACGGATATCTGAGAATTACCCCCCGCGGCGAAAGGGCATTACAGGGTATTTCGCGCAGAATCTATCAAAAACGATTTACCGCGGAAATGCTGGTTGTATATCATGAAAGTGAAGAGCTGCACCGCGACGATGATCAGCGAAACGATCAGGCCACGCTGTTTTAAACTTTCGGGTCACATCCTTTTATCGTTCATGAATTACACATCGAAAGCCTTATCTTAACTGCTCAGTTTTTTTGAACGACAGTTAATTCTCTATTCATGGATACATACCTGCAGAGTGCCATCCGGAATGCCCTTACAAAAATGGGCCTGGATCAATCTGAGATTCCTTCAATCAAAATAGAAACACCGCGCGATCCGTCTCACGGAGATGCAGCTACAAATGCTGCCATGATGCTGGCGGGTACCATGAAAAAAAATCCGCGGAAAATCGCGGAAGAGCTTGTCACTGCGCTGGAAACCGACCCCTCAAAAATCGCTTCTGTTGAGATTGCAGGGCCGGGATTTATTAATTTCAGATATGCATCCGACTATATTTATGATGAGCTTTCCTCTCTCCTGAAATCCGGTACCGGGTATGGAAGAACGGCCGACAACAGCGGAGTTCGTGCGCTGGTAGAATTTGTAAGCGCCAACCCAACGGGCCCGCTCACCGTGGGACACGGCCGTAACGCCGTACTTGGCGACACTGTTGCACGTCTGCTGGAATGGACAGGCGCTGATGTTCAAAGAGAGTACTACTTTAACAACGCAGGACGCCAGATGCGCGTACTGGGACAAAGCGTTCAGGCTCGATATCTTCAGGAGCTGGGCGAAGATGCCGATATTCCCGAGGGCGGCTATGAAGGGGAGTACATCCGTGATATTGCAAAAGAGCTAATTGAAGAATCGGGGGATGCACTGCGTGAAGAGAGTGACGAAAAAGTATTCAAAGAGCGTGCAGAAGAGGCCATTTTCAGAGAGATTCGTGCCACGCTGGAGCGCATGAATATACAAATGGACTCATTTTTTAATGAAAACTCACTTTACGAAGACGGATCAATCGATGAGGTGATAGACGCTTTTCGTGAAAAAGGTCTGGCGTATGATAAAGACGGCGCCGTTTGGTTCAAAACCACCGAATTTGGAAAAGATAAGGATACCGTGCTGGTAAAAAGCACCGGTGAGCCCACCTACCGACTGCCCGACATCGCCTACCATGCCAATAAGCTCGACCGCGGATTCAATCTTTGTCTTGATGTATTCGGGGCGGATCACATCGATACTTATCCGGATGTACTGAACGGCATTGAGGTACTGGGTTACGACAAAACGAAAGTAGATGTGCTGGTGTATCAATTCGTTACACTCGTCAAGGACGGTAAGCCGTTCAAGATGAGTACCCGAAAAGCTAATTTTGTAACTCTCGATGAGCTAATGGATGAAGTGGGCGAAGACGTAACCCGTTTCTTCTTTTTGATGAGATCACCCAATACCCATCTTGAGTTTGACGTGGCCCAGGCCAAGGAAGCCGGTGAAAAAAATCCTGTGTTCTATTTACAGTATGCACACGCGCGAATTCAGTCAATTTTACGAAAGGTTGACGAGCTTACCGGACCCGGATCAACAACGGGTTCCGATCTCACCGTGCTGACTCATGAGACGGAAATCACGCTCATTAAAAAGCTTCTCGCCTTCCCTGATGCGGTTGCACTTGCAGCATCGCATCGGGAGCCCCACCGCGTAATCACCTACCTGAATGAGCTGGCGTCAGACTTCACATCATTTTATCACGATTGCCGCATTGTTGGAGAGGAAGAATCCGTGATGGGTGCAAGAAGCGAACTGGCCAGGGCATCCGCAACCGTACTCAGAAACGGCCTGGGTATCCTTGGAATCAATGCACCCGACAGAATGTGACAGGTTCGCCGCAGAGCCGCAAAGAGCGAGGAAAAGGGCATTAGTTTTTAATTGGGCTAAGTGGTGAAAATTAAACTAATTTTCACACTTCCTCAGCGGCCTTAGCACCTCTGCGGTGAATCTTCTTTGATACAAATACCAGACATACTATGTCTGAGCCGATTCAACCTGACCACTGACAAGACATGGTAAGTCTGTCCAACCCACATTCACGACCAATACCTTTAACAGATTCGAGAATACAACCCTTTTCCTCATCGAATAGACATGCCATGTCTGTTGGATAACTGAGGAATCTTATCTCAGTTTGGTGAAGCAGACGATGCCTTTCGTAAACTGATCTTCTACCTTGAATCCGGCGCGTTCAAACATTTTGTTGCTCTCATCGACGCTCCAGAACTTGATGCCGCTCCATTCGGCGGGCTCCTGAAGGAGTCGTCCGGCCCAGTGATCCGCCTTGATCAGGTGCATCATGAACATTACCCCGTTCGGTTTCAATACGCGGCGGCACTCAAACAGCACTTTCAATTCGTCGGTTAGCTCATTGAGTGTGCCACCCATTACCACTCCGTCGAATGTTTTACCAAAAAACGGCATCTCTCGCGCATCTGCGCGGATAAAGAGCAGATCGGTTTGATCGGCCTCTGCCTTTAAACGAGCTTCCAGAAGCATCGCATTGGAGAAATCGATTGCAACCTGGTTGCTTTCAGGTTCCGCCTTTTTGAGTGACCGGGCATAAAGCGCAGTGGAGCACCCAACGTCCAGATACCAGCCTCCTGATCGGGGCTGCACCCACTCATAGAGAAGCTCCTTTTCCTTTTCGATAGGAAAATCCTCACCCGTTAAAAAAGAGAGTGAGCGCTTGCGCCAAAGATCTTCATAGATACTGGCTGTCAGCTTCCATTGATTGGTAGACTGAGCCAGTGAATACTCCTTCTCAACCGGAAGCAGGTCCACAATGTTGTTTCGGATGGGATATTCATCACCCATGCCTGAACTAACCGTTCCGTTGAATGATCTGGACAGGTCGGATACGTTTGAAGGGATCTCTATCACTTCCCTGTCATGGAGCGGAGATTTAACCTGAATGGCCATACACGATAACTTTATTTCCGTTTACCTCAGATTTCTCAACATCTGTACCTGTCTTTACGGCAATACTTCAGTCGTGTTTCGCTACTTCTGAATGAAGATTGAGATCTGAGCTCCTTTTTGAACACCCAGCATCTCTTTAGCGTTGCCTTTGTTGATGGCAATTTCAAGAGTTCCGGAACTCCCGATATAGGCAACAGGCTCTCCGTCGGGTACCGAATCAAACGTAGTCACAATTTCATTCAGAATGGTATTACCCACGTAGATTCTGAACCTTGACTGACCGATGGTATCCCGTATCATCTCTTCCGGTATGTTTGAGACCAGGTTGCCAAACCGGTCAATATGTATAATCCAGCCCTGTACACCATCGCTGTCTGTGATCGGAACAGCCCACCTGTAGGTTACCAGCTTCGTAATTCGCTCTCCCAGTTTATTGAGCGGCACACCATTGGCAATATGAGCCGCAACAGGAGAAAAAAGGTCTCTGCCGTGAAAGGTGTTGGATGGATTTCTGGCCCAATAGTCCTGGTTAGTCAGTTTCCAGGCCTCGTAATCAAATTCATCTGCGATCAGCGAGAAGATGCCGTTATCGGGTCCGACAAAAATCTGGTTTTTGATCTTTAAAGCCACCGGATCACGGTTCGTGCCTACTCCGGGATCCACAACCACCAGATGTATGGTACCGGAAGGAAAATAAACCGAAGAGTTGCGTACCACCCAGGCTGCAGCCATGATATCCTGTGGAGGAATTTGGTGGGAAACGTCCACAAATCGGACATTTTCGGAAATGCTCAGTATAACCCCCTTCATTGCACTTACATAGTGATCCTGCAGCCCAAAGTCTGTTGTAAGTGTAATAATGGATGAGTGCTGCATTTGTCAGGCATAGCTGTTGAGCATGACCGGCATCACAAGCATCAGCATCTCCTCACCTTCTTCTGCCTCTGCAGGTTTCACAATTCCTGCGCGGTTTGGAGATGAAAATTCAAATTTGGCTTCCTCGCCGTCTACATTGTTCAGCACATCCGCAAGATATTTGGCATTAAATCCAATCTCCATCTCACCTGAATCATACTCGCACGCAATCGTCTCTTTTGCCTCGCTGCTCATATCGAGATCTTCTGCACGAATAGTGAGCTTGTCGCTGCCCAGCTGAAGCCGTATCTGCCGGGTTGTTGTGCTCGAAAATACGGATACACGCCGTACGGTGGCCAGCATCTGGTTTTTGTCGATCAGAAGCTCCTTGTCATTGTCGCGCGGGATTACAGATTCGTAATTTGGGTACTGTTCGTTGATGAGCCGTGTGATAATGATGGTATTGCCGCTTTTGAACTGCGCATGATCGTTTGAGACGGTCATGTCACAATCCCCTCCGTCAAGCGCCTTGTTGACCAGGTTGAGAGCTTTATCCGGAACGATAAAATTAAGCGGCTGCTCGGAGGTAAGATTTTTATTGACAAACTTGACAAGACGATGACCATCGGTGGCAACAAACTTGCTCTCTTCTCCCCCGATATCAAAGTAAACTCCCATCATGGCCGGGCGAAGATCGTCGGTTGAAACAGCGAACATGGTTTTGCCAATGGCTTTCTGTACCAGTTTCGTATCTGTAGAAAGCGTAACCCCCTCTTTCATATCGGGAATCTCCGGAAACTCATCAGATTCTTCTCCAACCAGTTTGTAATTCCCCTTATCTGTCCTGAAACGGACATTCTGAGTCTCATCCACTTCAAAAAATACATTGATATCGGGAAGCTGACGGAGTGTTTCAAGCAGTCGCCTGGCCGGTACGGCAACCGCTCCCTCCTCCTCAATTTCAGCATCGATATATTCAATAATAGAGATTTCAAGATCGGTAGCTGAAAGTTTGAGCCTGCCCTCTTCCGATTCAAACAGAATGGTTTCAAGAATGGGAAGCGTTGCCTTTGTCGGAACCGCACCAATTACGGCCGACAACCCCTGGTTGAGGTCGCTGCTTGATACATTAAATTTCATAGTAAGATGTCAATAGTTAGTAAGTCGGGGGACCTAAAAATCGTTAATTTTTGTCCGGTTTCAAGACAACTTATACTAACAAATCCTGCCTCTTACCGCAACAATAAAAGAGGACCTGTATTATCAAAAACAATGTATTTCTCCCATTCGGGGCGAATCATCGAACGGGCCCGATTCCCTCTTTGTGCGTTGGTCAATTCCCTTATCTTTACAGCATGAGTATGAGAATAATCATAGCCGGCCCTACTGCCTCCGGAAAGAGCTCACTTGCCATGCGTATTGCAAGACTTCTCGACGGTGAGATTGTATCTGTCGATTCCAGGCAGTGTTACCGAATGCTCGATATCGGTACAGCCAAACCCCCGGAAGAGGATTTATCCGAAGTTCCCCATCACAACATTTCCATTCTTGATCTTACCGAAAACGACACGGCAGCCTCTTTTCGGATACGGGCACTCAAAGCTGCAGAGGAGATAGAGCGGCGCAACCATACCGTAATCTTTTGCGGGGGGAGCACGCTGCATCTGCAGTCTCTGATACAGCCTTTGGACGACCTTCCGGGAGCAAATGAACAAAATCTCAGCACGCTGAAAGAGTGGGAGCAGAAAAAGGGTATTGAATATCTATACGGCATGCTGCAGGAGCACGACCCCGACTATGCAGCATCAATGGACGGAATGAACCGTCAGCGCATTTACCGCGCACTCGACGTCTGGATGCAGACCGGAAAGCCGTTCAGCAGCTTTCACACCCATGAGAAACCCACCCTGCCCGAAAATTACATTTTGTTCGCCCTCCATCATCCCAGAAAGGTTCTTCATGACCGTATCTCTATGAGAACCGACAGAATGCTTGAGGAGGGGCTTGTTGAGGAGACAGAAGCCATCCTTTCGCAGGGGTACAGCCCCGAACTTCAGTCACTGCAAACGGTGGGGTACAGGCAGGTCATTGACTATCTCAACGGCAGCATCGGCTACGATAAAATGGCAGAAGATATTAAAACGGCAACGCGTCGATATGCAAAACGACAGATCACCTGGCTGAGGAGATGGGACTTTGTTAATTGGCTGGACATGAGCCGATTAAGCAAACAGGAAGCTGCCGATTATATCTGCGCTCAGGTAGCGGCTGACACTAATAAAGGTTAACTTTAATGCTTTGATCAAAACAAGAAATTTGAGCATGTATAAAGCGAAAATCAACATTACCCTTCGAAAATCCATCCTTGATCCAAAAGGCAAGGCTGCACGCAGTGCATTGCACAATCTTGGCCTTGACGAAGCCAGGGATGTCAGGATTGGAAAATTCGTGGAAATGGACATTGAAGCCGCTAACGATGATGAAGCGTACAAGCTGGCTGATGAAGCCTGTTCAAAACTCCTCGCAAATGAAGTGATGGAGGACTATCGGATTCTTATCGAAAAAGCTTAACCGCTTATGCCAGATCCCTACTCAGACTTCTATATCATTAACGCGCTGCCGGAACCGGTTAAAACACCGGATGTGGACGTTCTTGAGGAGACCGAAGAGAAAGACTCTGTTGATACACCGTGGAAGCTCATTTTGTATGATGACGACATTCATACATTCGATGAGGTGATAGATCAGCTCATCAAGGCACTGGGATGCAGTACGGCAAAAGCTGAAGAGCTCACACTGAAAGTTCACAATGACGGCAAAGCCGTTGTATTTGAGGGTAGCTTTGAAGAGTGTCTGAAAATCAACTCTGTTTTACAGGAAATTCAACTTATTACTGAAATTAAAGGATAGAAGAGTGTCAAAAAGAATTGGTGTAATCGTTTTTCCGGGTTCAAATTGCGACCATGACGCATACCACGCCATGAAGCATGTGATGGATGCTGATACGGAGTTTCTCTGGCACAAGGATTCCGACCTTTCAGGCATCGATCTGCTGATTGTACCCGGCGGTTTCTCATACGGCGACTATCTGCGTTCAGGGGCAATTGCCAGATTTTCCCCGATCATGAATGCCGTTATGGATTTTGCAAAAAAAGGAAACCCGGTTCTGGGAATTTGCAACGGTTTCCAGATTCTCCTTGAAGCGGGTCTGCTTCCCGGGGCAATGCTGCACAATGAAGATCTGAGATTTGTATGCAAACAGGTTCACATTCGGGTTGAAAGCAACCGGTCTCTCTTTACCTCAGGTATGGAAACAGGCCAGGTGATCCGCGTTCCCGTGTCGCACGGGGAAGGTAATTACTTTATTGATGAAGAGGGTCTGGCCAGGCTGGAAGACCAGGATCAAATCGCATTCCGGTATTGTGATGAAAATGGGCAGTTGACGGAAGAGAGTAATTTTAACGGGTCCGTCTCCGCCATCGCGGGGATCACAAACCCGTCAGGCAATGTGCTTGGAATGATGCCGCACCCCGAACGGGCCATGGAAAGTGTACTGGGTTCCGACGACGGTAAACTCTTTTTTGAATCGGTTTTCAATTCACTTCATATCGCCTGATCAATGAACCACGAACTGCTTGCTTCCATCACAGAGGCTCCCGGAGCTCCGGGACATGAAAAACCTGTCCGCGACCTCGTAATGAATGTACTGGAACCACATGTTGACGAGATCTACACGGACCGGATGGGTAATCTGATCGCACGCAAAAAGGGTACCGGGCCAAGGGTAATGATGGCCGCTCATCTGGATGAAATTTCATTGATCACCACCAAGGTGGACAAAGAGGGGTTTATCCGGTTTTCAACCCTCGGAGGCTTCGACGCTGAAACCCTGGTTACCCAGCGGGTGGTAATCCACGGCAAAGAAACACTGCGTGGTGTGATCGGCAGCAAACCCATTCATATACAGTCGGATTCTGAGAAAAAAGAGAAATCAAAACTTGAGAATCTCTACATAGACACCGGTATCCTGGATCACGAAAAGGTAAAAGAACTGGTTCCCGACGGAACTCCGGTTACACGGGAAAAGAATCTCGTTCAAATGGGTGATTGCGTCACCTCAAAATCTCTTGACAACCGGGTATCCGTTTACATCCTGGCAGAAGCACTGATGCAGGCCGGTTCCACAAATTGTGACCTTTATGCAGTTTTTACAGTTCAGGAAGAGGTGGGAGTGCGCGGCGCACGAGTCGCTTCAAATGCCATTCAGCCCGAAATAGGCATTGCCCTCGATATTACCCTCGCAAATGATTTGCCCGGCGTAAGCGATCATCAGAAATGTACCACATTGGGGGAAGGAATCGGGATCAAGGTGATGGATAAAAGTATCATCTGTACACCCTCTTTGGTTCAGCATCTCGAGAAGCTTGCAGAAGATAATTCTATACCGGTTCAGCGTGAGGTGCTCACGGCCGGAGGCACCGATACATCCGCCATGCAGTATCTCATGGGCATCGGAAGCCATGTCACATCCATCTCCTGCCCTACAAGGTATGTTCACAGCATGGTTGAAACCTGCGCAGTAAAAGATATTGAGGCAGGTATCCGTCTTACACGAACTTGTATTGAGCAGATCGGAAACTATTCATTCGAATGACAGCACCTGATTCACAACCCATGAAACTGCACAGCAGCGAACTTGTGAAAAGTTACCGCAAGCGCACCGTTGTGGACCATGTATCGATCAATGTGAACCAGGGCGAAATTGTGGGATTACTCGGCCCCAACGGCGCAGGGAAAACCACCACTTTTTACATGTTTACCGGTATTGTAAAGCCCAACTCCGGACGGGTGTTTTTGGATGATAAAAATATTACCCGTAAACCGATGTATCAACGGGCTCGTATGGGTATCGGATACCTGGCTCAGGAGGCCAGCGTGTTCCGCAACCTCACCGTAAGGCAAAACCTACAGGCCGTACTCGAATTCCACGGACTGTCCAAAAAAGAGATTAACGAACGTGTTGACCATCTTATCGAAGAGTTTGGTCTCCAGAAAGTAGTAAACACCAAAGGGTACAGCCTCTCGGGCGGAGAGCGCCGCAGAACGGAAATCGCCAGGGCACTTGTAACGGATCCCAAATTTTTCTTGCTTGACGAACCCTTTGCCGGTGTGGACCCGATTGCGGTTGAGGATATTCAGGAAATTGTAGCTGATCTGAAAAACCGTAATATCGGAATCTTTATCACAGACCATAACGTGCATGAAACTCTCGCCATCACCGATCGTGCTTACCTGATGTTTGAGGGAAGAATTTTACGGGAAGGAACAGCGGAGGAGCTTGCAGATGATGAGGAAGCCCGCCAGCTGTACCTGGGCCGGCAGTTTAAACTCGACCGTTACAGGTGATTAACCTGCCAGAACATTACTATCAATCCGCATAACAGACTACACCACATAATACAACAGGATGAAAGAAACGACCGCAGAAGAATTAAAAGAGCGAATGGATAGCGGAGATGACTTTACTCTTCTTGATGTACGTGAACCGCACGAATACTACATGGCAGATCTTGAGGGCACCACCCGCATTCCGTTTGATGAGCTGAACAGCCGTATGGATGAGCTTAACAAAAAGCAGGAGATTATTGTACTCTGCCGTTCCGGAAGTTCCGCAGGAGATGCGGTTGAACTGCTTACCGAAAACGGTTTTGTAAAATCTTCGCGCCTGAAGGGAGGTATTAACGAGTGGGCCGCAAAAATTGATCCCTCAATTCCGCAGTACTAAACCTCACCGCTTTATACAGACAGAGACTCTGTACGTGTATTGAGTCTGTTTAATCAGGTTGTGGCTGCGATCTGCTTAAAGATTTCGTCATTGCTCTCGGTGCGCCGCATAACCTGAAGCAGCATCTGCATGGACTCTTTGGGTGCTTTTTTGAGCAGAAATCTGCGAACCATATTTCTCTCCTCAAGGGAGTCGGTGATGAATTTATCTTCATTCCGCGTTCCGGAAGCCGCAATATTGATAGCGGGATAAATACGATCGTTTGCTATTTCGCGGTCCAGTACCAGTTCCATATTACCGGTACCCTTAAACT
This sequence comes from Rhodohalobacter mucosus, assembly GCF_003150675.1. Classification (NCBI taxonomy): domain Bacteria; kingdom Pseudomonadati; phylum Balneolota; class Balneolia; order Balneolales; family Balneolaceae; genus Rhodohalobacter; species Rhodohalobacter mucosus. The sequence continues at coordinate 99,258 of NZ_QGGB01000009.1, read as the reverse complement.
CTTCAAAGATGAGGTCATCCATCCGGGAGTTGGTTTCGACCAGGCATGTAGCAATAATCGTCAGTGATCCGCCACCCTCTATTTTTCGGGCTGACCCGAATATTTTCTTGGGAATCTCCAGGGCGCGGATATCCAGTCCACCGGATAGTGTTCGTCCGCTGTTTGTCTGAGCGGCGTTATAAGCACGTCCCAGTCGCGTCAGTGAATCGATAAGAAGCACAGCGTGCTCTCCGAATTCGGCTTTGCGCTTCACATAGCCAAGGGCCATTTCAGAAATGCGCACGTGGCTTTCAGTGGGTTTATCGTTGGATGAGGCAAATACTTCAGCATTGGTTGATCTAAGAAAGTCCGTTACTTCCTCAGGCCGCTCATCCACCAGCAGTATGCCCGTATGGATATTCGGATGGTTATCGGTTAAACTCTTTGCAATTTTCTTCAACAAAACGGTTTTACCCGTGCGCGGAGGCGCCACGATCAGCGCGCGCTGACCTTTTCCAATAGGTGCAACGAGATCAATAACCCGAAGTTCGATATCGTCCGGATTATGTCCGAGTTGTATGTATTGATCCGGCATGATGGGCGTTTGCAGTTCAAACCGGTTTATTTTTTGCCATTCAGCTGCCGGGCGGCCATTGATTACATCAATTGAGTGAACGTGGCGATTTCCGCTCTGATCCTGCTCAAACTCTCCTTCCAACACCAATCCGGATCTGAGGTCATGATGCTTAACCTCTTCAGGTTTCAGAAACGGATCTTTTGGATCGTAACTGAACTCAAAGTCTATTCTCCTGATAAATCCATATCCCTTCTGATTGATCTCCAGAATTCCGTTATATCTGCCGCCTATACGGGTTTGCTGATTATGGTGGAATTGTGGTACAAATCCGCTTTTCTTTTTTCCCTTTTGCTTGCCTTTCCCTTTTCCTTTGCCTTTGCCTTTTTGAGAACGGCCTTTGTGTTTATGTGATCGTGCCATGCACCAATGGTTAATGAATTAGTTGTCTTTGTCTTTATTTCAGCTGTCTGAAAGTATTGCTTGTGATATCGTTCTTTAAGAAAGAAGAGCATTAAAAATTCCGCCTGGATAGCAGAACCGGAGAGAAGAATTGTGGTGCTCATCGGTAATGAGCACCACATAACACCAAGATAAGGAAGGAAATCGGTTATAAAAAATCAGCGAACTGTTGTTGTTTCGTTGATCCAGGCGTAACAGTCGCGCAGGCTTCCATCTATCTCTATTTCATCACCCGGTTCCCAGCCTCTGAAAAATTTATCCTCGGATGATGGAAGTACGGGCTCATACGTTCTGTATTGGCGCTGTACCGTACTGGCTACAGAAGAGTCCACATTTCGGGCCTGGTCGAGATAGTCGAGTACCAGCCAGTAGACCACGCGGTCGTCACGGTCGATCTGGCGTCCGGACGTACACTGTGTGACTGCCGCCGCATAGATGGATGCAATACGAATATACGGCTCTCCCCAGCTGCGGTCGAGCTGGCTTGCAGCCCGTGCATATCTTCTTGCTTCCTGAAGGTTACCGGTATTTTGATATGTTTCGGCAATCTCAAGGTTCACGCGTTTCTTCTCATCAGCGTCATCCGTAAGGTTGAGTGCTTCGCGAAGGTACCGGATTGCTTCCTGGTACTGCGCATCGGAAAGATCATACTCGGCAAGGCGTCTTGCATTTTCGTACGTCTTGTTCAGTTCGTAGAGGCGTTCCGCATACCTGATTGCTTCAGCGCGGTTGCCCTGATCTTCATTCAGCTCTGCAAGCTCCTGTATAAGTTCAAGATTACCGGGATCCTCTTCGAGCTGTGATTCAAGGAATGTAATTCTCTCCTCAGGATCGGAAAACAGCTCATTTCTGAATTCATCAAATGCCGATTGCAAAGACTCTCCGGCCATCGGCTCCACTTCCTCCATCATTGAAAGAGCTTTATCCCTTTCATCCTTGTTTACGTAATTCGACACAAGAATTTGAATGTAGTATCCGTCTCCGGCCTGTACCAGACGCTCGGGATCAAGCTCGTAAGCTTTTTCATAGTCGGAGTATGCTTTCTGCAAACCGTCACTGATCTGGCTTTGATGCTCCTGATGAAAACGACCACGGTTAAAGTACCAGTCATAGTAATCGATATTCTCTTCATCAAACGTGGCAAATGCATCGTCATAAATAGCGAGAGCGGTATCGATATAAGCCGAACGCATGGTAGGGTCGTTTGCCTGTTTTGAGAGTTCAGCATATACGTCAATCATCCGTTCAAACTGCTTCGGAAGGCTAAAACGGTTAGCTCCCTCAATTTCCATGGGTTTTTTCTCAAGCATCCACTTACCAAACTGCAGGGCCATATCATAGTTGCCGGTTCTGTAATTTTCGTAGAAAATTGAGTATGCCTGAATCTCGCTCATGCCGTAGGGAGGTTCGCTTTGCGAAAAAGCCTCTGTGGAATAAGCGAATAAAAGTGCGAATACTGCGATGTATTTTTTCATGGTTCTGATGTTGGTTACTGACGTATATAAAACTGTTTATAAGGAGATTTTATTACACTTCGCCAAGTTTTACTGGAATTTAGGCCTTACAAACATAAATTCGGCTAAATTCAGTGAAAGTGTAAATCCCCATATATTCTCTTTAACTAAATCTGACGATTGTGTTCCCCGGATCCCATAATGAAAGTTTAAATCAATGGATGACGAGGATCTTGTGGAGATCACTCCGATACCCGCATTAAAAAGGATTGTCTCAATATCATTGCCGTTAATCGACAGGTGCCCCGTATCGTAGCTTGTTCCGAAACTGTACTTGAGCCCCGACAATAAGCCATCGGCCTGCTCATCCCTGTAAGGATGGTATTGTACCCCCAATCCGGTCTTAACCCGGTTTTTGTAATATGCCTCCTGCTGTGCACTGTAGCTGTAGCGGGCTTCATCCCACTCCTGCATCAGCATTTCAGCGGTAACATTTACAAAGCGACTTAAATTATACGTAAGGCCTGCGTTAAATTCCAATGGTAATGTTACAGTTCCGTTGCGGTCGGGTGAACCTTCATTCAGCTCTATCAGGGTCCGCTGATTTTCGACGGTCCTGAATGTTGAAATTGTGCGTGTCGCATCAATAGTGACAGGCAAATTGACGGAAGCCCCCACTGACAGCTGATCATCTTCGTTAAACAGGTCTTCTTTAAACATGAATAGTCCAAAGCGGTGGCCGTACCCATATCCGCTGAGGTCCCTGTTCGTCAGGATGGAGGCATATCGTGCATCAGAAAATGCAACGGTACTTTCCTGCTGCTGTGCCAGCAGGTTTGCTGAAAAGCCATAACCGGCCGACAGATTTTCGGTCAGCCGGAGCCCCATTCCAATTTCAAACCGGTTTATTCCTCCGGTTCCCGCAATATTTGAGATAAAGTTAACATCGTCCGTTTGGGATGATACATCGAGCGGATCAAAGTTTCCTTCCTCAAAAACCTCGAAATTTGAACGGGTTAATGGTGTAAATGAAGCTGAAACACCCAGTCTGTTCCGAAGCACAGGAATTACCAGCTGAAAGTTCTTGAATGCCAGAAGTGCGTTTTCGGCGGACGAATTCCTGTCAGTTGCACGGAAACCATTCATTGACAGGGTCAGATTTCCCTGTGTAAATCCGATCAAGCCCCAATGCGCCGGATTGGCCGTGCTGGTGGTCATATTTGTAAATGTGGAAACTCCTGCAACCCCCATTCCATCAGTGTAGGGGGATTTTACATCAACAGGAAGCCCGAACCCAAAGCCTGAGTAGAATGAACCGGAGCTTGCAAGATCACGCGCCTGAGCCGAAGAGTTTTCAGGCAGGAGGAAGGATGCAATTACAACTGTAAAAAAGAATATGGCGGATATTAATCTCATCTGACCTGTATTAATCGACTGATGTTATCACAATGCGCGGGCGGAGGTCTTCGGCTGCCGTCTCGTCATAGAACGTAGCTGAATATAGCAGGCCGTTTACGGCCTGAAGCGATATGAACAGCGGCCCCTCTCCCTCATCGCCGAACACCTCATTAAGTACATACCGCGTAATATCGAGCCGGTATGTGTTTTCACCTTCATCCACCAGCCCGTTATAGGCTGCAGATGTAATAAACATTTCAGAAGTAATGTCGGATGGCACAGGATCGAATTCATGCGCCCTGATTGAAAACAGTTCGGGACGTTCAAACGAGGGATAGAGATCTTCCTGCATGGTGTTTTTGGTAAGCACCAGGGATGCATTCACGATGTTCTTGTTTCTGAGTTCTTCCCGGGTAAACTCAGGATCGACCCTCAGAATCCGCTCGCTGTTATGCAGTACGATACCGCTGTCATAGTCGGGCTCATTCGTCCGTATCACCGATGCGCCCCAGTCTCTCAGCGTAAGAGGCTGTGCAATCGGATCGGGTTCTTCTTCATCGCTGTCGTCCGGATTTACCGTGTATACAATGAATTCAGTTTCCCGCTCTTCTTCATCTGTTTGCTGAAGGTGTCTGAAAAAGTGGATTCTGGAATTGGCAGGTGAAGGAACGATGGCAAGACCGGGAAACTCGTTGATGTAGGTAGAGTCGCGCGAGCTTGAGATTGAGTTGAAGTAAGATTTGAATTTATCGGTCCATTCAGCGCTCAGTTCAACCTCTATACTGTCTTCATTGGCCATTTGAAATGTCGCTACGGGGGTGCTCTGATCGATACTTATCTCCTGATTGTATCGAAGTTCATTTCCCCTCCAAAGCTCTCCGGCCTCATATATGGTGAAATCTGATACTGACGTGGTATCCCCGTAATCAACCACACTCTGAGAGAGTTTCAGGGTTATGTAATCCCCTTCAAAAATCGAATCGACCGTAGCCCTGGATATGCTCGGCTTAAACAGGGAAACAGCACGTATTGTGCCGTATACGGGATCTTCAAAATAACCGGCAGCAGACTGCTGAAGGCGTCCGGAAAATGTATTTTCAACAATTACTTCAAGGCCACCGCCGTCGATATTCTCAACGGTTTTGACGATATCATTGTCATCCGGCCTTAACCCATCTCCCACCGTTCCCGAAGACTCGCAACCGGCAGCAATCACGCCCAGAAGAAGAAAGGCAGCGATTGACCATCGACTGCCTTTTATAGCAAGCTTTTGCCCGATTGACCGGGCTGTTTTCAGGATTTCCCGATTATTCATCTTCTCCGGCAATCTCCCGGTAGTATTCAGCAAATTTCTTAGATACATCTTCGGGCGAACCCTGTATTTTAGTTGGTTTGATATTTAATTCCTTGAACAGGTCATCGAACTGATCAGAAAGGTGATTGCCGGTAACAACGTGATCACTGTATCTGAGCCCTGCCTTAAGAAGATTCACTTTTCCGTCTTCAACAAATGAATCCAGATCCACGCTTTCGGGCAGTCCAAGAAGCTCCAGAATCCTGGTCCCCTCAAAAAATCCTTTATTTTCAGGATGGTGCAGATTATAAACAATGCTGGTGTTCTTAAAAATATCCTCGTTATTGTACTTTTCACGAACAAGCAGCGGGATTAGTCCTGCAGGCCAGTCGTGGCAGTGGATGATGTCCGGCTCCCATCCGAGACTAATAACTGTTTCGATCACACCTTTATTGTAGAACGCCAGGCGTTCGTCATTGTCATCGTAGAATTCATCTGTTTTGGGGTTTGTAAACATCCCCTTTCTCTTGAAATACTTGTCGTTATCGAGAAAGTAGACCTGCAGTTTTGCATTGGGAATACTGGCAACTTTGATCTTCATGCTCTCAACATTTTCGCCAACTTCCACTTCAATGCCTGAAAGGCGAATAACTTCGTGAAGCCTGTTGCGCCTGTCGTTAATCGTGCCAAACTTTGGGAGCAGTATTCTGATTTCAAATCCCTGGTCCTGAAGTGATGCAGGCAGGAAACGAAGCAGGTCTGCGGTGTGCGTCATTCGGGCAAAAGGTGCGATTTCGGTAGCTGCGTAAAGTATTTTCATAGATGTAAGTTGAATTGCTTTATTTCTGTTCTGATAACCCCTGACTTCCATTGCCCGGATAGAAGTCTCTGAACTGTTCGTCTTCTATTGAATAAAAGTCGAAAAGTGTGTCGCTTCGAAGGCCCAGGCGAAGCGTTTCAACAGAAATTACCTCTGAAGGATTGATATTCCCCAGGTTTACATTGCTGCCAAATTTTCTGATAAACCAAACCTGCTGTTCTTTCTGAGGTGCTTCGAAGAGCAGATTTTCAACAGGAACCTGATCGGCAATTTCATCAATTAACCCGGACCGGATTTCACCGTTTGGCCTGAATACACCAACTGTTCCGCTTTCACGGGCTTCGCAAATTACTTTCCACGCACCTGCATTCATTTCATTCCGGATCATTTTTACCCACTTGTAGGGTGGAATGATATCATTCGGATTTTTACTGCCCACTTCAGACAGAACGGTAAAATCCTTGCTGAGTTGTTCAATAATGTCGAGCTTGCGCTTTTCGGAAAGCAAAATAGTACCATTAGAAACCTCTACGTAGCGCAAACCATACCGTTTTAACAGCTCAACATAAGCGTCAAGCTGATCTCTGAGCACATAGGCTTCAAAAAGGGTTCCTCCGAAATAAACCGGAATATCGTTACGGTTGTAAACGTCTATTTTTTCTTCCAGGTTTTGGGTCACATATGATGTGCCCCATCCCAGCTTAACAATATCGGTGTAGAGAGCCGAGGATTCGCAAAAATCTTCAGCCTGGCGAATGCTGTAACCTTTGTCAAGTGCAAGTGTTATCCCCTTGTTGCGGGGCTTGGCCGTTCGAGCCGGCAGATGATTTAAATGAAATGACATTCAACGTTTTTCTTCATTAACGGAACGGCTAAAGATACGAAACGGTGCTTTTCAATAAAAGCCTGCCTTCATTCCGATTATTAGCCTTCAGACTGCTTTGCTATACGATTGCCCATATCTACCAACTTTTTAATTCTGGCTTCGTCGATATTGTGGAGCATCCCGGCAGTGTATCTCCAAAGCCAGTTATCGCCAACCGTGGCAGGAAGGTTCATCCGGTGTTCGGTACCCAGGCTCATATAGTCCTGAAGCGGGAATATGGCCTGATCGGCCACCGACAGCATTCCCAGCCTGATCAGCTCCCATTCGGGCTGTGATCCGTCAGAACGGGTGTACTCTCTCATTCTGTGTTTTTCAACTTCAGGTGCGGATTCATACCAGCCAACGGTTGTATCATTATCGTGGGTACCGGTATAGGTCACACTGTTTTGCGAATAGTTGTGCGGGAGAAAAGCGTTTTCAGAGTCTGAATCAAAAGCAAACTGAAGTATTTTCATGCCGGGGAAATGAAAACTGTCGCGCAGTTCCTCAACAGAAGGCGTCATAACTCCAAGGTCTTCTGCAATGATCGGAAGCTCGCCCAGCTTGTCATGAATGGTCTTGAACAGTTCACGTCCCGGAGCTTTAACCCATTTTCCGTTTATAGCCGTTTTTTCGCTGGCTGGAACTTCCCAATAGGCATCAAATCCCCTGAAATGGTCTACCCGGATCGCGTCATAAAGTTCAAACATCTGCTTGAATCGCTCAATCCACCAGGAAAAGCCATCCTTTTTCATTACCTCCCAGTTGTAGAGGGGGTTTCCCCAAAGCTGGCCTGTTTCACTGAAATAGTCGGGCGGTACACCTGCCACCAGCTTCCGGTTACCCTGTTTATCGACTGCAAAATAGGAGGGGTTTGACCATACATCCGCACTGTTGTGATCTACAAAAATTGGAATGTCGCCAATAACCCGAATGCCGCGATCGTTCGCATATTTTTTGAGATCGGCCCACTGACTAAAGAATTCGTACTGATACCAGAGCTGGTAACGAAGCTCATCCTCATATTTTTCGCGAATCTTCTCAATCGTTTCAGGATCGCGCTGCGCCAGTTTTTTATCCCAAAGGTTCCATGGCTTTCTGCTGTTGGCTTTTGAACAAGCCATAAAAAGACAGTAGTCATCCAGCCAGTATTCGTTCTGCTTTCTGAATCTGTCCAGATTTTTTTTCTCCTCCCCGTTCATTTGCTCATAGTAACGGTCGGCTGCGGTTTTATAGAGAGTATCCTTTGCCTCGTACGACCCTTCGTAATCGGCGCGCAGAGTAACGGGGAGTTCTGCTTCAGCAGCTTCGGCAGGTTTCAGCAAACCTTTTTCCACCAGGCGGTCCGGGCTAATCAGGTAGTGATTGCCCGCAAATGCCGAATAACTTGCGTAGGGTGAGTTTCCATAACCGGTTGGCCCCAGCGGTAGCACCTGCCAAATACTCTGGTTGGTTCGGACTAAAAACTGAATAAATTCCCTGGCCTCACTGCCAAGGTCGCCCATACCATATTTCGATGGAAAAGAAGTGGGATGCACAAGCGTCCCGCAAGATCTCGGAAATCTCATTTTATATCTGTCTGAATTAATAAATTTCTGCCGATTAGCCTTAGTTGAAGCGGCAGGACTCTGCTGCGTCTGTGAATGAAGGTGCTTACTGCGCTCAGACCGGTTTTAAAACCACTCCCGCAAGAGGCGGAACATCCACCACAATATGGTTCGGCTGACTGTGCCAGGGACCTTTCTTACCCTGAACTTTTGTAGGCCCCGCATTGCTGCCTCCGTAAAATTCCGAATCACTGTTTAAAATTACCCGGTACTCGCACGCTTCCGGCACCCCGAATTTATATTCTTTATGAACTGAGGGCGTGAAATTTAACAGAAATACCAAAAAATCATCCGGATTTCTGCCTCTGCGCACAAACGACAGCAAACTGTTATCGGCATCGCTGATATCGATCCACTCAAAACCCTCCCAGCTTGAATCAATTTCGTGGCATGCCCCCTCATCTACATAGAGCCGGTTCAGGTCTTTAACAATATTCTTGATACCCTGATGGCTTTCCCACTCCAGCAAGTGCCAGTCGATGGAGTGTGCCTCGGTCCACTCACTCCACTGGCCTATTTCATCTCCCATAAAGAGCAGCTTTTTTCCTGGATGGCCATACATATATGTATAAAGAAGACGGAGGTTGGCAAATTTCTGCCAGTCATCACCCGGCATTTTAGAGAGCAGCGACTGTTTCATGTGAACCACTTCATCATGCGACAGCGGCAAAATAAACTGTTCCGAAAAAGCATATATAAGTGAAAAGGAGAGCTGGTCCTGATGATACTTTCTGTATATGGGATCTTTTTCCATGTAAGCAAGCGTGTCGTTCATCCACCCCATATTCCACTTAAAGTCAAATCCAAGCCCCCCGGATGATGTGGGCCGGGATACGCCCTGCCATGAGGTTGACTCCTCGGCAAATGTAAGTATACCCGGGAAGTACTCATGTATTACCTCATTAAATCTCCGCAAAAAGTGTATCGCTTCCAGATTCTCCCTGCCGCCATACTGATTCGGAATCCATTCCCCCTCATCCCTTGAATAGTCAAGATAGAGCATCGATGCAACGGCATCTACCCTCAGCCCGTCAATATGAAATTCTTCAGCCCAATAAACCGCATTGGATATCAGAAAATTCATCACTTCGGTTCGCCCGTAGTTGAAAATGCAGGTGCCCCAGTCTGTGTGCTCTCCCAGCCTGGGATCCTCATGTTCGTACATTGCCGTACCATCAAAGCGGCGCAAACCGTGGTCATCTTTAGTAAAGTGTGCCGGAACCCAGTCCAGGATTACGCCTATGCCCGCCTTGTGACACTCATCAACAAAATAACGGAAGTCATCGGGGTTGCCGAAGCGGCTGGTAGGCGCAAAATAGCCCGTTATCTGGTATCCCCATGAAGGATCATACGGATGTTCGGCCACAGGCATCAGTTCAACATGGGTAAATCCCATTTCACTGACGTAGGGTACCAGGTCCTCCGCCAGCTCACGATAACTTAGAAAACCGGGTGTTTCTCCTACTTTTCTTTTCCACGAACCGGCATGAATTTCATAAATACTGACGGGCCGGTTAAAGTGCTGATGCTCCTTACGGTTGTCCATCCAGTTGTGGTCGCCCCAGTCATACGATTCAACCCACACCCGCGACGCGGTTCCGGGCCGCAATTCTGAAGAAGCCGCATATGGATCCGCCTTCTTCAGCGGAGCGTCAGTCATATGGGATTTAATCTCATATTTATAGAGATCGCCTTTGGCAACGTGGGGAATGAAGGTTTCCCATATACCCTGATCATGGTACTTTCTCATACCATGAATGCGGCCGTCCCAGCCGTTAAATGAACCGATTACACTAACCCGTCCCGCACTGGGTGCAGATACCACAAAATGGGTTCCCTCGACGCCATCCACCGTTTTGTGATGGGCTCCCATCAGCCGGTATGCATGGTGATGGTTGCCTTCTCCCCAAAGCTGCAAATCAAAATCTGAAATGAGCGGGCCGAATCTGTATGCGTCCTCAATTTCATACGCTTCCCCCTCATAGGGAATCACCCTGATTTTGTACGCAAACCTTTTTTTTCTGCGTGCAAACAGGTGTTCAAAAAAACCTGCGTCATTTACCCTGGAAACCTCCACCGGTTTTTTTACGCCGTCCAGAAGCAGGTGAAGCTCTTTCGCATCAGGCCGAAAAGCTCTGAAAACCAATTTTTCTTTCCCATCAACGTTCACAGTGTGTAATCCCAATACCCCGAAAAGGTCCCCGTGATCTCCATTGGATATTGCATCAATTTCTTCGATTTTAAGCGTCATGTCTTTCTATCCCAAAAGTTGAACTGGCAGGCCGCAAAGATATAAATAATAATATTGCCATTTAATCGATATCAGCAAATGAACTGTTAAAAGGGGATAAATACAAATTCAGGAATGAATATCATTCGTTTTATATCCAGACGCTATCTGTTCTCAAGAAAGCATGTTTCGCTTATCTCGGTTTTAACGGGTATAAGCATCGCCGGCATTACATTAGGCACAGCACTGCTGATTATTGTGCTTTCTGTGTTTAACGGCTTTTTTGATGTGATCAGAGGCTTCCTGCTCTCTTTCGATCCTGATATCCGCATTGAACAAAAGGGAGCTGCAGCCATGCCTTACGACCCCGCCTTGGTTGACAAGATTCTTGAGCACCCCGAAGTTGTTAACCTGGCTCCTTACATTGAGGGACGAGCCATGCTGATCTCCAGTGAACGCGAAAATGAAGTGGTTATGGTTCGGGGCGTCGAGAGAGGATCCTACATTCGTATCACCGAGCTTGAGCAGAGCGTTCGCAACGGAATTTTTGACCTGTCGGTACAGAACAACCGTCCCGGAATCGTTATCGGGGATATGCTTGTAAACCGCTATGGGCTGAGCCCGGGAGATGAAATTGCACTGCTCAGCCCTTCGGGTATGCGGCGTGCGCTCACACAATTTTCGGTACCTCGTGTGAGCCGGTTTTCAGTACGTGGCAGCTACACCATTCAGCAGATTATTGATGATGAAGTGGTCTACGCCGACCTTCAGGCTGCCCAGCGTCTTTTCAACATGAGAAATGAAGTAACGGGATTTGATCTGCAGCTTGATGATCTTGAACGCGCTGAAATCGTAAAGGCCGATCTGAACCGGATGCTTGGAGATGAGTACAGCGTGCAGAGCTGGTACGATTTGCAGAAACCGCTTTACGATGTCATGTATATAGAAAAGTGGGGGTCCTATTTTATTCTTATGATCATCGTCCTGGTCGCTGCGCTGAACATTGTTGGATCACTGACTATGATTGTGATCCAGAAAAAGAAAGATATCGGCGTTTTGCTTGCGATGGGAATGACACCCAAAACCATCAAGAAAATTTTTATCAGCCAGGGGCTTCAAATCGGATTGATCGGGTGCGGTATCGGGGGTATTGTCGGTATAGCGATCAGCCTGGCCCAGAAAGAGTACGGATTGCTGAAGCTTACATCCTCTTTTATCATCGATGCCTATCCGGTGATGATTCAGCCTCTCGACATTCTTCTTGTGGCAGGGGGCAGCCTGTTGCTTTGCATTACAGCAAGCTGGTACCCCGCACTCCGCGCATCCGCGGTACAGCCTGCGGATGCCGTTCGCGGAGAGTAAACAGACAGCCTTCGCTTCGTTTTCAGCTTCAGCCCCTGATTAATACCGCATTATGCGGCACATAGCGGCGAAGTACACGGCAAGATCCGGGAGGTGGCTGATGCCCCGGCGGGCGATGCACATACCATATCCTGCACTCTCCCCTGCGCGGCATGTGTCCGGGCGGTACCCTGAACGTCTTATTGCCATATGCAAAGGTAACATAACCTTTTCGGTGGTTCCTTCCTGAATAGCGCCTTTCAGACTTCTTATGATAGATCCTTTCGCTTCTATATTCGGGAGGCGGAGGATTTCCGATCACAACCGGTTCAGGGTAGATGATAAGTCCGCCGGTTGCCGTACATCCTGCCAAAGCATAAGAGATGATTATCAGTCCGAGCAGTTTAAATACATGTGATTTCATGGTTTCCTCCGTTTTCTGAGTAGCCGCAATCTGCAGAGCATATCTGCCGATGGCGCGTGCATGTAGCATAGAAAACCAATGCTGTACCGCGATGTTTCGCAAAAATGGCAAAATCACATCAACATGCGATCCGGGAAGGCGCAAAATTTGAGATCAGACAGATTAAAGAGACGAAATTGCCGTCAGTTGAGATAAGAGCATAGGAATATCAATCCTCTCTAACACTGAGAGACCCTTCCCCGGAAACTTATCCGGGGCCTTGGGCTGACTCACTCGTTATATGTATCGGGCAGATCGTTTTCATAGAGCACCACATCGCCGGTCTGTGCATACTCCTGCAGTATGTCGTTGGCCTCAAAAAGGGATTTTACAATCCGGACTGATTCATTGGTTTCGCCGTTCACCGATGCAATTCCTTCTGCAATGGCTTTTGTCTGTTCCCTGCCTACCAGTATGACCAGGTCGAGTCCTGCCCTGGCGATATGCTCTCCAAATTTTCTGTTCTCCTCGTCTTCAAGCTCACCCAGCTCAATCATACCGGGCGTGATCAGAATTTTGCGCCCCGATCCGAATGACGCGAGTATATCCACGGCATTTTTGGCCCCCACGGGGTTGGAGTTAAAGGCATCGTCGATGATGGTGAGGCCGTTTCGCTGTTTGAGCTCCAGCCTGTGCTCAACCGGTTCAAGCCTGGAGGCGGCCAGGGCCACCGTTTTGAGCCGTATACCAAACTCACGCGCAATGGCAGCACCCAAGAGTACATTCTGAATATTATGGAATCCAAGCAGAGGTGTCTGAACTCTCTCCTGGGCTTCAACAACTCCGTCGCTGTCGAGCCAGCTCATCGTAAAATGCGTTCCTTCGGGTGAAACAGATATATCGGCAGCCCTTACAGACCCCTCCTGCCCTGTGAAAACGATCTTCACGTCATCTCGATACTCTGCCATAGCCCTCACGCGCTCGTCGTCACCGTTCAGGACGAGGACCCCTCCCGGTTTAAGCTCCCTTGCAAGGGTTCCCTTTTCGTAGGCAATGACATCCTGAGAGCCAAACGTTTCGAGGTGCGCAAGCCCCACGTTGGTTATAACGGATATATCCGGCCTCGCTATTCTGCAAAGTTCCAGAATATTGCCTCGATACCGCGCCCCCATTTCCAGAATCAAAACCTGATGAGTAGCATCCAGCTCATTGTTGATCACCTTGCAAATTCCCATCGGCGTATTGAAGCTTCCGGGAGTAACACAAACATTCATCCGCTCTTTCAAAAAAGAGTTAATCACAAACTTGGTGCTGGTTTTACCGTAACTGCCCGTTATGGCGATTACTTTCAGGTTGGGAAGAGAGGAAAGTTTATTCCTGGCCTGCTTTTTGAATCCGTTCTGTATTATGTTTTCAACGGGTTTCATCAGCCAGGCTGCGGCCATCAGTATCAGGGGCACAAACATATCTACGATGATCATACCGAATCCGAGAAAGTAGGGATCCGTACTGATAAAAGGAGCGGCAAAATCTCTCAATTGCAGACCGCGGTAGGCAAAATCAATCAGAATAAACCAGCTTATGCCCATCAGGACCAAAGCTGTGATTCCAAGCCTCTTCATTCTTGCAGTGTAGACCAGCGGCTTTTTCTCTTTCTCCTCCTGATAGCGGGAAATACCAACAAACCAGAAAAGCGCAAAAACAAACATAACCAGCGCTCCTGCAGTCAGTGTAACCCTGTCTGCGAATAGATAAATCATCAGTAGTATGATGATATTGTAGAAGATGTGTTCGGGTGTAACGGCATGGGAGTAAAAATGACTGCCCAGCCATTTTCTGTACTCACCTGTTTTGTAACCCAGCTGCTGAAACATGTGAGAGAAGAAGCGAAGCCTGTACAGAGAGTGGCGTATGAAAATCGCAATCAGCAGTATCACGATTCCGTTCATTGTAAGTGAATAAAGGTCCAATTTATCCCGTTTTGATGATCACGATTTTTCAACAGGCCGTTAACGGCCGGCCCCTGCCGGTTGTGAACTATACCATGGCATTGAGATCTATTTAAAGATTCTCATTCGATAATGGATTCATCAACCTGTATATTTCCGTCCGATAAAATAAAGATTTACATTCACAAGAAAGAAGAAATCATTTTTAAAAAATAACTGTCAAAAGGGCGGCAAAGCAGCATCGTCATCCGGAATTAAAAAATCCAGACCAAGACATGAAACTTATCATACCTATGGCGGGAAGGGGAACCCGTGTACGACCCCATTCACACACTACACCTAAACCTCTGCTTCCTGTTGCAGGCACTATGATTGTTGAACGAATAGTGGAGACCTTTGCCCGAACACTCGACCGAACCATTGATGAGATCGTTTATATTCTCGGGCCTGATTTCGGCCGTGAAATCAAGGAAACTCTTAAAGAGATGAGCACGCGTCACGATGCCAAAGCCACGTTCCGGGTCCAGGATAGAGCCCTCGGCACGGCTCATGCGGTATCATGTGCTGAAGAAGATCTGAGCGGTGAGGTAATCATTGTATTTGCCGATACCCTGTTTGATTCCAAGGAGAAGGTAACGGTTGATGATGCCGACAGCGTTATCTGGCTTAAGGAGGTTGAAGATCCTTCACGGTTCGGTGTAGCGGTTCATGAGGGCGATACCATTACCGATTTTGTTGAAAAGCCAAGTGAGCCTATCTCAAACCTTGCCATTATAGGAGTTTACTATTTTAAAAAGGGTGAAGACCTGAAAAGGGAGATTCAGTACCTGCTGGACAACGATATTACGGGTCATGGCAATGAATATCAGCTTACCGACGCGCTCGACCGTCTTCTCAAGGACGGAAAGGTGTTTAAGAAGGCCACTGTTGATGAATGGCTTGACTGCGGTACCCTGCCGGCCTGGCTGGAAACCACCGGTGAAATACTGGCCAAGGAGAACCATGCTTATGACGAGTATCCGGATACAACCATACACCCCCCTGTATTCATCGGGGACAATGCAACCATAACGGGAAGTGAAATTGGTCCGTATGTAAGCATCGAAGCAGATACCGTAATCAAAAATAGCCGGATAAAGAACAGCATTGTTCAGAAAAATGCCGCACTGGCCGATTGCACCCTTGAGGATTCCACAATCGGAAACCACACAGAACTGACCGGCGCGACCGGCGAAGTGCATGTGGGCGATCATTCGATTTTGAAGCAGGGCTGATTAAGCAGATAGAAGCTGTTTAACTCAGGGCTTGTACTCTCTTTGCAGATAGCGGAACCTATGCTTCTCGCCACCAATGTGAATGATAACCTCGTATTCTGTGGCGTTTTCAATCAGGGGAATACTGATTTCCCCGGCAACCGACTCATCCGGGAGCAGGTCTGTTGTCCGTAAGCTGCGGGTTTCCCAATATGTTCTTTGATTATTTAGTGACGCTATATTTTGGTAATAATAATCGCGTCTTTCGGTCCTGTATATGGCATCGCGGATTCTGCGATTCTCCCGTTTACGCAATTCATTGCGGGTTAGATTCCCCGCATCGGAGATGTCTGAAGCAAGATCAAGCGTTGCTGATATGCCGTCCAAAAGCAATGCGGTACGTTCCTGAGCCTCTTCCCGCGAAGCAGCCATGTCGATATCAAGCATCGTTTTTTCAGGATCAATGGCAGATCCTTCCTCAATCACATGTTGAAACCACTCCAGTTCACCATTCGCATTTTGCTTGAAATCACGGCTTCGGGCCACATAATGTACATCTGAGGGGGCAAATCGAACCACTTCATCAGAGTAATTGAATACTTCAAGGTCCATCACGATTCGATCGCCTATGTGCCTGTAATAGGCCAGTACAGCTCCGGACTGATCCAGATCGCTGATCAGGTACTCCATCCCGTTTTGCATCACACTGTTATGGTCATCCGCGTTTTCATCATCGCTTTGCAGCCTGAAAACGGGATCCGGCGCACAGGATGAAAGGATCACGATCATCCCGGCACTGATACATAGCAAGATCTGCTTAAGATCAAACATCAGCTATACCAACAGGTTTTTATTTGAATGAAATTCTCATGAATTTTATTCTGACTTTTGAAAAAAATGTATAACATATTCATGCGAATAATCCTGAATCTGAGCGGTAAGGACCGCTGGTGCGTCAACTCTCCGACGGGGTGCGAAACAAATATCTGTAAAAGCGACTACAATTGAATGTCCGCAATTTTATGACAAATATACGTTGGTCCTGCGGAGCCTTTTAACCCTAAAAACAAGTTTATAAGAATGAATAAATTCACATTGGTATTCACCCTCGTTTTGTCAGCAGCATTGTTGATTTCGGGCTGCTCAAACTGGAGCAATACAGCCAAAGGTACCGTGATTGGAAGCGGCGCCGGAGCTGCTGCGGGAGCCGTAATCGGCAAGACTCTGGGAAGTACGGCAGGCGGTGCCATTGCCGGAGCTGCAGTGGGCGGAACGGTAGGCGCCATTATCGGACGAAATATGGACCGTAAGGCACGCGAAATGCAGGAAGAGATGGAGGGCGTAACCATTCAGCGAGTTGAGGAGGGAATTGCCGTCAGCTTCGACAGCGGTATTCTTTTTTCTTTCGATTCGGCTGCTCTTCGACAGGAATCGATCGATAATCTGCAGAAGCTTACTGAAATCATAAACCGCGATGACAATACCATTCTTCTGATAGTGGGACACACCGATTCAGTAGGTGATGAGATGTATAACCTGGGCCTCAGCGAGCGCCGCGCGCAGTCTGCCGCTGAATATATGATCGAACAGGGCCTTGCCCCATCGCGCATTGAGATTGAGGGAAGAGGAGAGTACGAACCGATCGCAGACAATGATACGGATGCAGGAAGGCAGGAAAACCGCCGGGTTGAGGTGGCGATCTATGCCAGTCCGGAATATGTGGAACAGCTGCAAACTGCCAATTAAATCAGATCCGTTTACAAGCCCCGGTCAGTATGATGGCCGGGGTTTTTTTGTTTGATATTACAATTCCTCCCGAAACGACCATATCATGCTGATTGCTAAGCCAATAGTTTTTATTTTAGGCCTTCATTTAATGAATTAATTGTTGTGCTTGATATCCCTTCAGAACATAAATCTCTTTTTCAACTTATCGGCGAGGCGGCAGAATCCATTGATCAGCAGGCGTATGTAGTTGGCGGTTACGTTCGTGACCATTACCTCGGGCGTCTGGATGAAACGGAGATTACAGATATTGATTTCGTTACGGTTGGCTCGGGTATCCGGCTGGCCCAAAAGGTAGCTGAAAAACTTCAAACCGATCAGGTTACCATCTTCAAACAGTTCGGAACCGCGCAGGTTAAGCACAGTGAATTCGATCTTGAATTTGTGGGAGCGCGGAAAGAGAGCTACAGGCGCCAATCCAGAAAGCCCATTGTGGAAGACGGCTCCCTAAAAGACGATCAGCTCCGCCGTGACCTGACCATCAATGCACTTTCATGGAGCCTTAACCCAAACACATTTGGCGTTCTGCACGACCCTTTTCACGGTATTCGTGATCTGGAAAAGATGATAATCAGAACCCCCATTGATCCTGAAAAAACCTTCGATGATGACCCTCTGCGGATGATGAGGGCGGTTCGCTTTGCAACACAGCTGAACTTCACAATTGAACCAAAAACCAGGGCAGCCATAAAAAAAATGGCTCACAGGCTTTCCATTATCTCCAGGGAGCGCATTCTGGATGAGCTCAATAAGATTGTGATGAGCCCAAAACCATCAACAGGGTTTAAACATCTCTTTGAAACAGGCTTATTGAACGAGTTTTTTCCCGAAATGGTAAACCTGGCCGGTGTAGATGAGAAAAACGGACAGCGTCACAAGGATAATTTCTGGCATACCCTGAAGGTGCTCGATAACACCGCGCAAAAGAGCGACAATCTCTGGCTTCGATGGGCCGCCATCATGCACGATATTGCCAAGCCTCCAACAAAAAAGTTTGTCAAAGGCGTAGGTTGGACTTTTCACGGTCATGATGCAATTGGCGCAAAATGGGTGCCCCGCATATTTAAACGCCTCGGTTTGCCGATGGATGAACGAATGCGATATGTTCAGAAACTGGTAGCTCTTCATCTCAGGCCGATTGCGCTTGTTTCTGAAGAGGTGAGTGACAGTGCGGTTCGCCGATTAATATTTGAGGCCGGTGACGATATTGATGACCTGATGACGCTTTGCAGGGCCGATATTACCAGTAAGAATGAATGGAGGGTAAAGAAATACCGCAACAATTTTGACAAAGTAGAAAAGAAAATTGCAGAGGTAGAAGAGAAAGACCGGATCAGGAACTGGAAAAATCCGATCAGCGGCGAGGAAGTGATGAACGTACTGGATATTCGTCCGGGACCAATGGTGGGTCGTGTCAAAGACCGCATTAAAGACGCTATTCTCGACGGCAAGATTTCCAACAACTATGAAGAGGCATACGATTTGCTTCTGAGAATCAAGTCAGAAATGGAAAAGCAGAACTGAACGTGCTGACTGCGCACTCAACAAACAACGATATTTTTCTATGGAATCCGTTACCCTAATAGGTCTCGCTGCCGGTTTTTGCACCACGATCGCTTTTCTTCCACAGGTTATCAAAACGTGGAGATCCCGGTCTGCAAAAGATCTTTCACTCGGTATGTACACAATATTTTGTACCGGTGTGGCACTTTGGCTGACATACGGCCTGCTTATTTCCGATTTACCAATTATTCTCACAAATCTGGCGACACTTGTTCTTGCCCTGAGTATTCTCTTTTTTAAACTAACATTCAGGGAATCCGTTTCTCCCGTTCCCTCTGCTGCCGGAAAAAACATTGGTCCCGATTCAGAGTAACCTGACCTGCAGATACTAACGATCTGACTTCCCGAAAAACTATGAATGATTTATGGATCGCTGATTCATTTGGAAAGATAAACCTTGGCCTTCATGTGTTGGAAAAGCTCCCAACGGGGTATCATCGGATAGAAACAGGGTTCTGTTTCATTGAGTGGAGCGATCGTTTCGAGGTATCGGCATCCGATGCCTATGTACTTGAATTTTCCAACCCGGACATACCGGCCGATGAGTCAAACCTGGTAACACGTGCTTACAGAATGTTCGATCAATATGTGGGGCTTAAAAACGAGTACACGTTCCGCATCGATAAAAAAATCCCTGCAGGCGCCGGTCTTGGGGGCGGCAGCAGTAATGCTGCGCTCACGTTTCGCATGCTTAATAAACTGGAAAATGCCGGGCTGAGCGACGAAGAGTTGATTGATTTGAGCCGTTCGCTGGGAGCTGATGTTCCCTTTTTTATTAAAGGTACCCCCGGAATAGGCACGGGACTCGGGCAGGATATTGAGCCTGCCGACATCCAGCCGGATGCATGGATTGTTACTGTATGGCCAGGCTTTGAAAGTTCAACCCCGGAAGCTTATGCCGGATGTATACCTAACCCCGAGCCCGATTTTTCTATAAAAGGCGTGCTTTTGGAGGAGGATTTGGAGGAGTGGCGCTACCTGCTGGTTAACGACCTTGAGGGACCTGTAATTGCCCGTCACGAGCTTATAGGCAATATAAAAGACCAGCTTTATGACTTTGGCGCATCCTACTCTGCCATGAGCGGAAGCGGTTCCACGGTATTTGGTATTTTCGATCAGGATTTTGTTGCAATTAATGCATACGAGTCGTTTCATAAGCTTGGATTTTCCGTACATATTACACGGCCGGGATTTAAGCCGGATTATGGCATTTATTTGAAGGGTTAGATCAGGGCGTTGGAGTAAAAAGGCAAAAGTGAAAAGGCAGAGGCCGTCAGCTTTCAGACATCAGCCAGCGCCTTTTGCCTTTATGCAATTAACAATTACGATTTTACACAATAAATCCATCACAATATGAGCAGCAAGAAAACAATACATCCCCGCAGCGGAATGAACAAAGATGACCTGCGAGAAGACATCAGGCAGCATCTTCGTTATACGCTTGCCAAAGACGAGTACTCTTCCACCAACTGGGACAACTACCGCAGTGTTGTACTTTCTGTAATGGATCGCCTTCACGACCGGTGGATTGAGACGCAGCAGGGCTACTATAAAAATGAGTCCAAACGCGTTTATTACCTGTCCATGGAGTATCTCATCGGCCGGCTGCTCGACAATATGCTGGTTAACCTGGGCGTGCAGGATGAAGCGGCCGAGGCCATGGAAGAGGCCGGCCTGGATTATGACAAGGTCCGTAATGCGGAATGGGATGCAGGATTAGGGAACGGCGGCCTGGGCCGCCTTGCAGCCTGCTTTCTCGACTCAATGGCCACTCTTGGTATCCCGGCGATAGGATACGGCATTCGCTATGATTTTGGCATTTTCTACCAGCAAATCGAGAACGGCTACCAGGTTGAAAAACCCGATCTCTGGTTGCGTTATGGCAATCCGTGGGATGTAGTTCGGTCAAAAACTCAGTACAATGTCCCTTTTTACGGGCATTCACGGGCTTACAATGACGGCAACGGTGACCTGAAATTTAAATGGGAGAATACCCACGATGTTCTGGCGGTAGCCTACGATACACCGATACCCGGATTCAAAAATGATGTAGTGAACAATTTGCGTCTCTGGAAAGCTTCGTCATCGTCATCGATCGATCTGAAAAGCTTTAACCAGGGGCAGTATATCGATGCCGTACGCGACACCCAACTGAATGAAAATATATCGAGGGTTCTCTATCCCAATGACAAGATGTTTCGCGGACAGGAGCTTCGCCTCAAACAGGAGTTCTTTTTGGTGATGGCCTCAATGAAGGATATCCTGCGCAGGTTCCGTAAAACAAACGATGACTGGCGCAAACTGCCTGAAAAAGTGGCCATTCAGTGCAATGATACACACCCCAATCTCGCCATACCGGAACTGATGCGAGTACTTGTTGACGAAGAGGGGCTCTCCTGGGACCAGGCCTGGGACATCACGGTTAAAACGATGGCCTACACCAACCATACCCTCCTTCCAGAAGCTTTGGAGAAATGGCCGGTATCGCTGCTGCGAAACCTTTTACCGCGCCACCTTCAAATCATCTATGAAATCAACAGGCGTTTTCTGCAGCATGTGCAGGAGAAAATCGGTGATGACCGGGGTAAAATCAGCAGGCTTTCTATTGTGGGGGAGGGTGAAGATCCGGTTGTTCACATGGCATCGCTTGGAATTGTGGGATCTCACAAAACCAACGGCGTAGCAGCACTTCACAGCGATTTGCTGAAGAAGACGCTCTTTCGGGATTTTTATGAAATCTTCCCCGAACGGTTCACCAACAAGACCAACGGCATTACACCAAGGCGATGGCTCCGTCAGTGTAACCGGGAACTGTCTGCTCTCATTACGGACAAAATTGGTGAGGAGTGGGTTACTCATCTCGATCAGCTTAAAAAGCTTGAGTCGTACACTGATGACAAGGCTTTCATGAAGAAGTTTGCTGCCATCAAGCAGAGCAATAAGAAAAAGATGGCCGAGTATATACATGACAAGCGTGGCATTAAGATCAACACCTCGTCCATGTTTGATATTCAGATCAAGCGAATTCATGAATACAAGCGTCAGCTTATGTTCACGCTTTACGCCATCACCCAATACAACCGAATCAAGGCTAATCCGGATGGAGATTTTGTTCCGCGAACACTTCTGGTTGCCGGCAAAGCTGCACCGGGCTACACCATGGCCAAACTATTCATCAAACTGATGAATGACGTGGGTGAAAAAATTAATAATGACCCGGATGTTGGTGACAAGCTGAAATTCCTTTTTCTGGAAAATTACAGCGTAACCCTTGCCGAGAAAATGATTCCGTCCGCCAACCTCTCGGAGCAGATTTCTACGGCCGGTTTTGAGGCATCAGGCACGGGTAATATGAAGTTTGCCCTCAACGGTGCGCTCACCATAGGCACCCTTGACGGCGCAAATGTTGAGATCAAGGAAGAAGTAGGCGATGAAAATATATTCATCTTCGGTAACACCGTAGACGATGTGGACCGCCTCAGGCACGAGGGATACAACCCCTGGACCTATTATGAGAAAAACGAGGAGCTGAAACAGGCAGTAGACCAGATCCGTGACGGATTTTTCAATGAAGACAAGGAACTGTATCAGCCTATCATTGACTCTCTGCTGCACAAGGGCGACTACTTTCTGGTACTTGCAGATTACGAGGAGTATGTTAAAACCCAGGAAAAAGTGGATGATCTCTTCAGAAATCAGGATGAGTGGAACCGAAAAGCGCTGCTCAATACCGCACGTGTGGGTAAATTCTCATCCGACCGCACCATCCGGGATTATGCGGAAGAAATCTGGAATGTGAAGGTAGCAGATTAGTTTCTGCTCTTTGGGTATTGTCCGTAGAACTCTCATTAGCCGGATGCATCGGTTTCATGGCTTCCATCTTTGTTTCTGTGATATTTGAAGTAGTACCCCGTGATACCCGCAGCACCCAGATCGGCAATGGGGAAAGCATACCAGATACCGTCAATTCCAAACTCCAGCGGCAGTAATAGGATCAACGGAATAAGTAAAAAGCCCTGTTTGGAAAGCGATAGAATAAAAGCCGGCTTTGCCCGTCCAACAGCCTGGAAATAGGCTCCGCCTAACAGGTTAATTGCAAGAAGAGGGGTGGCCAGAAAAACCTTGCGAAGTGAGGGTATTGTTTGCTCTATCAGAGCGGGGTCATTTGTAAAGACCGATACAATATAGGGTGCAAAGATCATGATAACGGCAAAGATGGCAAAAGAAATCAGGGTGGCGGACGTCATTGAGAGGCGAATCAGCCGGTTAACACGCTCCATCAGACCCGCTCCATAATTATATCCCACAATCGGTATGAATCCCTGCGTTATCCCCAAAACCGGAAAGTTTGTGAACATTAGCAGACGGCCGATGATACCGTAAATCGAAAGACCCAGTTCGCCGCCATACACAAAAAGGGAGTTGTTCAGAATAATGGAGAGTATGCTGATGGTTCCCTGCCTTGCAAATGTCACCGATCCTAACGAAAACATCTCTTTGAGTATGGGTACATCCGGCCGGAGCGATTTCAGGTCAAGGCTCATCTGGGAACCTCCCCTTCTGAAGAACCATGTTGAAAAGGCTGCACTTGCAATGTAGGACAAAGTTGTGGCCCAGGCCGCACCGGCAATCCCCATGTCGAGCCAGATGATAAACACGGGGTCCAGAACTATGTTGACGATAGCGGGAACCACCAGCACCATCATGGCCACCCTTGGATAGCCTTCAGCCCGGATCACGTTGTTGCTCATCATCGCCCAGGCCAGGAACGGCACTCCCAGAAGTACAATCTCAAAATACTCACGGGCAGGCCCGGTAACTTCGCCGCGTCCGCCAAACAGACTTAGTACAGGTTCAATAAACAGAAAACCTATCAGTACAAAAAGAATGCCGAACGTCAGGGTCATTCCCACCTGGTTGCCAAATGTGCGGAATGCACGGCCGTCATTACCTTCTCCGAATGCTCTGGATATGATGGATGCCCCGCCCACTCCGATAGCCATACCGATACTTGCGATAAAAAAAGTAATCGGCTGTACAACCGTAATGGCTGCAATACCCAGAGATCCTACCCATAGGCCGACAAAAATCGTATCCACGATTCCATATATCGACATCACCAGAATACCGGCCGAAGCGGGTATTGCCTGTTGGCGAAGCAGCTGCCCCAAAGGCTCGGTTCCGAATGCACTCCTTTTATTCTCTTTCAAAGACAACCTTATCTGGATTTGTTATTAAGGAACTGATAATAAGCTATTATTTTGATACCGGGTTCCCCTGATCCTGCAATACGTATCCAACCGTATACTTAAGCAAACCGAAAATTGATTCAATTGGAAGCTGCCTTCATGGGCATTGCTATCGCAGATGGAACACCCATGATATGACCGTCCTGATCACCATTTTGATCTTTCAGAATCTTTAGATAGACTTATCACCCTATCAAACCTGCTCTCTGCATATGGAATTAGACTGGAACACAATTTTTGCCTCTATTCAGGATTTTCTGAACATGAGGCTCTTCAGCCTTAAGGATACCCCTGTAACAATCCTCTCTTTGGTCATATTTATAGTATTCCTGACCGTATTCATGTTCCTGGGCGGGATGACCCGCCGCTTTCTACAGGGTAAATTTCTTGACAAGTTTGAAATCGACCCCGGCCTCAAGTACACCCTATCCCGGGTAGGGCAGTATATCGTTGTAATCCTGGGTATTCTTATCTCCTTTCAGTTTGTTGGTATAGATCTTACCAGCCTGGCCGTTGTCTTCGGCCTCCTTTCCGTTGGTATCGGTTTTGGACTTCAAAACGTCACCTCCAACTTCATTTCAGGACTCATAATCATGTTCGAGCGGCCCATCAGCGTGGGCGACCGCGTGGAGGTGGATGATATTGAAGGAGACATAACCGAAATCAGCATTCGCTCCACCAAAGTCAGGACGATTAACAACATTTCCATCATTGTGCCCAACTCCAAGTTTGTGGAGAACAATGTGGTGAACTATTCTCACGGAGACTCCACTTTTCGTCTTGATGTAAGCGTGGGTGTGTCCTACTCTTCCGATCTGGACAAGGTCCTGAAGGCATTGAACGAAGTGGCTGAGGAGCATTCCGATGTGATGAAAAATCCAAAACATCAGGTGCATCTTGTAGAGTTCGGCGATTCCGCATGGGATATGCAGCTGCGCGTATGGGTAGCGAATGTGAAAGACCGGTACCGGATGCGTAACGAACTGAATCAGGCCATTGTGAGAAAGTTTGAAGAGTATGAAATTGAGATCCCGTTTCCCCAACGGGATCTGCATGTCCGGTCTTCGGTTGATGTGCCGATTAAGAGTTGATCGGAGGCAGAGTTACAGCTCTCAGGGGCTCTTGTGCCATAGGCATCCCTACGGGGCTGATTTAGGCAGAAAAGTCGAACAATGGCGCAAAAACACTTTGTGAAACTCTGCACTTATTTGCGAGAACTCTGCTGCATTACATCCGCCTCAACATCCCTTATAACCTCCAAAATCCACTCCACATCTTTCTTAGTTGTTCGCGGATTGATAAAACAGGTACGCAGGGCTGTTTTGCCGCTTATTTTTGTAGCCGTCAGAAATATGCGTCCGTCCTGTTCGATGGCGTGAGCCAGTTTGCGGTTCATGAGCTCAGCATCCTCATCATTCATTCCCTCAGGCCTGTACCTGAAGCAGGTGATCGATAGAGGCACCGGGGCCATCTGTTCAAAATCATCTGAATCTTGCACCAATCGGGCAAGATACCCGGCATTTTCAATATCACCCTGAATGGTATCGCGCAGACGTTTTGCACCGTAGGCTTTCAGCGTCATCCACACCTTCAGGGCCTTAAAACTTTTTGTAAGCGGAAGCTGGTACTCCATCAGATCGGTCCGTCCGCCTCCGTCCTCATTCGAACGCAGGTAATCCGGAATGAGGCTGAACGTTTTTCTCAGTTTTTCCGGCTCCTTCACCAATATGCACGCAGCCTCGAATGGAACATAAAGCCATTTGTGCGGATTGATGACCACGGAGTCTGCCATTTCCATTCCTTCAAACAGATATCCTACGCTGTCGAGTGCTGCAGCGGGCCCGCCGTACGCAGCGTCCACGTGGTACCAGATGCCGTAATCCTTCGCAATTTCTGCTAATTCTGTCAGATCGTCCACGGCTCCGGAGTTTGTGGTGCCGGCTATGCCGATGATGCAAATGGGCCGAAAACCCTTTGAAAGGTCATCATCAACCTGCTTCTTCAAAAGATCGGTACGGATCCGGAACCTGTCGTCGACCGGAATTTTCCGAAGGTTGTCAAGGCCGATACCCAGCATATCCGCTGCTTTATCGAAGCTGGAGTGCCCCTCGGCGGACACATATACCGTCATCGGCGGCATGCCGGAAAGTCCCTTGCGGCTCATGTGGTCCGGCATCATATTTTTTCGCGCCACAGCCAGGCAGTTGAAGTTGGCGGTTGAGCCGCCGTCCAGAATGGCGCCTGCAGCCGAGTCCGGATAGCCGATGAACTGCGATACCCAGCGAATCACAAGCTTTTCCAGTTCCGTGCTCACAGGTGAGGAGTGCCACTTCAGGTTGTTCTGATTGAGTGCTGCGCTGAGCATTTCGGCCAGGATTGCAACCTGGTTGCCTCCGCCTGTGATGTATCCGTAGTAGTGCGGGCCAATGTTCATGGTGGCAGCCCCAACCACATCCGTTCGTACCTTTTCGAGAAGGTCCGAAATATCGAAGCCCTCTTCAGGAAGTTGTTCCCTGAAAAGCCCCATCACCTTGTCCGGTTCCATACCCGGGAAAACACGCCTTTCCAGTTTTTCGGAGTAGAGCTCACGAATAACCTTGCCTGCATGACGGATGTATACCTCAAGCTGTTCCGGAGTAAAGTCGAGATTCTTTTCAGCCATTCATACCTCTTTGAAAGGTGATTAATCGCCAAACGAACCGATGGGGCCCGGAAATACAATCGGACTCTCATACCCCTCTTCCGATACGCTGGCCACTCCAAAGAAATAATTGTCGATGACGATATTCTCCAGTGTAAACTCGGTTACATTGCCCGTCAGGCGCCCATATGTCCAGACCGGGGATGTGGTCAGCCGCCAGTACACTTTATATCCCTCCAGCTGCGGATTTTGCTCCGGATTGAGTGCATCCCAGCTCAGCGTGGTGCTTGGCCGCACCGCACCGCTGATCTCCACGCCGGAGGGAGGCGCCGGTGCTTTGGCCATGCCGGCCAGCGACACCACATTCAGGGCAGTTAGCTTGGCAGCGTAGTCAAAGTCGACGTGCTCGATCACATCACCGTACTCAATCCCGTTTTCCGTACGGATGTCCTGGTGCTGCCAGTTATAATTTTCATTGGTTTCCATGATACGGACCGCCGGCAGACCTACGTCATTGAAAGGCCGGTGGTGTCCGCCCCGGCCAAAGCGGTCGAGCCGGTAGATCATCATTACATCCAGATTGTCGATATACTGCTCGCCCATCACGTGGATATAGCGCGCCAGGTTTCGTGAAGGCGAATCGACCTCTCCGCCCGTGAAGCGCCGGATGCGGGCTTCACGATCCGTTTCCGTTGGACGCGTTCCCTCCGAAAAAACCCTTGCCGTGGTATTGTTGATCACGCCGTTGATCCCCACAATGTTCCCGATCATATCGTTGTTCAGCACCGCTTTGATACGCCAATTGTTTTCAAGCGCATAGTCTGCAACAATCTCTCCGCCAAACAGGCCCTGTTCCTCACCCGAGAGGCCCGCGTAGACAATGGTACCCGGAAACTGATGCTTTGAAAGTACCCTCGCCGCTTCGATGGTGCCTGCCATGCCTGAAGCGTTGTCGTTGGCGCCCGGTGAGTCGGTTTCCGCATCCATCACATTCGACGCCCGGGAGTCGATGTCCCCGGTCATCATCACCACCCGGTTTGGGTCGGCCGTTCCGCGCTGAACCGCCACCACGTTCACAATTTGAACCGGTTCGGGGATGCGGTTCTCACCGCCCACGGTGCCGTTCACATAAAACACCTCCAGGCACCCGCCGCACTCTTCGGAGATCTTTTCGAACTCCCGCTTGATCCATCGCCGTGCAGCACCGATTCCTTTGGTGTCGGAAGTGGTATCGGACAGCGTATGGCGGTTTTCAAATCCTGCCAGAATCCGGATGTCGGTTTCCAGGCGATCGGCCGAAACACCGTCAGCCAGTTGCTTGAGAAACGGCTGGTAAACCGGCGCGGATGAAGCACCCGTGCTTGCGTGCGACTGTGCGAATGTTTCAGATGAAAACATCAGAAAAGAGAAACAGATGAGTACAGTAAGAATCGATTTCATGAGATTGGATTGGTTGATGAAAAGGATTCTGAACTTAATGAAATAGGCCGTGATCGGAAAGGTCAGCGTGAAGGGCTTATATTTTTTAACGAATTTCACATAGCCTTGGCAAAAAGAAATGATACAATTCATTCATGATCTTTTATTTTAAACGCTCGAACCAGTTAAATACACTATTTTTTTCATGAAAAAAGAGTTTGAACGGTCAAAGCTGCTATGGCAGAATCCCGAAACGAGACGTAAAATCTATTTCGGTGCCTTTATCGCGCTCGTAATTGCGGGGATATACCATGCAACGGCATTCGGCAGTTTTCCCGAACAGGGTGACCATTACGGGTTCTGGTCGGTGATGCCTCCGCTGGTCGCAATTGTTCTCGCATTCTGGACGCGCGAAGTGGTGAGTGCACTGTTTATAGGGGTTTGTCTTGGCGGCGTGATCGCCGGAGATTTAAATGTTGTGCAGGTATATTTGATTCCCTCGATCGGCACAGAGAGCTTTGCCCTGATTCTGCTTGTCTATCTCTGGGCATTGGGCGGGCTCATTGGTATCTGGACCCGTACCGGAGGAGCCGAACGGTTTGCGGTTTGGGCAAGCGACTTGATGGTAAGAGGTCCGCGGTCCGCCAAATTTTTTACATGGATGATGGGCCTCATTTTCCATCAGGGCGGAACCATAAGCACAGTTTTGACCGGCGCAACCGTCAGGCCCGTCGCCGACAAGCACAAGGTATCGCACGAAGAACTCGCGTATATGGTCGACAGCACCGCATCCCCCGCCGCAACACTCATTCCCTTCAATGTGTGGCCGATTTATGTGAGCGGACTGGTGATTGGTACACTTGCCATTTTTGAAACACCCCAGGACGGTATCAATTTCTTCTTTGCCTCCCTGCCTTATAATTTTTACGCCATTTTTGCCATCTTGATCACCCTGGGATTTGCACTTGAGGTTCTTCCATGGGTGCCCGGAAAGAAGATGCGCAAAGCAGTGGAGAGATCCAGAACCACCGGACTCCTCGACCGGAAGGGATCCACCCCCATGGCAGCAGATGAGCTGGTACAGAGCAAGGTGCCCGACAGCTATCATCCCGGATTGATCGATTTCTTTGGACCAATCGGCGCTCTTCTGGGTGTCGCCATTATCCCTTATGCATATACGTTCTTCATCCTGGGATCAGATGAGCCGCTGCTGCTGATTGCGGAAGCCTTTGTGCTCGCCGTTTTAGCCGGAATTTTTATCGCCATTGCAAAAGGAATGCCGCTGCAGATAGCGATAAACGGATTTATTGACGGGTGCAAGGGAGTCACGATAGGTGCAATTATCCTGGCTCTGGCTGTAACCCTGAAAGAAGTGGCCGACGCCGTAGGAACGGCCGCATATGTTGTGGAGATGATCGGCGACCTGGTAATCCCATCCCTGCTGCCGGGCGTTCTGATGATTCTCTGCATGATTATCGCATTTTCAACCGGAACCTCCTGGGGCACCTATGCTGTGGTCTTTCCCATAGCTGTTCCGCTTGCTTGGGCCGTTGTCCCCGATGTCTTCTTTCTTCAGCTCTCTTTTGCTGCGGTAATCGGGGGGAGCGTCATGGGAGACCAGTGCTCGCCTATATCGGATACCACCATACTTAGCTCCCTGTCTACCGGATGCGACCTGATGGATCACGTTACCACTCAGCTTCCGCTTGCGCTCACGGCCGGGTTTTTTGCGGCCATTCTCTACGCTCTGCTCGTTGTCACATTGGTGTGATCTATCTGTGACTGCCGGAGTACCTGATCCCCTCAATATTATGTTCTCATTCCCGGACCGGAAGTTCTACATGTAGATGATCGGCCGTTCCGGTGTGTCGCAATGTTTGAAATCCCATACTGCTGAAAGCAAGCTCCAGCAGACCGTTTCTGATCAATCCCCTGTCAATTGTCCGGATATCGACCGCATGATAATATCCGTTTTCCTGGCGGTAGTGCAACGATCGCGGATTCACCGGTAAACCCATTCTGCTGTAGTCCGACTCTTCACGACCGATATCCGTGAGAACCAGTTTACCATCGGCGAGTGTCGTGGTGCTTACAGCCACCCTCAATATCGGGTGCATCGATCGATACAAACTCTGTACGTCCTCGCTTTTGGCATGCACTCCCGACAAGTAGAAAAGTGAAAACAGGCTGAATCCGGAGACGATAAAAAGCGTACTCAGATAACTGATTTTAAGGACCCGTTTTCTGTTGTTTATTTTTCGAAATAACACCATCAGGTAGATTGAAAAAATACCCGCTGTCAACGCTGTCCCGCCTGCCAGTGACACCCATCCGTGCAGCCCATGGACCGTATTGAGGTACACCGACACCCTGACTAAAAGAATAAAAGGCAGAATGATAAAAAACAGCAGCGCTGCAATGGATAAAACAAAACCCAGCAGCCAGATTTTCAGCGGTTTCTTTGACCGGACAGGCTGTGTTCCCTTTTTGCGTCCGACCCCCACCGCATTCCCGGTATCCAGGTTTAGAAGCCAGTCAATATCTTTTTGGGTGATCTTTTCCATACCTTTACAACGATATTGCCGCCCTGCGGTTTCAGATAATTTTCCTGCTTTACCACATAAAATCTATCATCATGACCCCCGATGAACACGCAGAAATAAAACGGATCATTAACGACCATAAAGCAAACATCCAAGATGAGATAATAGAGTTGATAGAACTGACCAAATCTGTATCCCTTGATGCATCGATCGGCCGCCTCTCAAGAATGGATGCAATCAACAATAAAGCCATCAATGAGAAAGCCCTGCGGGATAAAAAACAGATTTTGAAAAAGCTTGAGAGAGCCCATGAAAGAGCGGAGAATGGAGAGACAGGAACCTGCCTCCGCTGCGGGGGTGAGATCCCGTTTGGCCGTTTGAAAATAATGCCCTACACCACGAAATGCGTAAAATGCGCCTGACCGCAATACCCAATCATTGCGAATCCCATTTAAACCAAGCCATTTTCGCTGACGCATTCAAAAAATGAGCACTTTTCACTTAATAAATAATCAGTCAGCAGACCGGGTCCCGGGTGCTTCCCCCGATTCCATCTCCATATAAATTCTCTGTTTCACGGCATCGGCGACATAACTGATTCCCGCGTTGATGGAAACCAGGCCGAAGAGGCCGATCCAGAACCATAGCGCTGCATGCCCCAGATCAAAGGTCTCCGGGCCATTGCCTTTGATAATGGTAGCCTCAGCCACCAGGTTGATTCCAAGCCCGACCAGGGTTACACCGATTACCGAATGGCGCCACCATTTCTTCTCGTAATTCATTGCATGATTGTTGATTTTCGATTTCTGTGACTATGCTATTACAATGAAACAGTGCTGAACCGTTCAGTCAGGGTGGCAAAAAATCCTGCAAGGGGATGTGCGGCAGCGGTCTGACCGGGGATCAAATTACAGGCCAATTATTTTTTTGAATTGCAATCTGCTTACGAAAGCACCACTTTTTTTACATTTGAGGCCATTTCCATTTGATTAAGTGTTACAAATACTCTAATGAGAAAGTGGGGCAAAAAGATTCATTGCTTCAATATTAAACTATTTTACATTAAACTGTAAATGCCCTATATTACTTCTGTCACGAAGTGAATACGTGCCGGTTTAAGATTTCGGGAGTGCCAGGCAACGATACTTTTTCCGGTTTTGCAACAAACTGAAACAGACTATGGTGAAAAATTATGGAAGCATCAAACTATTGGCCGAAACTTCCCAGCCCTGATGAGTGGGCAGATACACTCAACACAGTTCACATGTGGACACAGGTAATCGGCAAAATCAGGCTGGAACTGAATCCATGGATCAATCACTCGTGGGGTTCGACACTCTATGTGTCGGCAAGAGGTTTATCGACACATGCCATTCCCTTTCAGAACAATCAGCTGGAAATAGAATTCAATTTTCTGGAACACAAAATGGAGTTTTATACCTCTGATGGTAAAAGCGCAAATTTTGACCTTAAGCCCCTGAGTGTTGCTTCCTTTTATGAAAAAACCATGTCGGCCCTAAATGATCTGAACATAGATGTAAAGATTTTTACCCGTCCTGTGGAAGTAGAGGAGGCCATTCTTTTTGAAGAAGACAGGAAACACAAAAGTTACGATCGGGAGTTTGTTACTCTGTTCTGGAAGGCTCTTGTGCAGATTAACCGGGTTTTTGAACAATTCAGAGCCCGCTTCACGGGCAAATCGAGCCCGTCCCACTTTTTCTGGGGTGCCTTCGATCTCGCTGTAACCCGATTTTCGGGGAGAGCGGCTCCCAAACACCCCGGGGGTGCGCCCAACTGCGCTGATTGGGTTATGGAAGAAGCCTATTCACGGGAATTGTCCAGCGCCGGGTTCTGGCCCGGACAGGGCCTTGGGGAGCCTGCGTTTTACTCCTATTCCTATCCGGCTCCCGATGGGTTCACTTCAGCCGGGGTCCAGCCAGATGAAGCCTATTATCATGATGATTTGGGTGAGTTTATTTTGCCTTACAAGGCCGTTCAATCTGCAAAAAATCCGGATGCACTATTACTGGAGTTCCTTCAATCGACCTATGAGGCTGCAGCCGATCATGGTAACTGGGACCGCACGATGCTGGAGGAACGTCACCCGAAACTATCATAAATCAGGGTTCACGGTCTGTTCAGCTCTCGTTGCACATGGTTATCAACTCAACATAAAATGACACCTGCACTATGAATATTCTTGCATTTGCCGGAAGCCTGAGAAAAGGCTCATATAATAAATCCCTGCTTCGGGCAGCCCGTGACCTGGCGCCCGACGGGATGAACATTGAGCTCTTTGACCTGGAAGGTATTCCGCTTTTCAATGCCGACACAGAGAAAAAAGGGGACCCTAAACGTGTGGCCGAATTCAAAAAAGCAATTATTGAGGCCAACGGACTCCTGATCGCTTCACCCGAATACAACCACGGAATGAGCGGAGTAACTAAAAACGCCATCGACTGGTCATCACGCCCCCCGAAAGAGATGCCCATAAGCGGAAAACCCGTTGGTATATTGGGAGCCTCACCTGGAACAACCGGTACGGCACGAAGCCAGGACCAGCTTCGACAATCTTTGAAATCAGTAAATGCACCCTGCATGACAAAGCCTGAATTCCTGCTTAGCCGCGCGCATGAAAAATTCGGCAGTGACGGAACACTCACGGATGAGAAGACCCGTGAGTTTCTGAAAAAGTATCTCGACAGTTTTGCCGGCTGGATAAAAACATTTCAATAATCAGCTTGAACAATCAATGACGGTCAAAAACGAAAAAGGACTTCATCACATCACTGTTTTAGGAGGTGATGCGCAACGGACAACCGATTTCTACACGAAAACCCTGGGCCTGCGGCTGATGATGAAAACAGTAAATCAGGATGATCCCTCTACCTACCACCTGTTTTTCACAAACGGTACGTCTCAGGCCGGATCCAGCCTCACCTTTTTCCCATGGCCGATGACCGTCCAGGGAAAGCCGGGCAGTGGTGAAGCCGTCACGGTCTCCTTTTTGGTTCCGCCAGATTCGATAGGGTACTGGGCAGAACGCTTTGGTAAGAACGGGATAGATTTTAACGGCCCGTTTGAGCGATTTGGAAGACAGGTAGTCTCTTTCCGTGATCCCGACCGTCTGAGATTGGAACTGGTCTTTGATGAAGAGGCCGGAAATATCTCCGCATGGACACAAGGCACGGTTCCGAAAGAGCACGGCATTCGAGGATTCTGGAGTACAACACTGATGCTTGAAGAGATCGCTTCAACCGGGGAGCTGCTGACCGATATCCTGGGTTTTGAAAAGGCTGCAGAACAGGATGGTCAGGTTTTATACAGCGCTTCCAGCACACCGGGAGGGCATATTATTCTTGAAACCGCTGCGCCGAAACAAGGTAAAACCGGCCGCGGAACGGTGCACCATATCGCTTTCCGTGCAAAAGATCGCAGGGAGCTTGAAGAGATGCGGCAGCAAGTCGATCAACGGGGCCTGGATCCTACTGAAGTGATCGACCGTCACTTTTTCAGATCGGTCTACTTCAAATCTCCGGGCGGTGTTCTTTTTGAAATTGCGACCGATGGGCCGGGATACAGCGCCGTTCAAAATGAAAAGGAACTGGGAAAAAAACTTTGGCTGCCGCAGCATCTGGAGGGGCGCAGGGATATGATTGAAAAGCGTCTTCCCGACATTCACGCTTAATCTGCATGGGAGGATCCCCGAATCGGGCAGAAATAAGCCAAAGTCCGGGTTGCAGTTTTCGGGGACTTACTACGTGTACGTGTGGAAGAAAAAGTGAAGTGTATGCGAAACGTGCTCTTCCCGGGCTGAATTAATGAAGAAACGATTACAAAAAAGTTCTGCCCGGCTGAATCAGACTCAACCAGTATAGCCAGAATCGCCTCTTTGTTTTCAGAAAAATCATCGAGAGGAAAACTCTGTTTTGGGATCATTCGCAATTCACGCATATTTCAAATAGGGCTGTGCGGACAGAGTACCGTTAGCTAAGATCAAAAACGGCACGGTACATCCCCGTTACACAATCTTGATACTCCCAAATCACACATTCAATGAAAAATATACTTCAGATAGGCGTTGGAGCACTTGGGCAACAGGTACTTCGATATTTGCTGGAACGCGATGGCATCCGGATAACGGGTGTTGCGGACCTTAATCCTGAACTGACAGGCAGGGATATCGGCAGTTTCTTCGATAAACCGCATACAGGCGTGACCGTCAGCAGATCCCTTGAAGATGCCATCCATGCCTCAGACAGCAAACCCGAAGTGGCGGTCATCACAACGGTTTCATCCATCGAAAAACTTGTACCCCAGATTCGGGAAGCGGCCGAAGCGGGCCTTCACATCGTGTCGACCTGCGAAGAACTGATCTTCCCATGGAACCGGCACCCCGGTGCGGCTGAAAAAATTGATTCAATATGTAAAGAGCATGGTGTTGCCTGTCTGGGAACCGGTGTCAACCCCGGTTTTTTAATGGATTACCTTCCCTCCGTGTTTACTTCCGTATGCCAGAACGTGGATTCAATATATGTTGAACGGGTACAGGATGCTTCGGAGCGCCGAGTTCCCTTTCAGCAAAAAATCGGGGCCGGCCTGACGCATGACCAATTTGAAGCCAAAAAGGAAGACGGATCC
Organism: Rhodohalobacter mucosus; assembly: GCF_003150675.1. Taxonomy (NCBI): domain Bacteria; kingdom Pseudomonadati; phylum Balneolota; class Balneolia; order Balneolales; family Balneolaceae; genus Rhodohalobacter; species Rhodohalobacter mucosus. The sequence goes on along the minus strand of NZ_QGGB01000009.1, from coordinate 63,788 downwards.
CTCCGTCACGTGGGTCTGCCCGAGTCTGTTGACCTGATCGCTCACGCCATGAACTGGCCGCTGGACGATAACCGGGAAACACTGGAACCCGTACTTGCTGAGAAGGAAATCTCATCGGGCTACAAAAAGATCAAAAAGGGAGAGCCCAGCGGTGTTGAACAGGTTGGTTCGGGCTTTGTGGGGGGCAGGGAAGTGATCCGCCTTAGATTCAGGGCCGCCGTCGGGGAGGAGAGATCATACGACCGGATCACCGTTAGCGGCACCCCAACCATCACCACAGAGATTGAAGGGGGACTGAACGGCGATACGGCAACCTGTGCCATCACCGTCAATGCAATACGGTCGGTAACCAAATGCTCCCCCGGGCTTAAAACGATGCTCAACGTTCCTGTTCCGGCGTTTTATAGCCGGGTTTGAAGTTCCCTGTTTCGGGTTGAGATGCCTCTTGGGTTCTCTCGGAGTATCGCGGATACAGCTGTGCACGGACCGGCACTCGTCTGACGACTTTTCCCAAAACCACACCCTCGACCCACAATCCCTCAGTCGTCTGACGAGTTCGCTCCCACTCTGCGGAAACCAGCGAGGCATCCGCGAAAATCTGCGAGAAACAGCTAAGGGGAAAGGCAGTCTACTAATTCATCAGACGACTTGATAAATGCCGGCAGATATCAAAATAGGTATTTGAAAATCGTCAGATGAATGGGCTACGGATTTGTAAGTACGTAGGTAAGCACATTCACCCCAAACCGGAGTGCTGCCCGGGTTACCTCTTCCGGGTTGCTGTGTTCATCGTACGCCCAGCCGTCACTCGGATTTGATTCGTAAGTATATAAAACAGCCATTCTGCCGTTTCGATAGATGCCAAACGCCTGAGGCGGTTTGCCGTCGTGCTCATGCACCTTGGGCGGACGTCCGTCCGGAAACGGATAGACAATGCTGTACACAGGGTGACCGGCAGGCAGTTCTATCAGCTCTTCATCCGGATAAAGCCGCTGCAGCAGCGGACGGACATATTCATCCATCCCATAGTCGTCATCGATCATCAAAAACCCTCCGTTATCAAGATACTGACGCAGATTATCCATTTCAGGATTGGTGAGGCTGATATTGCCATGACCGGTGGCAAACAGAAACGGATAGTTAAAGATATCGCGGCTCCCGATCTGCACATCCTCGTACGTTTCACTGACAGGTATAGGTACCTGTCCGCGTGCAAATGAGAGCAGATTGGTGAGGGCAGTCGGTGAATTGTACCAATCTCCGCCCCCGCTGTACTGCACGCGTGCGATGGAAAAAGCACCCTCGCCGCGCTGTTGCGCAGACAGGATGACCGGATTCAGGAGCAGAACAACGGCCGAAAAAACAAAAAGCTTAAATAAATGCCTCAAAACGAATCTCATGGTTTACAATGCATACCCGATGCTTACCTAACGAATGCTGCAGGAAACAGGTATGTATTCGTGTAAAATATCATTTCATTGACAGCTTTTGTCATCTTTGCAGCCTTCTCATTCTCCTACAGGCTCTTTTCAAATCTCTAACATTTTTAAATTCAACTTTCATAAGACTTCCGGATACCTCTGACCATCAGATGCTATTTTAGGCAAATTCATCCAGACCTTTCTGCTTATTGGCTCCTTCCAGGATGATGTGCGACTCATCGTGCGCATCATGAGGTTCCAGATGAAGAGTGATGACTGCATCGGTTTTGAGCGAATCGATCAATTTTCTCTCCAAAATTGTCGCCTCATCGTGTGCTTTCTTCAGGCTGATATCGTCATCAAAAAAAAGATGGAGTTCAACCCAGGTAGTATTACCCGATGTTCTGTGTCTGAGCTGATGCCAGCCCTTAATGCCGGCAGGCAGATCATTTTTCAGTACTTTTTTAAGGGCGGCATCCACCGCTGGATTCCGTGTATCCATCAAACCCCGTACGGAATATCTTATCAGCTTATATGCTTCATAGCTGATCACCGCGGCCACGCCAAGACTCACCACAATATCAATAAATAACCAGCCGGTGTAATGTATCAAAATCAGTGCCGCAATCACACCTCCGCTGGTCCAGACATCGGTCAGAATATGCTTCCCGTTGCTTACGGCAATCATATTACCGGCTTTTCTGCCTGTTTTCAGCACATAGAGACCCAGTAAAAGGTTGATGACACCCGCACCTGAAAGGAGGGCAATACCGGTTGCCGTATTTACGATCTCAATGCCGTAAATAGCGCTGTGAATTGCATGGTAGAGAATGGTTATACCGGCCGCAATGATAATGGCTCCTTCTACGCCGATTGAGAAAAACTCAATGCGTTCGTGCCCGTAATGGTGATCGTCATCGGCCGGCTTTCTGCTCAAATAGTATCCGTAAACCACAAAAGCTACGGCAAAAATATGAACCACCGATTCGGCCGCATCCGATAGAGCCGCCGTTGAGTCCGTTACAAAAAATGCTCCCGTTTTTATCAGCAGAATCAAAAGCGAAACAAACAAGCTGATCTTAAGGGCTTTTTGAACCGGATCGTGTGGTATGCTGGATGTTTGGATTATATTCGAACTATTTTGTTTTGATCAGGCTGAAAGGTAAGAATTTATCAGCCTTGTTTTGTGGATATCTGCCAAGCCGTGCAACTGCACATTTTGCATTGTATCTTCGTCCTGAAACCCATACACCCCATGAGTCAAATTATATTTGTTGCTGCGGGCGGTGCTGCCGGAGCCGTTTGCAGATACCTCATCACGATACTTATTTCTCGTTTATCGGGGCACTCACCGGTATACACAGGTACCGTCGCGGTAAATTTATCAGGAAGTTTTGCAATGGGTATTATCTTCGGTTATTTGCTGCAAAATCCGGTGATTCCCGAAACCGTTGTTCTCACTTTTTCGACCGGCTTTCTTGGATCTTTTACTACGTTCTCAACATTTGCCCTTGAAGTTCAGAACCTATTGCAAAAGCCGCTCAAAGACATGCTCACGTACCTTATTCTTCAGTTGGCTGCTGCCTTGTTACTGGCCGCCGCGGGAATGATGGCAGGCATAACCGCTGCAGGAGGCTCTATTGGCTAGAAATCTCCTTTGGATAGCATCCGGTGGTATGATCGGATCTCTGCTGCGTTACGGTGTAGACATTCTGCCTTTACTTTTTCTTGTTTTACCCGATCCGATTCTGACAACTGCCCTGGTAAACATGACGGGTTGTTTATTCATGGGAATTGCAGTGGTAAGGCTTCAGATCAATAAAGAAGCTGCGGACAGGGCAAGGCTTTTTCTGCTGACCGGCATTCTGGGAAGTTTCACTACGTTTTCCGGGTACACAATCCAGTCGCTTGAACTTTTTAAACAATCTTCAGTCCTCTTCCTTCTTTACTTTTTCGGACAGGTGATTCTGGGAGTGCTTCTGCTCTTTGCAGGAGCAAAAGTATCGGGGCAGAGAACGAGAGGGCAAAAACCATGAAAATGAATTGTGAACGCCTGCCTCAGCGCATTCTCCATGATCACAGCGGTTAAAAAGTCCGTTTGAGACAAAGAGAGTGACCGTTCACAATTAAAATATCTCCAAATCCGCCCTAATTTGATGAATATCGAACCGGTTGAGGCAAACATTAACGAGATATAAGTTTCATCAAACCAGGGCTGCAGATGAAAATTATTTGATCTGTGTAATTTTACCGTGCCAAGAAGATAATGAGTTGTGGTTCCGGTATTGCATACGGAATCAACTACCACATACAATGGAAACCTTATTCCTCCTGATCCTGAAGGTTCCAGCTTCGTTTTACATCTTTGATGATTTCCCTGTATCGTTTATCGTTTCTAATTTCACGTAACATATCGGGATAAAAGTAACGGATAGTTACCGCCGGAAATGCTTTCCATTTAACGAGCTTTAAGAATTCATCAAATGCTTTATCCGTCTGATTCATACTGGCATAGAGAAGGCCGGAAAAGACATACTCTTTTTTCTTTTTGAACTGTTCATGCAGACGTCTCATTTCTGCCGTTCTACCCTGCTTTTGGAATACCAAAGCCAAAACACATTCCACATCTTCTTTCGCAAGGGCGCCCTGGGGGTTCAATAATTTCATGGACTCCCTCAGTGCAATCTCTGACTTTTCATACTGTTTTAAGTGATACAGAATTAAGCCCTCAACATAATATGAGACACCGTACTCCGGCTCTATGGTACGTGCTGCATGGATTTCTTCAAGAGCTTCGTCGTATTTTCCGGCAGCAAGATATATAACGCTTAGATAGGCTCGCGTATACGTTGAATAGGGGTCCAGCTTTACAGACCTTTCAGATACACCTATAGCTCTGTCCAATTCGCCAATGATCGCCAGCAGCCAGCCAAGCCAACTGAATGCTTCTGCAAAGCTCGGCTGCAGTCTGACGGCTGTTTCAAGTTCACGCTTTGCTTCGGGACCGTTCAAAAGCCGTGTAAGTAAAATGCCCATCGATGCATGGGCTTCACCCAATTCAGGGTTGAGTGATAGTGCCTTAACCGCCGCTTCCATTGCGCTTACATTGGTTTCCGGTACATTGTAATTATACCACGCAGCCAATGTAAGCGCCTCTGCGAGACCAGCCCATGCCTGTGCATACTGATTGTCATTTTTAATGGAATTGAGGAAATTTCTGATCGAAAGTGCCAGGCTTTTTTCCGTTCTATGATTGAGATGAGTTCTGCCCTCTGTGTACAGTAAATACGCTTCAAGATTATGGGTGGGAGTATTCTTTAACTGCTTTACCTCCGTCGGCGTAAGTTCTTCTTTTAGTCTGTGCGAAATTTTCGATGCAAGCTCTGTTTGAACATCAAAAATTTTGTCTCCGGAAAAGCCGGTATTATAGGAAATGGCGGTATGATGACCCTCACTTTTTGCGTCAATAACCTGAACGTGCAGCCTCATCAGACCGCCAGACTCCTGAATCGCACCTTCAACTATATAATCTGCATTTAAATCCTCTGATATTTGTTTTATTGTTGATTGACCATCCTTGTATCGAAGTACAGAAGTTCTGGAAATAACTTTTAAACCCGCAATAACGGCTAATCTTGAAAGAAGATCGTGATGTAATCCGTTTGCAAAATTAGACACGCTCGGGCTGGTGCCTATCTCTTCGAACGGCAACACTGCTATTGCTTTTACGTTCTGACTTTCTGGATGCATTTCCGTCGGGTTTTTTATATATGATTCATATCCCAACTCTATTCCGGATCTAAGCCTTTTGATGATTTTTTTTGCATCCTCACCCATCTCTTTTGCCAAGAGGTATGCATGATTTTCAGCTGCCCGCAATGCACGTGTCTTTTTTCCCGATTTTGCCAGTGCAACTACCCATTTTTCTGCTTTTGATGTATCAAAGGGATCTTCAGAGTTCCATTTTTCCCACCAATACGCCGACTTATCAAACAGTTCATTCTGATCCGCCTGACGTGCCAGGTGTTCAACTGCACGTAAATATTCCCGCTGAAAATATTCACGCTCCCTGTCGAGCCAATGCTCCATATCATTGGCAGCATCATTCACAAAAAAGCCATCCAGCAATTTTCCCTTATAGTACTTAACAGCTTTTTCCCATGATTTGTCGTCTATAGCATTTCTAAACTCTAACGCATCACAAGTTATTACATCATAATTGATAGAGATTTCTTCTGTCCCACGGGTATGAATTGCATTTTTCCCCAAACTCTTCCGGATATGGAAAAGCATATTGCTGAGTGCATTTCGAGCTTTTTTTTGACCGCTATCAGGCCAGAGAAGTGGTAAAATTTTATCCCTTCGCTGAAAACCGAACGGACGATTGAGGGTCAGATATACCAACAGAGCAAGCCTTTTTGGACCCGCGATGAACGAATGGTCCAAATTTCCATCCCGGTTCCGCAACTCCGCTCTGCCAAATAGCTTTAACTGTATCATACCGTACCCCCTCTTAGATGGGAATCTAAGATTTAAATAAGACTAAACAAAGAGCACAGGCATATGTTGCAGTTGAACTATAAACCATAACAAAACCAAGAGTGGATATGATCTTATTTAATAAACCAAAAAAATACAGTATAAAGCCGCTTTATATAATTTTGGCCGGAGTGCTAATTTTCAGTGCATGCAATGAAAGCACAGGTATTATTGATGGGAAAAATGCAGCAGAAATTGCTCCGGGAAATTCGCAGGCGTCAAAGTCGGACCTGGATGCGACTTATGAATTTGACGGACCGGTATTCGATATTTCCTCCCTACCAAATGGCGGAATTCTTGTCGCTGATTTCGGCACGATAAAAGAAATTGGGAAAAACGGAGTACGTGAAGTCACAACACTACCCCTTATAACAGGTCCCGGAGCCGGTGGTGCCATAGAAAGCACCTTCATCAACGGCCTGGAACCTATTGGCAACGGGAATTTCTTTGCAACCCGGTCAGGTCTGGATCTTGCATTGGGTGCTGCACTTTTCAGGGCAACCCGGAACAACACACGTCTGGTCGCCGACATAGAAAATTTTACTCTGGGCGCCTGGGCTGATGGTGGTGAACCGGGTCAGGCTGCATCATGGAAAAGCTTTGCCTGCGAAACACCCGGTGGTTATACGCCAGGACCTCAAACCAACCCGTACCATTTAACAGCTCTTTCAGGCAGTGACGTTCTAATAGCGGATGCAGCAGGAAATTCTCTTCTTCATGCAAGCACCAACGGCGATATTGAAGTATTAGCCACATTCGGCCCGGTCACAGAACCTGCAACAGGTGATCCTATTGTTCAATTTCCGCTTGAAGACGGAACGCCTTGCTACGTCGAGCCTGTACCCACAGCTGTTTCAGTGGGAGCGGATGGCGCTTACTATGTGGGCGAGCTGAACGGCGCTCATCCCGCAAACTTTACCGGTGAGGCAACACCCGACGGACTTGCAAGCGTCTGGCGTATAGAGCCGGGTTCACGGAATGTTGACTGCCCGTCTGACAAATGCGAGAAAGTCATAACAGGCCTGAATTCGGTTATTGATATTGAATTCGGCTCTGACGGCTATCTTTATGTTGTTGAATATGAACAGAATGGATTTCTGGCTACTGTAGCCCCCGCACTGGGCATTCCCCTGGCCGGAGGCACAGTTCAAAAATGTGACGTTTCATCCGGAACGTGTGAAATTATTGAAGGTGAAGACGGCGATTTGTTCCTGCCCGGAGCAATCACATTCGACAAATGGGATAACCTCTGGCTTTTAGATAATGTATTTGACCCTGTTGTCCGCCGGATTGCCCTCAATTGAGATACACCCTTTTATTTAAAATTCAAATGATACTAAATGAAGCCGGCTAAAACCGGCTTCATCTATTTAAAATGTCGGGCTTATCTATCAACAGTGAAATACCACGCTTCTTGCTATTCAGGATATACATCCGTAATTAAAAAGATGAATATCCGAGATGTTTTCTGCATAAATCAAACAGTTACTAAACTACATTAAGCTACCTATGAAATTACTGAATGTTCTTCCGGTTCTTTTCTTTTTACTTTTTACTTCATGCAGCTCCGGTTCCGACAGCCCGGCTGATGAAGACATGCAGAGTCAGACGGAAATGTCGGAGGCGGATACTACGGATGAGCAGGAGGTGCTTAGTCCGCCGCGGGAGGTTTCAGCTGAAATAGGGAATACAGAAATAACCATCGATTACAGTGCGCCTTCCGTCAGGGAACGCGTGATCTGGGGCGAACTGGTTCCCTACAACGAAATCTGGGTCAGCGGTGCGCACATGGCAACGTCCATTGAGTTTGAAAATGATGTGCTTGTTGACGGAAATCAGGTTCCTGCCGGCAAATATGCCTTTTTTACGATTCCTGGTGAAGAAGACTGGACCGTAATCCTGAATGAAAACTGGGACCAGCATCAGGCAGGCGAATATGATGAAGCTCTCGATGTTACGCGGATTACCGTGGTTCCTTCAGAATCAGAATTTACCGAACAGCTTGCCTATTCAGTGGTTCCCCAAACCGATAACAGCGGCGTTATCGAACTGGTCTGGGAAGAGCTGAAAATCAGTGTGCCGGTCAGCGTGAACCGATAAATGGACAGTTAACAAGCTTTTTTAGGTACGGAACCCTCTCACAGTTCTATTCTGGATCCGGTGCGTGAGGATTCCATGATAGCCCGAACGATCCGTATATCGGCCAGGCCGTCTTCACCGGGCACAATGGGAGCGCGATTCTCCTTAATAGCGAGCGCATCATTATCCATTTGCCGGGCCTGCTGGTGATTGGGATCGGGCGGAAGCTGCGTGCCGTCACTTGTTTCGCCCTGCACGCCGCTGTATGATTGAAAGGGCCTTAGCCTGTACCAGCCATCCGAGCAGTCTATATCCAGATAGTTGGTAGATTTCCCAAAACTTGTTTCACCTGCGGCTACCACGCCATTTGGGAATTCGAGTGTAAACTCGGTGAACTCATCCACATCACTGTACATCTCCTCCCTCACGGACCATTGGCGTCCCGAAACCGCTATAGGTTCCATTCCGGTTGCGTAACGGGCCCCGTTTATAGGGTACACTCCCATATCGTATAGCGCACCCCCTCCCATGCGGCCGATTCTGCGCCAGTTATCAGGGTCAGGGTGTGCACCGCTGTAGCCCGCACCTGTGCTCACACTTGTTATCGCGCCATATGTTTCTTCACGGCCGTATCGGATAATGGTCTGTGTATTCGGCTCATGCTGCATGCGGTAGCCGATCGTTAGCTGTACACGGTTCTTTTCTGCAGCATCTATAATCGACAGACACTCCTGCTCATCCATAGCCATCGGTTTCTCACACCAGACGTGTTTACCGGCCTCGGCACCGATAATGGAATATCGCGCATGGAGTGCCGGAGGCGTAACCACGTAAATGATATCAATTTCTTCATTATTGGCTACCTCATGCATGGTCTCATACGAATATACATTTCGGTCAGGGATCTGATAGCGCTGTTGCCATAGCGGAATTTTTTCCGGCGAACCTGTCACGATTCCGCGAAGTTCGCAGTGTTCGGTAAGCTGAAGTCCCGGAGCCAGACGGCCGGTGGCATACCCTCCAAGCCCAACCAGCGCCACGCCAAGCTTTTCTCTTTTTTTAGGGATCAGAATGTTCGGGAAACCTATAGCTGCAAGTGTAGCTGCGGAGCCGGCCTGCTTAAGAAATCGTCGTCTGTTCATAAGATGAGCTGTACTATTCAGTTTCTGTTAACGGATTGAATCATATGCATCTTCCTGAAATAAAGAAAAAGTTTCAAGGGTTCCGAATAGGCAGCTGTTTGTTTTTTTGTAAGGGATTCCGGTTTTCCGGTTCATACAATCAGATACATAAAACAAGATAAGGAGAGAAATATGGACAGAATTATACACCGTTCCTACGTACACTTCCTGTTTGGAACACGCGATAATAAACCTTTTATACTTCAGCCCATGCAAAAAAGGCTCTGGAGTTATATGGGAGGCATTTGCAGGCGAATGAAAATGGACGTGCACGAAATCGGGGGGGAGGAAAACCACGCACACCTGCTGCTCTCCCTTTCACCACACATTTCCGTAAGCATGACAATGCAAAATGTAAAAAGTATCTCATCGAGGTGGATGAATGATACCTTTTATCCTGAAAAAAGGATCTTCAGATGGCAATCCGGTTACCTGGCACACACGATTCACCAATCTGAACTTTCCCTCTACAGGTCCTACATTCGCAATCAGAAAGAGCTTCACGAAAAAACGGCATTTGAAACTGAGTACAGCAGGCTCAAAAACGTAATACGGGAATCAAATCATGAGATTGAAACCCGTTTTATGAAATTCAACGGAGAGCCAATTCTCTGAACCGGAGCCGGCTGCGGCGGTTATTCGTCCTGCCAGATCATGACCGTACGGTTGCCATCCGCATCGAGAGAGGCGCGGAACATTCCCGCTGTGTTCATTTGCATGGAAATGTTTCCAAGGCTGTCCACTCCAATGAATCCTGCATCGCCCGGATTTAAACGTTCGGTAACCACAAAATTCATGGCTTCTTCGAGTGAGGAGCCGGTAAACTCCATATGGTTGGCGATGGTGTTAGCCGACACATTGCGCATAATCTGTTCGCCCCATCCGGTTGCGGATACGGCGGCTACATGATTGGCAAATGTACCGGAACCGATTATAGGCACATCACCGACTCTTCCGAACTGTTTGTTGGTCATACCCCCGGTGGATGTTGCTGCAGCCAGGCGTCCCTCTGAGTCGAGCGCAACGGCTCCCACTGTGCCAAACTTGGAGTCTTCAATCCACTTTTCCATGGTCATTGGAGTTGACTCTGCTGAAGCCTGCTCCTGCGAACGCTGCCACTGCTCATAGCGGTTCTGCGTATGAAAATAGTCGTTATCTACCCTCTCCACGGATGTTTGATCGGCATACTCCTCAGCACCGACACCGGAGAAGAAAATATGGCGCGACTCCTGCATGACAATCCTGGCCAGGCTTACCGGGTTTTTCACTGTGGTAAGTCCTGTAACCGCACCGGCTGCAAGTGTGCTGCCGTCCATAATGGCAGCGTCAAGCTCATGCCGGCCTTCTGCGGTAAAAACGGCACCACGACCTGCATTGAATAGCGGATTGTCTTCAAGTGTGTTAACCACATTTTCAACTGCGTCAAGGGCGGTGCCTCCGTCACGCAGCACAAGCTCACCGACCCGAAGGGCCTCTTCCAGGCCTGCATAGTAGCGTGCTTTAACGGAATCAGGCAGATCCTGTGAAATGGTGCCCGCGCCACCGTGCAGTGCAATGGCCCACTCCTTCTGGGCAGGTTGCGGTTCGCTCTGCTGGCAGGAGGCCGTTACTATCAAAAGAAGGGTAAAAAGTGATAACAGTGACAAAATTCTGTTCATGAATCCATCGTTTTGGTTAAGCATTGTGCAAAAAACATATCGTATAAATGTACATAAAAAAACCCGGGCTGTTGGCAACCCGGGTTTTAAATCATGTTAACGAGGAGAATCTATTCCTTTTTCTTTGGCCTGAACGATTCCAGAAAGTCCATCGGCAGCGGAAGGAATGCAAATGTTGCATTCTCTTCACTGATCTCATTCATGGTTTGCAGGAATCGGAGCTGCAGTGCGGTAGGCGTTTTCTCAATCATTTCACCGGCTTCAACCAGTTTTGTGGCAGCCTCATATTCACCCTGTGCATTAATGATTTTAGCACGTCTGTCACGTTCACTTTCAGCCTGCCGCGCCATGGCTCTCTTCATGCTTTCCGGGAGAATAACGTCTTTTACCTCAACAGAAACCACTTTAATTCCCCATGGATCGGTTTGGCGGTCAATAATGGTCTGAATTTTCTTATTGATCTTATCGCGTTCAGCCAGCAGTTCATCAAGCTCAAACTGTCCTAGAACACTCCGAAGGGTCGTTTGTGCAAGCATGGATGTGGCGGCAATGTAGCGCTCAACCTGAATGACTGCTTTTTCGGCATCCACAACCCGGAAAAATGTTATGGCATCCACATTAACCGTCACGTTGTCTTTGGTGATCACTTCCTGCCGCTCCACATTGATGGTGAGAACGCGTAAATCCACTCTTTCAACCTTATCAATAAATGGAATCAGTACAATAAGCCCGGGCCCTTTGGTGCTTTGAAACTTACCGAGCCGGAATACCACTCCGCGTTCATATTCCCGCATAATTTTGAACATCTGCGGTAAAAACACAGAGAGAAAAATGACTACTGTAATAACCCATACAAGCAGGTTTGTTAATTGACCAGCATCTTCCATAGTAATTGTTTCTTTTAGTTATTATTTCAAATTGGTTTCCGCGATTACCGGAATCTTATGATCCGATAATTGTCTTTCAGTGTATTACCGGGAGGTCAATCGGTCTGTTGTCCGGCATTTTCTTTTTCAGCTTCCACATTATCAACTGACCTCACAACCACTTTTAATCCATTGTACCTGACGATTTCACAAACATCACCCTCATTCAGAACCTCATCGCTCTCGGCAGTCCAGAATTCACCGTCAAAAAAGACACGTCCCTCCTGTCCGGGCAGTATCGGATCTGTGACCTCAGCGCGCTTGCCTATTGTAGATTCAATTCCGGTTCTGGCCGGATTAAATAGCGATTTTATCCCATACGTGACAATCCATCCGAAAAATGCCGCCGTGAGCAGCGTAGCCGGAATTAGCCAGTAGAGCGAAATCTGAATTTCGTCCGGCAGATCCTGAAATAACATCAATGCACCCAAAAAGAAAGCCACGGCTCCTCCTGTTATCAATAGGCCAAAAGCAGGGGTGAACGCTTCAGCGACAAAAAGAATAATCGCCAATCCGATCAGCAGAAAACCCGCCAGATTTACCGGCATGGCGGCAACGCCGTAAAGCAGCAGTATAAGCGCAATCACACCTGCAACACCGGGCACGATAGCGCCGGGATTCGTTACTTCACCTATAATTCCATAAATCGCCACCAAAGTCAAGATCAGCATAACTTCGGGCCGGATCAGAAAGCTGAAAAATATCTCCGCAAGGTTTCTGGGAATTCTATTTTGCTCAGCATCCCTTGTGTTAAGGGTGTCTCCTTCAACTTCCATCCCGTCGATCTGGTTCAGAAGATCATCCATTCCATCGGCAATCAGGTCGATAACATTTATTTCAAGCGCCTCCGTAGATGTTATGGATGCACCGTCGCGCACAGCCGACTTCGCCCATTCTACATTCCGGTCGCGCTGCTCGGCAATCGATTCAATGTAGCTTTCCGAATAGTTGAATATTTTGGTCTGGGCCACCGTATCCATTTCACCGCCGCCCATCGATACCGGCGATGCCGCTCCGATGTTTGTCCCGGGAGCCATTACAGCAATATGGGCAGCAAGTGTAATAAAGGTACCTGCACTTCCGGCATTGGCACCCTGTGGCGAAACATAAACCACGATGGGGTGTTCGGACCCCAGCATGGCCTGAACAATATCCTGGGTGGAATCAAGAAGCCCCCCGGGTGTATCCAGTTCGATAATGAGTGCCTCATCACCTGCCTCTATAGACTGGCGCAGACCACGTTCGATATATTGGGTGGCCGTGGGACCGATAATTCCTTCAACCCGGATAATACTGACCGAATTGCCATCATTTTGTGGCGCAGTTCCGCTGACGGTAAGCGTATCGTCCTGCAAAACAAAAGCTGAGCCGCTTATAAAGAGTATGAATGCAGTAATCAGATTTTTACTCATGGTACCTTAAAAATCGGTTTTTGCATGAATTGGTTCCAATTCATGCATATACATTCGCAATATAGCAATTCTTTTATGATAGGCGTGCATAAGGCTGCAACTACATCCTTATGCAAGTCGCAAGAAAAGAAGATTCTTGTCTCCTCTTGTGGTAAAATCCGGCTCCTGCCCGGGCCGCTATTTTTTCTTTTTACCCTTTTTAAGTTTTTTCTCAGCCGAGGTTTGTGCTTTTTCAAGCTCTTCGGGCTTCTTCCCGGATATCTGTTTGTTGATAACCAACTGCTGTACTACCGAAAGCACATTATAGACCAGGTAGTAGAGACTCAGACCCGCCGCAAAATTGTTAAAGATAAAAAGCAGCATGAACGGCATGATATAGGTAAAGGCCTTCATGTTGGGCCCGCCGCTTGGTGCGGCACCTCCGCTCATACCCCCGCTCACTTTAGTCTGCATAAACATAGCGGCCGACATCAGCAGCACAAAGCCTGCCAGCTGATCACCCAGAAACGGAATGCTGAAAGGCAGAGACAAAATATAATCGGGAGCAGAAAGGTCGCTTGCCCATAAAAACGACTCCTGACGCATCAGCATCGAATTCTGAAAAAAGAAGAACATGGTAATCAGAATTGGAAACTGCAGCAGCATAGGCAGACAGCCACCCAGCGGATTTACTTTTGCTTTTTTATAGAGCGCGATGGTCTCTTTCTGCTGCTTCTGGGGATCGTCCTTGTATTTTTCCTGGATCTCTTTCATCTGGGGCTGCAGTTCACGCATTGCCGCCATACTTTTAAAACTTTTTTGCGTAAGCGGAAAGAGTATCAGCTTCACCATGAACCCAAATATGATGACCAGAATACCGTAGTTGGAGATGAGTGTGCTTCCCAGGGCAAAAAACGGGATAATCACGTAGCGTACCAGCGGATCGGCAAACCAGCGAATGAGTGCATATCCGATTTCAACCACATCGTAGGCGTGCTCATGAAACTCTTTCAGGTCGTAGTACTTCAGCGGTCCATTGTAAAGCTCGTAAGACAGCGTCGGATTACCGCTGATGCTGGACTGAACCCTGGACTGGTAGTAGTGCGTGGAACCGGGCTCTCCAGGCTCACCGGTCACCTCTCCAATCATTACGGCCGCATTTGAATCTGTAACCGGCTTAATATACTGACCAAAAAAACGGGTACGCGTCGACACCCAATCGATAGTTCCGTTAATGGTTTGCTCATTTCTTCCCGGAGCTTCAAGCTGGAATTTCTCGAGCACACCGCCTGCATAGGTGTAGGCCGCAGTATTTATTTTGTCCTGGGAAAGGTCGCGTTCGGTATAGTTGAGCGCCGATTTCCAGCCAAAATCCACAATGGTGCCGCTGATCAGCGGACTCATGTTCTCAAATGTAATGTCCAGGTCGTATATGTAGGAATTGCCGTAAAATGTATAGGTAAACAGAAGTGCCGACGTTTCGTTTACTTCCAGGCGATAACTGAGTTGTGCAGATTCATCTTCCGTAATATCAATAGATCCGGCGTCAGTGAGAGGTTCAAAGAAGAGCCGGTCTGTTTCAATATTGAGGTTTTCGGTTGACAGAAAACCGAGAGAATACGCGGAACGGGTGGTATTCCGGATCATTTGTACGGGGTTGTGATCCCACGTTTCATGGTCCTGCAGGATGACGCGTGCGGGTCCCGCACCCAGATTTGTGAACTCCAGTTCAAAAAGAGGCGTCTTTACAACCGTATAAATCGTATCCCCAACACCCGTTTCCTGTGAAAAAAGGCCCAGGGATGTATCACCGGGCTCTCGCAGCACAGGCATCTGAGCGTCCTGCAGAGGGCTTTCTTCAGCTTGTTGATCCTGAAACTGCTCCTGCCGGCGGGCATCTTCGCTGGCGTCGGCAGAGAGCGTATCTCCTGCATCGGGCTGCTGAAGCGCTGCAAGACTGTCTCTGAGCATCTGTTCCTGGCGCTGCTGTTCCAGCTCCTCTTCACTCGGCATGGTATACCAGGCCCACGCCATGGTGATCATAAAAATGAGAAGCAGACCTGTAACCGTATTCTTGTCCAAGGTAAGTACTTATTACGTTGTTGTTTCAGATTGACCTGCATTCTTGCACAGATATGCTTCCAGAATTTTCCTGGCCTGGAGCATAAGCGTCTCCATTTCGGCGGCTATTTCATGATACGAAAGCCCGCTTTTTCTTGCCATAATCAGGCCGTGGAATCCAAATGAACCGGAATTGAACAGATCGGAAAGGTGTGACTGGTTAGTTCTGTAGACTTCCCTCAGCAATCTCTTCGTCCTGTTTCGTTTTGTAGCCTTAGAAATAATTTTCTTCGGAGCGCTGAATCCGATTTTACAGCCCTCATCGGGATTGTCATAAATTCGGAATCGAAACTGAATAGAGTTGGAGTTCAAAACGGTTGACTTTTCGAACAGGCGCCGGAAATTGTTCCTGCCCCGAAGAATGTTTGATCTTGGAAGCGATTGATCAGGATAGAGCGGCTCGGGCCTATTTCGGTCCTTTTTCATCGCTCACGGTAAGCTTGTGCCTTCCTTTGGCACGCCGGCGCTTGAGTACATTGCGGCCATCAGCCGAACTCATTCGCTTGCGAAATCCATGCTTGTTGGCTCTCTTACGCTTGCTTGGTTGATACGTACGTTTCATGACTTAAATTTACTGGGTGAAAATATTCAAACTCGTGTTTTTGATAGACCCCAAAAATAAGAAGAAATATCATAAAACCGAACCTATTCTTCCTTCTTCAATCAATGACGGGACGCGATCCCCGCTTCATGACAATATTACCGCAAAACAGCACGTATGTATCATGGTATCATTATTGCTTATATAATATTGAATGTGGTTGAACAGCCACTGCTGAACCCGTACCTTACTTAATTAATTTTAATCTCGTTTTTTCAACTTCATGTTAGAACAAATTTCCAAGCTTCTCACCAAAGTTTTCGGGACCAAGAGCTCCAAAGACCTGAAAAAAATCTGGCCCATTGTAGAAGAGATCAACAGCTTTGAGGAGGAGATGAAAACCCTTTCCGAAGATGAGCTGAAAGAAAAAACCGAGTCGTTTAAATCTCTGATCAAAGAGAGGAACGAAGAGGTATCCGCTCAAATCGCGAACATCAAAGAGAAGATGGATTCAAGTGATGAATCGATTACCCTTGAAGAGAGGCGCGAATTTTCCGACCAGCTCGCAGAACTTGAAGATCAATGGCTTGACAATCTCGAAGACACCCTCGATGAAATTCTTCCCGAGGCCTACGCCGTGCTTAAAGAGACCTGCCGCCGTTTTGTCGGAAAATCGTGGAAAGTGGCAGGCAGCGAGATTACGTGGGAAATGGTCCCTTATGATGTCCAGCTGGTTGGTGCGGTTTCCATGCATAATGCCTCTATTGCTGAAATGAAAACGGGTGAGGGTAAAACCCTGGCCGCCATTTTTCCTGCTTATCTGAATGCGCTAGCCGGGCGCGGCGTACACGTGGTTACCGTGAACACCTACCTTGCTCAGCGTGACGCAGAGTGGAACGAACCGATATTCAACTTTCACGGCCTCACCGTTGACTGCGTTGACCGGTATGAACCCAATTCCGAGCCCCGCCGAAAAGCCTACAGGGCCGACATCACCTATGGAACCAACAATGAATTCGGATTTGATTACCTGCGCGACAATATGGTGATTGAAGAGGATCAGCTTGTGCAGCAGCACCACCATTATGCCATTATAGATGAGGTTGACTCCATTCTTATTGATGAAGCGAGAACTCCGCTTATTATTTCAGGACCGGTTCCCCAATCGAACAGCCAGCAGAAGTATGAAGAGATGAAACCCCGGATGGAGGCGCTTGTCAAAGCCCAGCAGAGCCTTGTGGCTTCGCTCGTAAATGATGCCGAGCGGCTTGTGGAAGAAGAAAAAATGGATGAAGCGGGGCTTGCCATGTTTCGTGCCGAACGCGGTTTTCCCAAAAACAGAAAGTTTCGAAAGCTGATGCAGGAAGCCACCTACCAGAGGCTGGTGCAGGAGACGGAACGAATTTATCTCGCCGACAATGCAAAGAATATGCCCATTGTCGATGAATATCTCTACTACGCAGTCGACATGAAGCAGAAGACGATTGAGATGACTGAGAAAGGGCGTGAGTTTATCACCCGAAAGGACGAGGATCCCGATTTCTTTGTAATTCCCGATCTCGGAACGGAGACGTCTGAAATCGAAGAGGAGATGGAAGAGCTGACCCGTGAGAAAGTAAGCGAGATTGAGCAAAATGATGAGTTCAGCGATGACTATAAAGAGAAAAAAATCGCTGAAATTAAAGATGAGATGAAGCAGGAGCGTGAAAAGAGGTTCAACGAGCTTCACAGGCTTTTTGCCGAACGCGGTGACCGCATTCATACCGTCAATCAGCTTTTAAAAGCCTACACCCTGTTCGAGCGCGAGGAGGAGTACATTGTGCAGGACGGTAAAGTACAGATTGTGGATGAGCATACAGGACGGGTGTTGTCCGGACGGCGATATTCCGATGGCCTGCATCAGGCTATTGAGGCCAAAGAGAATGTAAAAGTAGAGGCCGCCACACAAACTTACGCCACCATTACCCTTCAGAACTACTTCAGGATGTATCATAAACTCTCCGGAATGACCGGTACAGCGGCCACCGAGGAGGGTGAGTTCAATGAGATCTACAATCTGGATGTAACCGTAATACCGACAAACCGTCCGATTATCCGCGACGACAAGGAAGATCTTATTTTCAGAACCAAGCGCGAGAAATACAACGCTGCCATCAATAAGATCCGTGAATATCATGAAAAGGGTCAGCCTGTTCTGGTAGGTACAACCAGTGTGGATGTATCGGAAACTCTGAGCCGGATGCTGAAGCGGGGTAAAATCCCACACAATGTGCTGAATGCAAAACAGCATGCCCATGAGAGTGAAATTGTTGCCCAGGCCGGAAAGCCGGGAGCAGTTACGGTTGCCACCAACATGGCCGGCCGCGGAACCGATATCAAACTCACACAGGAAACCAAAGACCTTGGCGGGCTGGCCATTTTAGGCACCGAACGTCATGAATCACGCCGAATTGATCTCCAGCTGCGCGGACGCTCCGGACGACAGGGAGATCCCGGGGAAAGCCAGTTTTTTGTCTCTCTTGAAGATGACCTGATGTCGCTCTTCGGCGGTACCGACCGAATCGCCAACATAATGGACAAGCTTAATTTTGACGAGGGCGAGGTTATACAGCATCCGTGGGTCAGTAAATCACTGGAACGCGCCCAGAAAAAAGTGGAGCAGAATAACTTCAGCATCCGTAAACGGCAGCTAGAGTATGATGATGTGCTGAACAATCAGCGGGAAGTCGTTTATACGCGCAGACGTAACGCCCTTGAGGGAGACCAGCTCCAAAACGACATCTTCGATATGCTTGAAGACCTGGTTGAAGGACTTGTTGCAGATTACTATCCACAGGGTGAATTTGAGCAGCTGCGCGATGAAATCCTTCGGCATCTGGCCGTTGAGGTCGAAATTGATCTCGATAAATGGGCTATCATGGGAGAAGACGGGCTGATCGACCACATCATAGAAAAGGCTTTTGAGGTATATCGCAAAAAAGAGCGAATGATTGCCGAACCTCTCTATCGCATCATTCAGCAAATCCAGAAATCGGACGCCGATCGCAAGCCCACCAAAATACAGGTGATTTTCAGTGATGGGATACGCCGTATGAGAATTGTTGTGGATGTTGCAAGAGCTGAAAAAAATGAGGGAAGGGAAGTGGCGCGGTCGCTTGAACGGTCTGCCATCCTCTCAACCATTGACAATAAATGGATGGAGCACCTTCGCGAGCTCGATTCTGTGAAGGAAGGAATCGGCCTGCGCTCTTTCGGCCAGAAAGATCCGCTTCTGGAGTACAAGCGGGAGGCATTTGAGATGTTCAAGGTGCTGATCGACGAGATCAACAAAGAGACCATTTCCCTGATCTGGAAAGCCATGCCGGAAATGCAGGCTGACCCGAACCGTCTGGAGCAGGCTCAGAAGGCCAAGTCAAAATACGATATGAGCAAGGCTCAGTCGCAGCACGCCGATTCAACGAATATGGGATTCCGGGGTGCACAGCAGGAAGACGGCCAGCAGCAGCGACAGGCTTCCGCGCCGGGTGAAAAACGACAGCCGGTCACGGTTGAAGATGAACCCGGAAGAAATGACTTTGTGAAAGTTCAGAATATGAATACACAGGAGATAAAGGAAGTGAAGTGGAAGTACGCCAAGAAGATGGTAAATGAAGAGGGCTGGATTCTGATTGAGAAGTAGTTTCCGGCCTGTTAGTTACCGGATGAGTCTCCACGTAATTCATCTCATCTGCCGGGATGCCTGCCGCTTCCGGAAATTAATCATCCGGTGACACCATTTTCCTGGTCAGACATCTCAAATCAACAGCTTGATGTTTTCAATTCACAATCGCCAATTTTGTGGAGGCGAGAACAACGGATGAATGTTCCGACATGGAATTATAGTAATCCACAAATTTATTGGTCTCTGCCGCATCGTAGGAATCGAGATTCCGGGCCCACCTGTAGGCAATAGGCTGATAGTACAGTTCAGCCTTAACCCTGAGCGTTCCATTCAAATCCTGTAGCTTCACGCGGTATCGAACCCGGTCACTGCCACCGGTAAAATCACTGTCATCATCTGCAGATCCTTTAACGGCAATATCTTCACCTGCAGTAAATTTGTCGAAACCCTTAGGCAGAATTCGATTGTCCTTGATATACCGAATACCGGTCAGTAATCCGGTAGTTACCTGGTCTTCCGGGTCCACCAATATCGCTTCGTAGATCTGGACCTGATTCTCTTCTGTAATTTCACTGTAATGCTGTTCATAGTAGTTGCCGGCACGGTCATTATCATTTCCGTTGATTGAACCATCTGGCATTACCTTACCCGATTCGAATACAACGCGACCCTCCGGGCCAGTAACTGAGAAACGAATCCAAACACGCCCTGAAGGGTAGGCTGTAGGCAGCTTATGACCTGCAAGGTTTTCAATTTCAACATCAGCTATCAGTTCGTTCCCAACCACTTCTGCACTTGTGATTGAGATGTAGCTTGACTTTGTTTGAAGATGTTCGATTGTTCGATTAACTGCAGCATCCATCTCCTGCGGCAATGCCTCAACACCCAATTCATCCCTGTAACGATTCAGCATGCGTTGCATGAAGAAGTTGCCTCCCCTGAATGAGTGCCTTGAAACATTTTCCCTGGGTTGACCCCATACCGATGAAATAGGAGTGCTCTCCTTTACTTCCGGCATATGGCAGGACTGACAGCTCTGATCATTCACAAAACTGCTGTGTTTCCATTCAAGGTAGGGTACCTGTTCAGGGAGTTCACCGATCACTTCACCGTCAGGTCCCAATGTGTGGGTATAAAGCGTATGGCAGGTTGCGCATAGCTCAGATTCTATGAGATGTTTTGATTCAACCTGCAAAAAGCCCGATGAAGAGTGCATAATTTTTGAGCGTCCCTGATCGACGGCATATGGGCCATAAATTTCCCTCTGGCCCATCGGTTTATCAGTATCAATTACAAATCCGCCAACAAAGCTTTCCCTTTCACCAAAATTATCACTTTTTATTTGATGGCATGTGGTACAAGACACTCCATCTGCCGCAAGTCTGTTTTGTTGAGTCAAAGCCTTATTAACCGGGAGATTGGCAAAAACACGGCTCATTTGCCCCTGGCTCTTTGCCTGGAAGTGAGCCATCGGCATATGGCAGGTTGAGCATTCATTTTCGATGGCAGCTTTTGATTCAGGATGATCCATCACTTCCCTTCGAACAGCCGCATGCCAATAGGGATCACGAGCTGAATTGGCCATCATACTTTTACGCCAATCGATACCAAATGAAATATTTTCTCCGGATGGCGTAACCAGATTGTTATGGCAGTTCATACAGTTCGATGCAGTCGAAAAAAGCATCTTTTTAGCCGTGTCAGCTTCCATTCCGTGAATGAGAGGTACAGACTCCGTTTTTTCTGCACGATAGTTATTAATACTAATTCCTAAAACCATCGTCAAAATTGGAAGTGATATAATGATCATCAGATGTTTATACATCATGTTCTCCCATTCATTGAAAATTAACGATACATATTGAATCCAATCTGCATTACCATCCTTCAAAAAAACCGCCATCAAACCAATCCCATAAAACATATATCATGATTTGAGAATCTCTGCCGGCATCATCCACGGGTATCCTGTATCCTACATTCAGCATAACATGTTGACGTTTATTAAGAGTTATCTGCATCTGGGGCACAAGATCCCAGTGAACCCGGGTTCCGGATTCCAGCTCTTTGGATCCAAGCATCTCAACCATAGGTGACCATGTTCTCCCCCAGGGATCCGGATTAATGCTTTTACCGAGGGCAGCTCGCCAAAAAGCTTCATTTCCAGCTTTATCCTGCAGCATAGGATATTCGAGGCCTGTCTGAACATGTAAGAAACCACCGGCCGGCAATAGTTGACCAAAGGAGGCAAACGGTTCTAAAACTGTTGTACCCTTTCCAAATGCGGTTGCAGAATCGCCCGTAGGTACAATTACTTCACCGGTTAAACTGAAGATTGTACCGCTATTGTAATTGTGATAAAAAACACGCTTTACACCAACCGCCAGATCTCCCAGATGTCCGCCATTCCAACCACCGCCGGGCATTTGGCTGTAACCGAACGGGAGAACAATTTCTATCTGATTCCTCATACCAAAGCGTTGTTCATAGACAATTTCATTGATAACCGCACCCTCGTTTTCCACATCAATAAATGACGAAACTACGACTTCGTCCTCCGGATATGCCTTTTCAGTGACCAATGCCCTTGGCAAGTTGAGTTCACCACGCGGCCAGTTTTTATTTGTGCAAAACGTACGCACGTGATCCATGATTTTTTGGAGCTCACCGACCGACAGAGCTTCTCCAAATGCAGGCATTTCTGTAGAGAACCCTCTAACCGGCCCTCCCTGATGCGCAACGGCAATCCAATCACCATCAGGTTCACGGTTCGCGAAATTACAGTCCGTAAAATCAGCAGGAGGTGTTTGAAGGCCGAGCTGTTTGACTGACCCTCCCTTTCCGTCCATTCCATGACAGTTTGAACAGGCTTGTACGTAGAGCTCTTTACCTGACATCGGAGATTCGGTCATGGTTGTATCCAGTGGCTGCTCAAAGCCAGAATGACCTGTTTTCAGGCGATCGAATTGATCAGATCCATCTACCGAACTGAAAGCAAAAAACACAAGCGTAGAAATGAGAATGGCTAAAAAAGAGTGAGTGCTTTTATGAGGATACCTTTTTTCCATGGCTCTTCCCTCTAGTAATTGATCTCTATTAATTTAACCTAATCAATTAAACTCTAAGATCAATTTTAAATAATACAATCCTCAGTGGCGACACGCACCATAAAAGTCATCGGATGAGTCACCACGATATTCATCCTATTCTTCAGACTCCCGGCCTGTTCGGAATAAACTCATCCGATGACTCTCATGGGCTATTATCTAAGGGCAAGGCCAAGCAGGAAATACCACACCGTCAGTGCGGCTAGACGGATCGTTTGATCATCCCGGTCAAATGCAGGGTTTACTTCACAAAGGTCGAATGAAGCGACGTTCCCTTGCCGGCCGCAATAGAATGCAATCTCAAGCCAGAAGCCGCTGTCGATTCCGGACGCATTTGGTGCACTGACGCCCGGTGCCTGCGACTGATCCACTGCATCCATATCCATTGTCAGCATAACAGGGTCAGAATCTGAATTGCTTCTCAGATCACTGAAATAGTCCTGAACCGTTTTCATTTTCAGGTCATCAGCCAGTACCGCCTTTCCATTCTCGTTCACGTACGAAAGATGGTCCCGTGCTACGGAGGAAGGCTGCAACCCCATTACGGTATAGGACCTGCAGCACCCGGACTGGTCTTCTATCGCCTGCATGAAGGGAGAACCGGAGTGGGGCCGCCCCTCCTTCAGGGGCCTTACATCGGTGTGTGCATCGATATTCAGAATGTGGACCGGTTTGTTTGTCTCTGAATAGCCCAGGTAGTGCCCAAACGCCGTTTCATGTCCGCCTCCCATAATGACCGGAACCGATCCGTTTTTCAGCGATTCAGCAACCGTCATTCCCAGATTTTGCTGATCCGCCGCAACATTGCCGGTGCAGTGAAGCATATGCGGATGTGAGACATGCCGCAGGAGGACGGTGTGTAACTCATTATGTTGAGGGTGCAGGGTGAGCTGCATGAGCCTGTTGAATATTTGTTCCGGGGCTTTGGCTGCTCCGGTCCTGCCACCGTTGATACGCACACCTTTGTCAGAGGGGAACCCAATCAGTGAAGCTTTCTCAGCCCCTGAGGTATTCGTACCGATTACTTCGTTGATTCGCAGATCACTCGTTGCCATTTGTTTCATCCTTCCTGGCAGCGCCAAAGCCTCTGAAATGCCTGAACCGCCACCGTTTTTTAAACTCATAAGCCAAAATCACCACAACCGTCATCACGGTAAGCGGGATTACAAAATAGAGCATCACGCTGTTGTAGGTGTCGAGCGCGTCGTGCTGAGCCGAAGAGAGAAAAAGATAGATCATATAGGCAATGTAGTACCCAAGGAAGACAACACCCTCCCACCGTGCAATTTTGTTCCCAGTAAAAAAGATCGGCAAACAGGCAAAGCTAACTGCCAGCATAATCCACAGGTCGAAACTGATCAGGGAAGGCTGTACGTTGATCTCAGGGATAAAGAGCCCCGATACTCCCAGTACAGCCAGAATATTCAGTATATTGCTGCCGATTACGCTCCCAACCGCGATATCCCTTTCACCCTTTACCGCCGCGACCAATGAGGTGACAACCTCGGGAAGAGAGGTACCCAATGCCACTATGGTGAGGCCGATCACCAATTCACTTACACCAGCCATTTCCGCCAGAACAACAGCGCTTTCCACCAGCCAGCCGGCTCCATTTATCAGCAGAATAAGACCGGCTACTCCCAATATCAGGTACAGCAAAATCAGTACGGGCGTCCTTTTCTGTTTTTCGGCATCAGAGGGTACCGATGGATTTTTTCCCTGGAATCCAAGGTACAGCAGGTAAACCAGCAGCAGAAATGCCAGAACTCCGCTTTCCGCCAGCGTGATTGCGCCGCTCAGTGCAAAAAAGAAAAGCAGGATGGAGATGCCAATCATTACCGGCACGTCAAACCGTATCAGGCTGGTATGTACCTTAAGGGGCATTACCAGCGCCGTAATGCCTAAGATGAGCAGAATATTTGTGATGTTGCTGCCTACAATATTTCCCATCATCAGGTCGGTTTGCCCAACAAGCCCTGCCTTCAGGCTGATAGCCAGCTCCGGGGCGCTGGTTCCGAATGCCACAATGGTTAGGCCAATCACGAGCCGTGACACGCCAAAGAACCCGGCCAGCCTCGAAGCTGCTCTCACGACAAACTCGGCACCGCTGATCAGCGCAGCCAGCCCTGCAATAAACCAGAAAATTGTTTCAGCCAACGGGATAGATTTTTACGTTCTTTTAATCTCAGTTCCGGATGCAAAGGTACGAATAGGAGGCTTACGTTTGAAATGATAGATCCAGTGATTGATGTCCGGAGCAGCCAGAATATTGAAGTCGGCTCGTTTTCCGGTTTCCAGCGAACCGGTAATGCTTTCCAGGCCGATTGCCTTTGCTGCATAAATAGTTGCTCCCTTCAGCGACTCTGCCGGTGTGAGGCGCCCATGGTTGCAGGCCAGCATCATGGCAAGGGGCAGATCGTAGCAGGGTGCTGAACCGGGATTGAAGTCAGTTGCAACAGCCACGGCAACACCCGCATCTGCCAATCGGCGGCAATTCAGGTATGGCTGCCAGGTGTAGAGTGAAGCGATGGGAAGGGATACGGCCACCACATCCGCCTCCTGCATTCTGCGGATCCCCTTATCGGATACCCGTTCGAGGTGGTCGGCACTAACTGCACCC
Organism: Rhodohalobacter mucosus; assembly: GCF_003150675.1. NCBI lineage: Bacteria > Pseudomonadati > Balneolota > Balneolia > Balneolales > Balneolaceae > Rhodohalobacter > Rhodohalobacter mucosus. The sequence continues at coordinate 38,543 of NZ_QGGB01000009.1, read as the reverse complement.
AGGTCGGCTGCAAGCTCCGCTCCTCCGCCTGTTGTAAGCTGATCGGCATGAACTTTCAGCTTCAGTCCTGCGCTTTTTGCGTTTTCAAGTATTCTCCTCGCTTCGGGGATTGTGAATGCTGAATCTTCAACAAAGATGTCACAAAATGCAGCCAGTTTTTGACCGGCCACTGCGGGAATCATTTCATTGATGAGCAGGTCTACATAGGCTTTTCTGTCATCCCTGTACTCGGGAGGTATCGTGTGCGCTCCCAGAAAGGTAGAAACAATCGACACAGATTTTTCCTCTGCAAGGCGTCTGTAAACCCGGAGCTGCTTAAGCTCCTCTTCTGTTGAAAGCCCGTACCCGCTTTTGCACTCTACAGACGTTACGCCGCTCTCGATCATTTCATCAAGCATGGCGGATGCTTTTATATAGAGTTCATCTTCTGTCGCATGCCTTGTCTCTTTAACCGTAGAGAGGATACCGCCTCCCGCTTTAGCTATCTCCAGATACGACACCCCGCTCAGCCGTTTCTCATACTCATCTGCACGCCACCCTCCAAAACAGAGGTGAGTGTGGCAGTCGATCAGCCCCGGTATCACAATGTTTCCGCCCGCATCGATTACCTCATTTGACGAACTGTACTCTGCAGGAAGGTCGCTCTCTTCCCCGACCCATTCAATCCGTGAGTCATTCCAAACAAGTGCGGCACGGTGAAGTGGATGTATATCAGCCTGCTTTCCCATTAAGCTGCAACTATACAGAGTAGAGATATTTTTAAGTACCGGCATGGTTCAGATTAAAAGAGTCGTCGTTTAATTCAATGCTATATGTTCACGGTCCATCATCTCAATAATTTCGGATCTTCTGATCTCAGCCACTGCCTTGCTGATATCGTCTCTGAAATATTGGTCTTTTACGGCATGAGGGATCTGCTGCCGGATGTAGTTATGGGCAATTTCAACGCCCCGGCCGGGCCTGAGCGGCTTCCTGAAATCGAGGGCCTGTGAAGCCGTAAAAAGTTCTATACCCAGAACCTGCTCCAGATTTTCAAATACCCTTAGCAGGTGGATGGCACTGATGCTGCCCATACTCACGTGGTCTTCCTGGCCCAGGCTGGTGGGTATGGAATCTACGGATGAGGGATGGCACAGCACCTTATTTTCGGATACGAGAGCAGCCGCGGTGTATTGTGGAATCATGAATCCGCTGTTGATACCCGTTTCCTGCATCAGCAGCTCCGGAAGCCCATCGTGCCCCTCCAGAAGCAAATAGGTCCGTCGTTCGGAAATACTTGCAATTTCAGCAAGTGCAATCTTTGCAAAGTCGAGTACCAGCGCCAGGGGCTGACCGTGAAAATTACCGCCGCTCAGAATATCTCCGTCCGGAAAAATCAGCGGATTGTCCGTTACGGAATTGATTTCCCTCTCTATTACCTCAGCTGCATAATCAATGGCATCACGACTGGCGCCGTGTACCTGCGGTATGCACCTCAGGCAGTACGGATCCTGCACCTTTCCGCAATGGCGGTGAGACTCCAGGATCTCACTCTTCAGAAGCAGGCTGCGTACATTTTCAGCTACAATTTTTTGCCCCGGATGCGGACGAACGTCATGTATGCGCTGATCGAAAGGAGTAATACTACCCTGGAGCGCTTCAAGACTCATCGCCGCGACAAGGTCCGCCATTTTGAGCAGGTGAAAAGACTTCTCCGCGACATACGCACCATATGCGCTCATCAGCTGGGTGCCGTTGATGAGTGAAAGACCGTCCTTTGGCTGAAGCTCCACGGGATCCAGTCCGTACCGGGCCAGAACCGTTTCCGCATGTTCGGTACCCGAACCATCTGTGGTCCAGAACTCCCCGAGTCCGATCAGGGGCAGCGACATATGGGCCAGAGGCGCAAGATCGCCGGATGCACCTACGCTGCCTTTTTCAGGGATTACAGGGATTAAGTCATGTTCCAGGAGTTGAAGCAGGCGGTTAAAAGTTTTTCCGGAGATTCCCGAATAACCCAGAGAGAGGGCATGCACCTTAAGCTGAAGCATCAGGCGGCTAATCTCCTTTGGAACAGGGTTGCCAACCCCAACCGAATGAGAAAGCAGCAGATTCCGCTGAAGCTGTTTCAGATCCTCGCCATTTACCCGTTTACCTGCCAACGCTCCGAACCCCGTATTGATACCATAGTAGGTATTGCCGTCTTCAAGGGCTTTTTCCACCACGGTTCTTGAATCCCTCACTTTTTCGGAATTCTCTCTGAGGTACCCAACCGATGCTGACAAATCCTTGTAGAGCGATCTGATATGAACCCTGATATCCATGGATATATTTGGTTGAAACGTTTGTCCGCAAGTGATTTACGGCATGGTGTAAATGTGATTCACTATAATCAAAAGTATATAATGTGGAATGCGATAGCAATGCACTCCTTAATTGCCGGGCGTCGAATCAAAAAGGGTCATGTAAAAAATTCATTTTCCTGCAGACAATACCGATTAGTCCAATTCCGGACTTGTAATTTAATCTCTTCCCGCTTTAATTACTTTGATAGTAAAAAACACGTATTCCTTTATCTTAACTGACCCGGATTACCGCCCGGGCATGTACCGGTTGCTGCCGCTGCTAACTATTTATTAACACTTAAATCGATTAATCTTATGGCTAATGTAAATACCAAAAAAGGTGTAATAGGAATTTTAACAGGCGGCGGAGACGTACCGGGATTAAATCCCGCAATTCGGGCAGTCACCATACGTGCGATTCGTGAAGGATACAAAGTTATCGGCATTCGCCGGGGCTGGGGCGGTATGATTGATATCATCCGCGACAAGAATGCTGACAACAGCCTGAATTATATAGAACTGAACACTGATATCGTTAATAAAGCGGGCCGTACAGGAGGCACCTTTCTGCATACCTCGCGAACCAATCCAAGCCGGGTGAGAAAAGATAATGTGCCCGATCATCTGAAGGATTCTTATTCCGATGAAGTGAACGACCTGACACCGGACGTTCTGAAAAATCTTGAATTCCTCGGCATCGACACGCTGATACCCATCGGCGGTGACGACACATTGAGTTATGCTGTTCGCCTTCATGAAGAGGGAGCCAATGTTGTTGCCATCCCCAAAACCATGGATAATGATGTGCCAGGCACCGACTACTGTATCGGATTCAGTACCTGCGTAACACGTACCATTCACCTTGCCAACATCCTCCGCACTCCCGCAGGATCGCACGAACGGTTTTTGGTTATGGAAGTATTCGGACGATACGCCGGCTTCACCGCAATGCTGCCAACGATGGCCGGAGCCGCACACAGATGCGTTATACCTGAGTACAAGTTTGATATGGAACACCTTACGGAGGTGCTCACTGAAGACCGAAACCAGAATCCGAGTAAGTACTCCATGGTGCTTGTATCGGAAGGCGCCATGTTTGACGGGGGTGAAATGATCTTTGAAAACAGCAAAACGGATGCCTATGGCCATAAAAAACTGGGCGGTATCGGTGATCTGGTGTCTGAAGAGCTGCAGCGCCTTTCACCGAAATTCAACAATGGTCATGAGATTCGTATCGTAAACCAGAAACTGGGCTACATGGTGCGTGGAGGTGATCCCGACGCCATTGACTCGATCGTGCCTATGGCGTTTGGAAACCTGGCTCTCGACCTTATCCTGGCCGGTGTATACGGACGCCTCGTGGTACTGAGCAACGGACGATACAGCAATATTCCGATTGAAATTGTGACCAGCCGGAATAAAGTGGTCAATGTGGAGAAACACTACAATACGGAACGTCTGCGGCCATTCTATAACAGCTTTGAAAATCAGCCGCTCTTCATCATGGCAAGCGAGATGGCAAAAAACTGACCTGCCTGTAAAAGTACAAGACATGGTATGTCTGTTCAACCTCCGCACGGTGCACATTTAAGCATCACGGTTAGGGACAGATTCACACCCCGTTTCCATCAGACATACCATGTTTATGTTTCAGTGCTCGGTCAGGGGAGGTTCGTGAAGAAATACCAGGCCATAATAAGTGCGGTAACCACCTTGATTACCGTACCTACAAAAAAGCCGATAAATGAACCTATTGCTGACTGCAGCGCCATATTAGAGGTCTTGCCGGTTGTGAGCTCTCCCAGGAAGGCGCCTACAATCGGTCCGATAACGATACCAAAAGGCGGGAAAAAGAAAAGCCCGACCACTGCACCGGCCAGACATCCGATAATCCCCTCCCTGGAGCCGCCAAACCGCCTGGCACCCACTGCAGGCATGATATTTTCCAGGCTCATAACAACCACGACCACCAATGCCCAGTAAACAAAAAACATCACGCCAAAAGGATGGGCTGACGAAAACTGAAGGACCAGAAGTCCCAGATAGCTAAAAGGCAGTCCCGGTACGACCGGCAAAAATGCCCCGGCTATTCCGAACAGGATCAGAACAGCGCCAATGATGACAAGTATGATATCCATGGTTAATCCGTTTTGAGGGCGGTTTTTTATGTTTTGGGCAGGTTTGCCGGATGGATCATACGAAAATCCGGCAAAAAGGTTATGTGATGACAGTTCGAGATACGGAATTGAACCGAAAAAGTCCCCCTTTCCCGTAGGGATCCCTATGGGAAAGGGGAAGAGTCCATCCCGGAGGTCGTGAGGGACACTCTTCAACGTGCTCTTAAATAGTACTGAAATTATTTATCCTCTTTCATAGGCAGATCGACACCCCTCTCCCGCGCCACCTGTCCGGCAAGTTCATATCCCGCATCAGCATGCCTCATCACACCTGTCCCCGGGTCGTTGGTCAGTACCCGTTCCAGCCGGCGTCCGGCCATATCGGTACCATCAGCCACGCAGACCATCCCGGCGTGAATACTGTAGCCGATACCCACACCGCCGCCGTGGTGCAGGCTCACCCAGCTGGCTCCGCTTGCGGTATTGAGCATGGCGTTCAGAAGCGGCCAGTCGGCAATAGCGTCGGAGCCGTCTTTCATTGCTTCCGTTTCGCGGTTTGGTGACGCTACGGATCCTGTGTCAAGATGGTCGCGACCGATGACAATGGGAGCTTTTACTTTTCCTTTTTTCACAAGCCAATTGAACCTGAGGCCCATTTCGGCACGCTCGCCATACTCCAGCCAGCAAATACGCGCCGGAAGGCCCTGAAAATGAATTTTCTCCTGAGCCTGGCGTATCCATCGCCTGAGAGCTTCTTTCTCCGGGAAAGTTTCGAGAATGGCCTTATCGGTAACGGCGATATCCTCCGGGTCGCCCGATAAGGCAGCCCAGCGAAATGGTCCTGAGCCCCTGCAAAACAGCGGCCGAATATAAGCCGGCACAAATCCCGGAAAATCGAACGCCTCTTGCATCCCGCGCCGGTCGGCTACCTGTCCGCGCAGATTATTGCCATAATCAAAAGTAACAGCACCCTTTTCCTGCATTTTGAGCATGGTTCGAACGTGAACCTCCATCGAGTCGAGCACGTCACTTTCATAACCTTCCGGATCATTTTCGCGCTTTTCAGCTGCCTCCTGCAACGAATAACCGGCCGGGATATACCCCAGACGCAGGTCGTGGGCCGATGTCTGGTCGGTGAGAACATCGGGTATGACTTCCCTCTCCATCAATTCAGGCAGAACCTCTGCTACGTTTCCGAGCAGACCGACAGACAGGGCTTCACCCTTTTCCTTCGCCTCAACCACCTTCTCAATCGCCTCATCCAGGCTTGTGCATTTCACATCACAGTACCCGGTATTGATCCGCATATCGATGCGAGACTCATCCACCTCGATTCCCAGGAATGCGGCTCCGTTCATCGTGGCCGCCAGCGGCTGTGCACCCCCCATACCGCCCAGGCCGGCAGAAACCACCAGCTTCCCCCTCAATGAACCGTCAAAATGCTGTCGCGCGCACTCTGCAAAGGTTTCATAGGTACCCTGCACAATGCCCTGCGAACCGATGTAGATCCACGATCCGGCCGTCATTTGGCCATACATGGTGAGGCCCATTTTATCCAGCTTCCTGAACTCCTCCCACGTTGCCCAGCGCGGCACCAGGTGTGCATTGGCAATCAAAACCCGCGGTGCCTCTTCGTGAGTGCGAAAAACACCAACCGGTTTCCCGCTCTGGATCAGGAGCGTTTCGTCATTCTCAAGGCGTTTAAGCGTTTCTGTTATTCGGTGGTAGCACTCCCAGTTCCTTGCCGCCTTGCCGCCGCCTCCGTATACAATCAGCTCTTCCGGACGCTCTGCCACATCAGGGTCCAGATTGTTCATGAGCATTCTGAGAGCTGCTTCCTGGTGCCATCCTTTGCAGTGAAGCTGTTTTCCGGTATATGCCCGGATATTTTTCATCGGCTTATTCATACAAACCCTCCTATCTGACAGATCGAAATTAGAAACTCCAAATGTGGATTTTGTCCGCTTTTGAGTACTTTAAGGTAGACTATTGACAGAGAAACCAGGTTCAGCGGCCAAAAGGCCACAGAGATACAGTTAACTGCCGGCACAAGATAACCGGCCCGAGAGACACTACAAGATGGTAAAAAAGTATAGTACAGACAAAGCGCTGGCCGCCGTTTTTGCGGTATGTTCATTTCTGCTAATTCCGGCAATTTCAGGAGCACAATACAGTTCCGATTACAGCCGGTTCAGCATTTCGCTGCAGGGAGGCGTTACGCTTGGCTACCCGGAAGACGTGAATCGCGTATTTGGCAGCAACTACAACCTGTTCACGCAGCCCAGCAACAATTTCGGCGCCGATATTCAATATGCTATCTCACCACTCTGGACTACCGGCTTCGGATATCGCTTTAATTCAGTTGAAGGACTGGAAGATGGCGGGTTCAATACCAGGATTCACTCGGTAGTTTTCAAAAACATACTTAATTTCAATCGTATCTTCCGGCGGAACCGGGCTTCCGAGTGGCTGAACCCTTACCTGATTCTGGGCCTGGAACATGATTTTTTTCAATACCGGCTGGATGATACGCGGATATCGGGAAACGAATCGGCACTCCTGGGCGGTCTCGGGCTGTCGGCCCGCTTGCACCACAGATTTGAGCTCTTCTCACAGTACGAAGTCAAGCTGTCGAATAATAAGCTCGACAACATGAATCAGGGTTTCCCATTCGACCAGGTTGGGATGGTTACCGCTGGAATCCGCATCAAGCTGGGAAGCCGTGATTCCAAACCCTTGCGGCTTGCTCCACCCGTCAAATTCCTGACCGATGCGGAATACGAACACTTTCTGATGCAAAGCGAACAGTTCTTTGCCGCCAATGAAGAGATTGAAGCACAGCGCAGAAAACTGGAAGCGCTCGAAGCCTCATTCGCTGAAAACGACCAATCCTTTGAACAGCGATTGAATGAACAGCAAGCGTTCGCTCTTTACCTTGAAGAACGGATCAACGGGCTGGATCAGCGGGTTACACAGCTGGAAAACAGACCTTCAGAAGATGCCATTGCGCTAGAGCGCGGATTGCGAAACCAGGTTCCGGCCGGCCACTATGTTCAGGTATTCGCCTCCAGAAGTGAGCAGTCAGCGTTCAGGGTGAAAGAGCAATTTCATGATCTTATCAGGGAAGCGGTGGAAAATCCTGATGAAAGCGTGTTTGTGATCAGGCGTGGCAACTATCATGAAGTCCTGATCGGCACATTTTACCGGTTTGAGGATGCCGCTGTTGTTCACAGGATTGCAGTAAACAGATTTGATGATGCATTTGTGATTACCTTTCCGCGGCCGCTGCACCTTAAAGACGCCTACGAGGGAACTGAAATCGTTTGGGATACGCAGAGTATTTCTTCCCTCAGCCGATAGTTTTCCCGGAATCAAAATCTACAGGAACAGGCAGCATCCCGGCCTGCCTCAGGCATCCGGTAATTGTATTTTAATGTGTTCTACGTTTACTGTACCCTGCCGGATGTATTGCTTACCAAAGCCATTAACCCGATATGCAATTCTGCTGCATCCTGGAAGGTCTTCACCAGGAACAGAGATTGAATCGGGACTTTTAAAACTTCTTTTAAGGCTATTAATAAATTTCTCAATTGACTGCCGCGCAAAGCCTGCCTCCGGTGAATGGCAATAAACTCATTCACAATCAACGGGTAGCCGTTTCTTTTTTGGCTTTATTTTATATATTGGTCATCTGTGTCACTCATCAGTAAATTGCCTTTCGGAATTTGAGTGAATAAGGGGTTATCAACTAATAATTAAGGGGTAAAAAACGGGGATTATATCTATGAAAGTGAGGGGAATCTTTGCATTTATGGCACTCATCATATCTGCAACAATATTTATTACAGCCTGTGAGAGCTCTGTAGATGCAGGATTTGAGGAGTCTATAGCACCATATCTTGAACTTGAGGCGATTGAAGGAGCGAACAATACAACCATTACCATTCGGAGAGGAACCTCAGCGGGTATGGACAGTTATTTCGCATTCGACATCAGCAACGTAAGCGGAAATTCTACAGTTAGTGAGGGTTTAACAGAGGGCTGGTGCATGGAGTGGCAAAAACCGATTCAATCCAATGGAGATACACATGTCGGGATTGAAGCATTCTCCACCTACGGAAGTGAAGAGTGGAAACCGGTAAACTACCTGATGTCCATAAAAAACAAACTGCAACGTGAAGACCCGACTCTGACATACCGTGAAATCCAGGTATCTCTGTGGTCATTGATAGAAAATCCCAAATTTGATCTGGATCAGGTGTTGGCAGATGGAAGAATGCCATCCGATATGATGACCGACGGCCAGCCCAATTTCAGTATTGAAAAGGTAAAATCGATTGTTAACCATGTAAGATCAAACTACACAAGCTATACTTATTCGGAAAACGCGCCCTATCTGGTATACGCCAGAACGGACGACAGCAGCCAGAATGGAGGATTTCTTACCTGTGATAATCCCGATACTGAATTCTGTGAAGGATTTTATACCATTTCCGGTAATGTTTTCATCGATGCGAATGAGGATAAGGTTAAAAATACACTGGAGTCGGGAGCTCAAAATGTCACGGTTTCAATTACCGACTCTCACGGAAATAGAATCGGCCAGACTACATCTTCAACCGGAGATTATTCATTCGCCGTATACACGGGTGAAACTGATACCGAATACACAATTGAAGTACTGGAAATGACGGATGATCCGGATGATTTTAACGAAGGGCTCTTTACCAACTACACGCCCACCACTCCGATTGTCACCACCGTTACCATTAGCAGTGAGAACATATCCGATATCAATTTCGGTTTTTCACCACAGATTGAGAAAATGATTGAGCAATTTGAGGATGAAACCATTTTGCTTGATACAAAAAGTCCTGAATTTTGGAGAAAACAGATGCTTCTGGCCAGAAATTCGGTTCGAGTCCCCGGCAGAGGCAACACAGGGCGGGATATTCCTGCCATGGAAATTTCATCAGAAGAATTGTTCAGTTATCTGATCGAGATAGAAAATCTTCTGCTTGAAAAACCCTTTCAGTTTGGTGCGAACCGTTTTCAGGCAGCGTTTGATATATTGAATTTGCCTGAAAATTCCATAGACAACCGCTTACTGATTGAGCTGCTTACAGCTGAATTGAATATTGTGAGTGGCAGGGGGTCGGGCAATCCTGACTTTGACCTTGCGCTTATAGCTTTTGGCGAATCCGTTGCAGCAGAACTTTTCACTTCACCCGAAGACGGTATCTTAAGGCCGAACAGCGTATCGGAAATTTTGAAGATCACTTCCGTCGCATCGCTATCGAGCACCGAGGATACCGTAAATCTCCTTTCATCATTTAACAGATCCGGAACCGGAGGGGGCGGAGTAGGAACGAATTAACCCTGAATGCAGCCGAAGGTCTGAAGTATTCATGAAACAACTCCTGCTTTTCATCGCAGCATTTCTATTCCTATTGCCTAATGTGGCGGAAGGGCAGGTACTTCCGTTTACACATTATACTCCGGGAAATGAGTTAAATCCGCTCCCATCTGCTGAGGTAACGCAGGTTTACCAGGATAGCCAGGGCTATATCTGGTTTGCTATTTATTCATCGGGTGTTGCCCGTTACGACGGAGTAAGCCTGGAAACGTATGGATTGGATGATGGTCTCGCCGATTTATATGCATGGGACATTACAGAGGATCCCGCCGGCAGGCTCTGGGTAAGTTCCAATGCGGGAATCGTGGTAACTGAAAAGCCGATAGGAAGCTATGAAACCGGAGAAAAAGTCCATTTCACCCGGAAAATAGGTGATACAGAGCTGGTGAATGTTGCTGTAAACCACAACCGGCTTACTTCTGATAATGACGGGGCCATTTGGGTGGGTACGGAAAGCCTGGGATTGATACGTTATCAATTTGCCTCTTCAGAACGTGTGGTATCGGATACCATATCGACAACAGGGAATCATTCCGATCAAAACCTTGCGGTCCGTTCACTTGTTGCAAGAAGTGACGGTTCCGTATGGGCAGCTATACTGGGCGGGGAATTATTAAAAATCCGCGACGGCGAAGTTACCGATATTTACTCAACGGGTTCACCATTAAACATTAACTCCCTTTTTGAAAGTCCGGATGGAACCCTTTGGGGTGGAGAACAGTCTGGAAGTGTTTGGAAATTGAATGAAGACCCTGAAGAGCCTGAGTTCATTTTTTCAAACTCAATTTCCACAAGCAATATTCCCGGCATCACCTCGGCTTCAGACGGCACGCTCTGGATATCTTCAGAAGGCTCCGGATTACAGAATATTGACCCTGTAACAGGACAATTAATCGCATCCTATACCCGGGCCAATGGCCTTCTTAGTGAGGTTATCTACAATGTAATTGAAGACCGGGAAAATAATATCTGGGTTGCACAGTCCGGCGGGGTTTCAAAACTCAGATATAATTACAAAGCGTTTAAAAACTTCACCGCCATATCCTATGCCGGTGAAAGACCTGTGCTTCCGTCTGCATCCGTAAACAGCGTTCTTCCATCATCAGACCAATCCAATCCATGCCGTATCTGGGCAGGCACCTCTGAAGGAGGGGTAGCCTGTATCGATGAAAATTTTTCTTCGCAATATATCCAGCTCGAGGACGGGCTATCCGGAAGCTGGGTAAACGGCCTGGCGTATGACCCGTCCGGCAGGGTCTGGATGGGAACAAACAGGGGCCTGAACAGCCTCTCATTCCCGGGTACAAGCCCGCTTGAAGAGGCTGTATCAAGCAATGAAATCTCTGTTTTTGACACACCATCAGTGATGTCGTCTTACCGGGCGAACAGTATTCTGGCCGTAGATAAACTTTTAATCCGTGAGAAACCTGGAGAAGAAGCGACTATTGAAAGTATCTGGTTCCCTGCCTATCAGGCCGTTTACAGCGTGATTGGTGACAAGCTTTATGCCCTGGACATGGAATCCGGCTTGCCTCCGGCCATATTCCATTCCACTGCTTTTGACGATGAAGGATTTCTGTGGGTTGGCACAAGAGATCGGGGTATTTATCGGAGTATTGAACCTCTTACGCTGGAAACACTGGTTCAAAATGAGAGATCAGATCAGCCAACCATACTTTTTGAACCGTGGTGGTCTGCTGATACAGGTGCACCATCGAACCAGATTGAAAAAATGCTTTGGCATTCAGGATCTATGTGGGTAGGCACTCCCGTGGGATTGGCCGTTGTTGATGCCAAAACAAAGAATATAAATCGGCTTATTACAACAGCCAACGGGCTCAGCGCAAATAATGTCACCAGTTTTGCTGAGTCTCCTGTTACAGGCAATATCTGGGCCGGCACCAACCAGGGCCTTGCCGAAATTGAAAGTCAGTCAGGCAGGGTATTGGATACCGTTACCCGGCTTGACGGACTGGTAGATAATGAAGTTTGGTATTACGGATCTGTTCAATTCGATTCAGATGGAAACCTCTATTTTGGAACCGCCAAAGGAATCTCCCGGTACAACCCTGCCGCCGATATAAAAAACGATATGCCACCGGGACTCAAGCTGACCAATTTCACATCAGAAAATATTGAGGGGGAAAAAAATGAATTTGTTTTTGAGTATGCAGCACTCAGTTTCAGCAATGAGAGGCAGATCCGGTATCAGACCCGGCTGCTTGGTTTTTACAACGAGTGGTCTCCTTTAAAATCCGATACAAGAATCAATTACACGAATCTCTCTGCTTACTTTTTCCCAAAAGCCTATACCTTCGAGGCCGTTGCAGTAAACGAAAATGGTGTCCGTTCGGCCGAACCGCTCTCCTATACGTTTATGGTAAACCCTCCCGCGGCATTAAGCTGGTGGGCGTTCCTGATCTATTTTACCGTAATTGGCCTTGGCATATTCGGTGTTGACCGTGTACAGCGTGCTCGCCTGCTCAAAAAGGAGAGGGAAGCAGCTTATATACGGGAAACCGAATTGAAGGCTGAAGCCGCTATTGCCAAATCCAATGCCGCTGAATCTCAGGCTAAAGCCCTTCAGGCCGAGAATGATCTAAAAGCTGCAGAACTTGAAAAAGCACGTGAACTTGAAATCGCCTATCATGAACTGAAATCGACCCAAAAGCGTCTCATCCAGGCCGAAAAAATGGCCTCATTGGGCAGGTTGTCAACCGGTATAGCTCATGAAATCAAAAACCCGCTAAACTTTATAAATAATTTCTCCGAAATATCGAGAGAACTTGTTGACGAGTTAAAAACCGCGATTGAAAATAGTGACCAGGATGAAATAGAATACATTCTGAAGAGCCTATCGTTTAACACCCAGAAGATAGATGAACATGGAAAACGGGCTGACTCTATAGTAAAATCCATGATGCAGCATTCACGCGGAGGCAAGGGTGAGTTTGAAAATTCAGATCTGAACCAGATTATTCAGAAGTTTACTGAACTGGCCTATCATGGGAAGAAATCTCAAATCTCAGGCCTGGATGTTGTCATTCACACAGAGCTCGATCATTCTATTCCACCTGTATCCATAATCCCTCAAAAAATAGGTCAGGTACTTCAGAATATCCTTGAAAATGCGATTGACTCCACCTGGACACACCGGAAGAACCTGAACGGTGAATACACACCGGAAATCCATGTGCTGAGCCGCAGTAACGACACACATGTCGAAATCGTTATTTCAGATAACGGACCGGGAATATCGGGCACCATTCGCGAGAAAATTTTTGAGCCCTTTTTTACAACCAAGCCAACCGGTGAGGGGACCGGCCTGGGCTTAAGCCTGAGCTATAATTTTATTACAGAAATCCATAATGGAAAACTTGAACTGGCTGAATCTGATCTCGGAGGAGCAGCATTTATAATCAGTTTACCGATCGGCAATAAAAATATCGGTGCTTGATCAGCAACATCCAAAATCTCACAGATTATGCACTAAAGCTCATATAAACAGCATTCCTGAATTTATACGAGCCTTCCTATAAGATCTATGCTCTGCAATAAAAAGCTGCACCCAAACTGCCGGTAATCCTAACAACACCTATTGCTCATGACGGATGAAGTACTGAATTTTGCAAACATTCATTCTAAACAAGGTATTACATCAGTCAATTTTACCTATCACTTCACTGTAGTAAGAACAAATTTTTTCAGAGTACTTCTATTCAGTGTGTTTCTTTCATTATTTCCGCGAATATCTGCTTATGCAAGGCAAACCATAACCATACCTGAAGTTGTCGATGCTGAAATCACGCTCGATGGCGTCATTGAAGAAGCCGCATGGTCGAAAGCAGCGCAGTTTCGGCTACTCATGCATACACCCCAGAATAATGTGGATGCCAGTGAAGCAACCGACGCCTATATTATGTACGATGCAGAATACCTCTACGTTGCCGGCTTCATGGCCGACAGCGAACCGGACAAAATCCAGGCGCCGACTAAAAGAAGGGACGACCTGGGGCTGGATAACGACTGGTTCGGTATTTTTCTGGATACATTCAATGACAAGGAAAATGCCCTCGCTTTTTTTGTTACGCCCTCCGGTCTGAGGACCGACTATCAGACCTTTAACGATGCACAGGGCTCTTTTCCCATCAATGCAGACTGGAATACGTTTTGGGACGTAACTGTAAATCAGAACGGTGAAGGCTGGTCGGCCGAGATGCGGATTCCCATATCCAGCCTCCGGTTTCAGGATGATGAAGGAAAAGTAAAAATGGGAATGACGGTGATTCGCTATGTTTCACGGAAAGTAGAATGGAGCACCTATCCGAACATCTCCAATCAGTGGGGGTTTTGGAGCCCGTTTAAGCCTTCTCAGTTTGCAGAAGCTTCTTTTAACAATCTGAATAGCCGAAAGCCCTTCTATGTTGCCCCCTACCTTCTGGGCGGTATCACCCAGAGAAACCTGCTCAATGGAACTGAAACAGAATACGAAATTGAGAACACAACCGAACTGGAACCCGGACTGGATGTGAAATTCGGACTGACCAGTAATCTGACTGCCGATGTTACACTGAATACCGACTTTGCCCAGGTGGAGGCTGACAATCAGCAGGTAAACCTGACCCGTTTTTCGTTGTTCTTTCCTGAAAAGCGCCTCTTTTTCCTTGAACGCGCAAGCACGTTTGATTTCGGTTTTGGCCAGCAGGACAGGCTTTTCTACAGCCGGCGAATTGGCATTCAGAACGGTGAACCGTCACGGATTTATGGCGGCGCCCGCGTTGTGGGGCGGGCCGGCTCCTGGGATGTCGGATTTCTGACCATGCAGACAGCGCCTGCAGGTGAGCTCAGCAGCCGAAACAATGGCGTACTGCGGCTCCGCAGGCAGGTGATCAATGAAAATACCTATGTGGGCGGAATGATGACGTCACTCCTGGGAACTGATGGATCACAAAACATCGCATACGGGTTTGACGGTGTTTTCAGACTGTTCAGCCAGAACTATCTCACCGCAGCATGGGCACAGACCTTTGACGATGACAGCAATTCGGATATGCTTTCAACACAGCCTTCCAGGATACGATTAAACCTGGAAAACAGGGATTATTCAGGCTTTATATACAACCTCGACTACTCCTATTCGGGAGCACTGTACAATCCGGGGCTTGGATTTCAGAACAGGTCCGATTTCACCCGTCTGGGCAGCAGTATCGGATTTGGATGGATCCCGGAGGATCACCCGGTCATAAACCGTCACCAGGTGCGCACGGAAGGTTTCTTATTTATCAATAATGCGACCGGTTCTGCTGAGACTGCAGAGGCCGGCCCAAGCTACAATCTGTCTACAAAAAAATCCCAGTCCCTGAACATTGATCTGAAATATATCTATGAGGATATTCCGTTCAGCTTCAGTCTGGGGGATAATGTATCCGTTCCATCAGGAGCCTATGAATTTTTTGGCAGCAATTTCTCGTACGAAACCTCCACATCCAGACTTTATGGAGCTACTATCAGCGGATACACGGGCACGTTCTTCGACGGCTGGAGGCACACCGTCGGCTTGTCGCCCAGATGGGGGGTATCCTCCAGCCTGAGCCTTTCAGGGCTTTTGCAGGTCAACTACATCACTTTTCCCGATCGTGATCAGCGGCTGACCGCCACCGTAGCCAGACTGCGGGCTCTCTACATGCTGAATACAACGTTCTCCGTATCTGCATTTACCCAATACAACAGCCAGGCAAAAGGGATCGTGTCCAACATCAGAATTCGCTACAATCCCCGCGAAGGAAATGACTTGTATATCGTATTCAATGAAGCAACAAACACTCAGCGGGACCGCCTGAATCCGATTCTGCCTTTGCTCAATAACCGTACGCTTCTTCTGAAGTATACCTACACATTTACTCTTTGATTACCGTAATAAATAAAAACACCAGGTTCACCAATCCTGCAAAAACAACCATACAATCAACCATCCAACACCTATGAAACGACGTGAATTTATTAAAAAATCAGCCTTCTCTGCATTCGCGGTGAGCACATTTGGGTTTGTACGATTTAACGGGAAAAACTATATCGGCGACTGTGCAACTACCTCCGACATACTGGGGCCTTTTTATCGCCCCGACAGCCCGGTCCGGAATAATCTGATCATTGCGGGCGAGAGTGGAAAAGCAGTGGAGCTTTCGGGTACCGTCAGGCATCAGGACTGTATCACTCCTTACAAAAATGCAAAGGTAGAATTATGGCACTGTGATAATAACGGCATCTATGACAACTCCTCGGATGACTTCAGATACCGGGGCACAACGTTCACCAATGATCATGGCGAATATTCTTTCACTACTGTACTGCCGGTACCCTATGACGTGGGTAACGGTATGATTCGCCCTGCACATTTTCATATGATGATCACAACGGAGGACTATCAGCCGCTGGTCACACAGCTTTATTTCACGGGTGACAAGTACATTGAATCGGATACGTGGGCGGCAAATGCAACCGGCAGGGTTCTGGACATTGAAGAGTTATCGGATGGCACAGCCAGGGTTTATTTCCCTGTAAACATGGCTAAAACTCTTTCAGCAGAACCCGCATCCATCGATAAACTGATCGGTGAGTATATTCACGAAACCAATCCCGGCTCTTCCATGGTGTTCTTCAAAAATGAGAACAAGCTTTGGGTGAAAAACGAGGTATTTGGGACCCGATATGAGTATAAAGGAAATAATACATTTACGTACCCGGGCACTCCTGAGGGTCATTACCGAAACCTGTATTTTGAACTGCTCCCGTCCGGGTCCGTAAAATGTACATTAACTTTCACAGATGCCGAAACCAACGAACAGCAGCAGATTTTTATAAAAAGCAGTTAAACCACAATCCGAAAACCATGAAAACAGCAAGGATTAAACTGGATTATAATAAATCCGGCCTTTGGATCAGCGGCCTTTTACTGATTTCATTTATCGCATTCTGGCCAACCTATTATGCCGTGCTTTCGGATAGCGGCTTTTTCGTGCATTTCCATGCGGCTACGGCGATAATCTGGTTTGCGCTGCTGATCATACAGCCTGCCCTGATCAGAAAGAGAAAGCTAAAGCTGCACCGGCTGCTTGGAAATATGTCATACCCCGTTGCCGGATTGGTTCTGATCAGCATCCTGCTGCTTGCGCACAACAAGATCAGCACGGCTCCGGAGAGCTTCTATGCCATCAGGACCTATCTTCTTTACCTGCAGATCTCACTGGCCTTCGTGTTTGCTGTAACATACGCCTTTGCGATCCTGTATCGCAAAACCAAACCCGTCCATGCACGATTGATGGTGGCTACGTCATTTACCTTCATAGATCCGGTATTTGCCCGGCTGATCAACTCATATCTGCCCGATATTGCTATCAGCGGGCAATTTATTACATTCGGCTTGATTAATATGACCCTGATTGCACTGTCCATTATTGATCGTAATCACAGCAAAGCCAGATGGGTCTTTCCGGGGCTTTTAATCCTCTACCTGGTCATCGAAATACCGATCTTTTTTGACCTTACCGGACTTCCCTGGTGGCAATCCTTTGCGGCCTGGTTTGCGTCCATCTAATTCAAATCAGAATCCATGACATATACACATCAATTTTTTGCAACTTTTACCCTGTTGCTGTTCCTGGTATCGGGCTGCAATCGGATGCAGAAAGCCGATAATACGCCTTCACAGCCCAACATTCTGCTCATCGTAGCCGATGATTTCGGCTACACCGACCTGAGTGCATTTGGTGGCGACATTGATACCCCGAACCTGGATGCTTTGATTGAAAACGGTATCACGTTCAGCGGGTTTCATACGGCCCCTTTTTGTGCGGTGACCCGCGCGATGCTTCTGTCGGGCAACGACAATCACATAGCAGGGATGGGCAGCCAGGATTTGCGGACCGGCGTTTTCGGGTATGAAGGGCATCTCTCCGACCGCATTGTACCTGTTCCGCAGCTGCTCAAAGATGCGGGGTACTCCACCGGCATGGCCGGAAAATGGCATCTGGGCAAACGGCCTGCAGATGATCCAAGCCGGAAAGGGTTCGGTTACTCCTTTATCCTGCAGGATGGCGGCGGCAATCACTACAGCGACCGCGGAATCTTTCCAACCGTGCCGGTCTCCGTTTACACGGAAAATGGTGATTCAGCCGGCTGGCCCGAAGGAGCCTACTCCACCGATCTTTATACCGACAAGCTGATCAGCTATATCAATGAAGCCGCTGAGCGTAACCGGCCCTTTTTCAGCTTTGCGGCCTACACTACCCCACACTGGCCGCTGCAGGTAGATCCCGAGTACTGGAAAAAGTATGAAGGGCAATATGATGACGGCTACGAGGCGTTGCGCCTGAAGCGGTTCAACCGAATGAAAGAGCTTGGGTTTTTACCTGAAGATGAAGAATTACCTGAACTGCATCCGCGCGTGGAGCCCTGGGACAGTCTCACGGCCGAAGAACAGCGAGCCGAAGCCCGGAAGATGGAATTGTATGCAGGCATGGTGGACAATATGGACCATAACATTGGCAGGTTGATCGACCACCTTAAAGAGATTGGTGAATATGATAACACACTCATCCTCTTCCTTTCCGACAACGGAGCTGCCGCTGAGGATTTCTATCACCACACCTATTTCGGTCCTTTTTTGAAAGAGCATTACACGGAAGAGTACTCTATGATGGGAATGGAGGAATCCTTTATCTCCTATGGTCCGCAATGGGCAGAAGCCGGTGCCTCACCGTTTAAATACTTCAAGGGGTACACAACACAGGGCGGCATGAACACGCCATTGGTTATTTCAGGGCCCGGTGTGGGGCAGAAAGGAGAAGTGGTGCATGCCTTTACAACACTGATGGATCTGGCTCCGACGTTTTACGAGTACGCAGGAGTTGAGTACCCCGAATCGTACGGCGGTCGTGAGGTTTACCCGCTTCGGGGGGCATCGCTGATGCCGCTTCTGTCCGGCGAGAGGGAATCGGTGCATACGGATGATTATGTGTTTCCGCTGGAGCATCGCGGTTTTGTGCAAATCCGCAAGGGCAACTGGAAACTGGTAAACATTGAGAGGCCGTTCGACGAGGCCAACTTTGAGCTTTATGATCTTTCGAATGACCGGGGCGAACAGAACGATGTAAAAGATCTTCACCCTGATGTGTACAGGGATCTTTTGAATGAATGGTACGCATACAGGGATGAGGTGCAGGTGCGAATTCCCACCCCGGAGCCCGGTGAGGGGCTGTAAGATGGACGATGGACGATGGACGATGGACGATGGACGATTAAAGGTTTGTTTTTTCCAGCCAACACGCAACTCTGCCATAGGCATGCCTTCGGCGAAAACTTAAAACTAAACACTCAAAACTAATCCATGGTTACCCTTTTCCGACGCATCCGCCAGAAACTGATCGACTCAGGGTCAGTTACCAAATACCTCCTCTACGCTATCGGTGAGATCCTGCTGGTTGTGATCGGGATCCTGATCGCCCTGCAGGTGAACAACTGGAATGAAAACCGAATCAATAAGATCAACGAATCATTGATCCTTAACGACCTCCAAAAGGAGTTCCGGATGAATCAGGTGAAACTCGATTCAACAATATCCTATCACCGGGTTTTACTCGGGGCTACAAATGAGGTTTTAGACCTGATTAATGAACCCGAGGAAGTTATTATCCAACATAATCCTGACAGTCTCATCTATCTTACGCTTAATTACTTTGATTATAGTCCCAGTCGGTCTGTTATTTCAGAGTTAATCTCATCCGGCAAACTGAGCCTGATCTCATCTGATTCCCTGCGCATGTTAATTTTTGATTGGGATAGTGCGTTGGGGGAAAATGAAGAAGCATATGATACGATGGATGAGATGAGCCAAAACCTGACCCTCCCGTATTTAACGAATAATGGCTCGATGAAAGAAATCGACCAGTACGGAATTCTGATGGGGAACGGGGGTTCTAAATTCGAATCCCGGAATTATCTTCTTTTTCAGGAGTTGGAATTTGAAAATCATATGGATAATCAGGCCTGGGGAATAACCAATTATCTGGATAAGCTACACCGGTTGGAGAATGTTATTAACCTCATTTTAAAGCATACTGACACTCAAGCCAACCAGCCCTAAATGCTTCGCTTCTTCCGACATATCCGAAAACCACTTATGGAACAGAACAAAGTTCGAAAATATACACTCTATGCCCTGGGCGAGATCCTGCTGGTTGTGGTGGGTATCCTGATTGCTCTGCAAATCAATAACTGGAATGAAGAGAGGATCAATGCGCAACAGGAAAAGATCATTCTTCAGAATCTTCGAAGTGATCTGATACTGGAGCAGCAAAATTTACTATCACACATTGATGCACAGAATATATGGGTAGATGGCGGAGTATATATACTCAGGCATTTTGATGATCATTCCGGATTTGAGATTGATACAGAGCTGCTGAAGAGATTGAATGACCTGTTTGCCCGGGCCGGCTATGTTCCGGTTATCACTACCTTCGAAACGCTGGAAAACACAGGAAATATTGACCTTATCCAAAATGAAGAACTTAAGAGTGAGATCGTTAATTACTACCAATCGATCATAACCTTTGCCACCAATACGCAAAACAACAATGCAGATCTGGTGGACGGGCTTGTCAACCATGTATTGATCGAACTCACGTTTCTTAAACCCAATTTATTTACCGATTCATCCAAGGATTGGTTTCCGGTATTTGATCAGGTAGATTACGAACTGCAATCAAATCAGATGTTTTTGGATCATCTCCAAACCAAACTGTCCGATCTGGATAATGCGGCCAGGATGATCAATGTGGTTAATTTCAGGATCCTTCTGGCTAACATTCAGCTTTCATTTGCCGGAGAGTACCTTGAGAGAACCGCAGATTTACTTGAGTTAATAGAAGTGGAGTTAGACAAATAGAACCATCCCGGACGCAGAGCCATGAAACCATTCTTTAGAAAAATCCGACAGAAACTCATTTCATCCGGATCAATCTCCAAATACTTGTTGTATGCAACAGGTGAAATAGCACTGGTTATGATAGGAATCCTGCTGGCTTTACAGGTAAATAACTGGAATGAAGAACGAAAACAGTCAGCAGCAGAAGAGACCTTTATGACCGGGGTTAAAAACGATCTGTCTCAGGATCAGCAGTACATCAACTTAATAGTGGAGTCTGCGGAAAAAAAGTTAGCCCTCTTTGATCAACTGGAAGATCGGGCGATTGAACTCTATCAAAACGACCGGCAGGCCTTAGATTCGCTGGTGATGGCATACTTCAACCCTCCCCGCACATTTTATCCTATCTTTGGATCTTATGAGTCGGCTGTTTCCGGAAACGAAATCAGCAGATTTAATAATAAAGAATTTATGTCTGCAGCCACCCGATTATATAATTCCATTTATGCACGTTTAATGGATAATGCAGAAGAGCACGATGTCCGCTGGTTTTACAATACTAAAAAATATTCCAGGGTTCGCCGTACGGGTAACCTGCCGGACATGAGTCGGGAGGATTTACAGGTCTTTCTGGATGATATTTACAATTATCACATAATGCTGGAGTATTATAAAAATCTTCTGCTAGATGCGAACAGCGAAATTGAGAAAATCCTGATCATTAACTAAGTGCACGCCATCCATCTTTAAATGCTTCGCTTTTTCCGTCACATACGAAAAACCCTCATGGAACAGAATAAAGTCCGTACCTACATCCTGTATGCAGTGGGTGAGATCCTGCTTGTAATGATCGGCATCCTGCTGGCACTTCAGGTGAATAACTGGAATGAAAAGAGAAATTCAGAGCTCAAGACTCAGGAATATTATTCACAGCTTCTGGATGACCTGAAAAGTGATCGGGAGTTTATCACTCTAACGATCGGCGACTTAAGCAGAAAACTGTCAGATTATGAAATGTATATCAGCTTGTACAGCAGTGAAGCGGCTCTGACCCCCGATCAGGTGTACAAACAGATTTCGCAACTCACTTTGATTTCCAATGCTTTAACTTTCAACACAAGCACGATTGAATCCCTTCAGAACAGCGGTGATATCAGGCTGATTCCCTCAACGATCAGAAACCGGCTGATTGACCTGAAACGACTTCAAAACCTTACCATCACTCGCTTTGAGGACATTGATGATGGGGCAAATAGGGTTACTCAAAAATTATCCACGTTAATAGGCGCTACAACTCTGCCTGCCAGACTTGAAAGACAAACCACAATGAAGGAGTTCTTAAGTATTGACGAAAATTTAAAAGAGCTCATCCTGGTCTATGAAGGGATCCATCGCTGGAAGGAGGTGTCATTCAGGGAAACCATAGGCAGGCTGGAAGAGATGACTGAAGATATTGATGGGATTGTAGAACTCATCAACATGGAATTAGACAAATAAGAAATGATTCAACTGCTGACCCGTGAAATCATTCTTTAGAAAAATCCGCCAGTAGCTGTTTGATTCGGGATCAGTATCTGAATATCTGCTATATGCTATCGGCGAAATCCTGCAGGTGGTCATAGGCATTCTGATCGCTCTGCAGGTAAAAAACTGGAAACAATAGCTCCGCAGACTCAGAAATATCAAAGCTATCTGAGGATATCATCGGATTTTTTGCTTAATTAAGGCTTTTGAAAGGCATTTTTAAGAACTATGCAATTCACTAAGTTTTTTAATGAACTGAAGCGCCGAAACGTAGTCAGGGTGGCTACGGTCTATGCAATCACTGCCTGGCTGGTGATTCAGATCATTGATACGGTCTTCCCCATTCTGGCACTGCCTGAATGGACCGTCACCCTTTTAACGGTGCTCATTCTGATCGGTTTTCCTTTTGCCCTGATCTTCGCATGGGCTTTTGAGATGACACCAGAAGGCCTGAAAAGAAGTGAAGATGTCGATGAAGAACGGTCCATCACCGATCAAACCGGTAAAAAGATTAATAAGTTTATTATAGCCTCTCTTTCACTGATCATTGTTTTCCTGGTCACGGAAAGAATCTTTTTTGCTGGAAGTGGTGCCTCACAGGCAGATGCCGGTATCGCCGCTGAGGCCTCCATTGCCGTGCTTCCGTTTGTAAACATGAGCGCCGATCCGGATAATGAATATTTCTCAGACGGCCTCTCCGAAGAACTGCTTAATTCCCTTGCCCAGGAGGAAAACCTGAAAGTGGCCGGGCGTACCTCTTCATTCAAGTTCAAGGATGTAAATGACGATCTCAGAACCATCGGTCAGGAGCTGGGTGTGGATCATATTCTGGAAGGCAGTGTGCGAAAGTCGGGTGAGAATATCCGCATCACCGTTCAGCTTATTAAAACAGACGACGGCTATCATATGTGGTCTGAAACCTATGACCGTCAACTTTCGGATATTTTTGAGATTCAGGATGAAATATCGCGAAAGGTGCTGGATGAACTCAGAGTCCGCCTCCTCGACGAGGATGGTTCGCCTGAACCGGAGATCCCCACTCAGAACCTGGAGGCTTATCAGATATACCTGAGGGCCAATCACCTTATGCTGGACCGGCAGATTGAAAAAATGCAGACTGCGATCGGTCTGTACGAAGATGCGGTCAGCCTGGACCCCTTCTTTGCCGAAGCCTACGCCCGGCTGGCCATTGCTCACCACCTTATGGGATTTTACGGAGCTGCGGACTTTGGAGAGGCTCAGGTTAAATTAAAGGAATATTCAGAAAGGGCACTATCCCTGAACAATGAGCTGGGAACAGCCTATGCCGGATTGGGTCTTTTCTATTCTACAATCGATCAGGAGCAATCTACGGAGTACTATCTGCAAAGCCTGGGTCTTAATGACAATCAGCCGGACGTCTATAACTGGCTTGGAAACAACTATACAACACAGGGAGAGTTCAGTCTCAGAGACGAAGCCTATATCAATGCGTATGAACTGGATCGACTCGCTCCTCTTTCAATGTACAACCGGGCGAGGGTTCATACGGATCAGGGTGAACTCGACGAAGCAGAAGCATTGCTCAGAAAGAACCTGAGACTGAACCCGGGCTTTACGCAATCTATGCGTCTTATCGGTCTTATCGTTCTGGAAAGAGAGGGGCGATTTGATGAGGCAATGATTACCGTACATGAGTGGATGGAAACCAATTCTTACAATGCAATTCACATGTTCGATATGGTTTTATATGCATTTGAGCTGGATATGCCAGAACTTGTATTTGAATACCAGGCCAGGATTGCCAGTGAACTTCCTCAGAGCCGGGAGGTTGCCATTTCCACTTCATTATATGCCCTATTGAGAGAGAATCCGGATCTTTTTGAGAATTCATTATTAAGTTTTGTGGAGCAATTCAACATTACGGTCCCTGAACCGGAGTTTTACGGATCATTATACGGATACGTTGAGATCGGAGGTGACCCTGAAAGAGCGATCGCTCAATTCAGAAAGTATGATCCCTCACTGTTGTCTGATACACTATCCATCATAAGTCCTCTGGGGTACCAGGTTGCAGCCCCTCTGCTGGGAATATTATATCATATGAACGATCAGGAACAACTGAAGCGGCTGAACGATGCTTACTGCAATTATGGGAAGCAGCTGGAAACAACCGGCACTACCGGCTTAGGCTACAGGAGATTCATCAGAAATCGTATGCTCTGCCACCTTTTTGAAGGAGAAACGGACCGGGCATATCCTTTTTTCAGAACATATTATACAGAGTTATCACCCATCTTCTTCGATTACTTCATACTGCAAAATTCAGTGGTATTTATGGATGCGATGAACGATCCCCGGTTTGCTGAAATCAGAGACGAAATCAGGGCCAGCATGGAAAATCAGAGAGAGAGTTTGAGGCGATATTTTTCCAACCTCGAGCAGAATTAGATGTCGATGGACGATGGACGATGGACGATGGACGATGGACGATGGACGATGGACGATGGACGATGGACGATGGACGATGGACGATGGACGATGGACGATGGACGATGGACGATGGACGATGGACGATGGACGATTAAAATATGTCTGTTTTTGATTCAACTCAAAACTTAAAACTAAACACTCAAAACTAATCCATGGTTACCCTCTTCCGCCGCATCCGCCAGAAACTGATTGACTCAGGCTCCGCTACTAAATTCCTGCTTTATGCATTCGGTGAGATCCTTCTGGTAGTCATCGGTATCCTGATCGCATTGCAGGTGAACAACTGGAATGAAGAGAGAGTGCTGAAAAACAAACTGAACGGGTATTATGAACAGATTCATCAGGAAATATCCGCCAGTTTACCTCAGCTGGAAAGATATATCGCGGCACAGCAGGAGCTGGCTGACCTGAACCGGCGCAGTCTTCAACTGTTGAATACATCTGACCCCGATTCTCTGCAACTTCTTGAATCAACTCTGGGTGCCCTTGGAACTGCCTGGATTATCACCCATTCATACCCTGTATTATACGAGTTTCTGGACAGTGAATTGCTGACAACCGTTGAAGATTCACCACTGAAGCACTCTTTTCAGGAGCTAAGCTGGTGGTTTGAACGCCATAGAAATATCAACGAAGCTGTGAATAATCAGTATAACCAAACCATTGAACCCTATATGATTCGGCGCTTTAACTACCAATCCGTAGCTCTTGATCGCTATCAGGATCTTCTGGTAGAGGGAGGACCGCAGATCGATTATACTCAGTTTGCCGGTGACCTGGAGTTATGGAACATGCTGACCCTTAAGCTTGAGATGGTTGGTCTCTATTTAAACTATCAACAATCCATACAGGAGAAGCTCATCAGACTATTGGATGAAATCGAACGGGTTACAGGATAATGCTTCGCTTCTTTCGCCAACTTCGAAAACAGCTTATGGAACAGAACAAAGTCCGCACCTATCTCCTCTACGCCATCGGCGAGATTCTACTGGTTGTAATTGGGATATTGATCGCCCTGCAGGTGAATAATTGGAATGAAGAGAGGAAAGAAGAAGCGATTGCGATGGAAGTCAGATCTTCTATTGTCAAGGATCTGCATAGTGACATTGCATCGATTGATACATTTATAACTCGAATTAAAAGAGAAATTGAAATATATGACTCCCTTCAGCTTCAATTGATCGACCCGGAGGTCACGGAAGATGAAGTCATAAGGCTCATCAAAGACGAGTTTTCGCCATTTCATCTAAACTTTGAAGGGTTCAACGACAACAGTTACAGGACAGCTCTTTCGAGCGGCAATATCAATTTCCTTTCAGAAGCACAGCGAACCATTCTATACCAACTAGCCACAAAGCAATCCGACATTCTAAGAACCAATCAGAACTATGAGCAGCTCTATCTGGATGCAATCTCTGAATTCAATAAAAGCTATCCGCTGCAGATACCCTTTGCAACATTCAAATCGGGTCCCGTTTTTGATCGCAAATGGATAGATCCGGACTTTGACGATTTAACGTCAAAGTTCAATAACGTCGGTACAGGTAAAAGGAATTATTACCGAATCACTCTTCAGGACATGAATGAGGTGAATGAACTAAACCGGCAAACGGTGGCTATGTTGGAGGATAAACCTTAATGCTTCGCTTTTTTCGGCATATAAGAAAATCACTTATGGAACAGAACAAAGTCCGCACCTATCTCCTCTACGCAATCGGCGAGATACTTTTGGTTGTTATCGGGATTCTTATTGCACTGCAGGTGAATAATTGGAATGAGAACAGAATCGCTCTCAATCAGGAGCAGCAAACAGTGGCTGCCCTTCACAGCGAGTTTTCGGATAACCTGAAGGAGCTGAAATTCGATATTGCCCGGCTGGATACGACCATTCATAATATGGAGGTATTAATGGACCTGACGCTGCTTGATGAGATTCCTGATGAGACAAACATTGACAGCCTGATCTCGCTTTCCCTTACAAACCCGACATGGAATCCCAGTTCCTACGTTCTCAACGATCTTAAAAACTCGGGAAGCATTTCGCGTCTGTCCAACTCGGAGCTTCAATCAAAGCTATTTGCCTGGGAACGTCATTTTGAAAATTTGAATGAGCTGGTTGACATCTTTAAAATCAGTACGTACGAGATGATCCGCTTTCTTCGGGATGAATCTTCCCTGAGAGATATTGACTCATATGCAGGTATTGGCAACATACAGCCCTCAAAAATTGGCTTTAATAACAAAGAGTTGTTAGAGAATCTAAGGTTTGAGAACTATGTAGACGACAAGCTGATCACGGCATATCAGCTCAGAAATGAATATCTGGAATCCATCACCATTATAGAAGATCTGTTAACAACGATAAGGATATAATTAACTGAAACTTTTTCCTTATAAACGCTCAAATACGATTGACCATCGGGTTCCATCCATAAACAATCTCAATCTATATGCTCTCATTTTTTCACTCCATTCATAAACCGGTCTTAAAACCAACCTTATTTCATAAAGCCCTTGCCTGCATCGTCACTGCAGTACTAATGGGACTTTTGGCGGTACCCGATGCACATGCCCAGTGGACCCATCACTATCCGAAACTGGACGATTTCGGTCACCACGTCTATCTGGAGCAGCATGAACTTCCGGTATTGTCATACGGCATTACGGACCCTGCGCCGGCTCCCGATGGACAAACACTGGCATTTTCCTCCAAAGGGTGGATCTGGCTGATGGATCTCGAAAAGGGTGAAGCAACACGTTTGACTGACGGATCCGGCGTGGATGGCAGGCCCAGATGGTCGGCAGACGGGGCTCTTCTTACATTTGTCCGCGACCACGGGGATGACACGTCGATTGTGATTCTGGAACTCGACAGCGGAGATGAGCAGATCATCAACACGCCGGCGATTGAGCTGGACCCGGAATTCTCTACTGACGGACAATATCTGTTTTATACTTCAGGCCAAAACGGTAGCCTTGAGTTGTATAGGCGTCATCTGGAAGCCGGCACTGACGAACTGTTGACTGAACTGAGCCAAGTCGTACGGAACACCCGTCGATTGGCTGACGGTTCAGGTATTCTCTACCTGCACGGCAGCGGCGCTCATCGCGTTTTAAGGGAACGCAATTTTGTAGCCGGCTATGACCGGATTGCCCATTCAGAAACACTCACCTATCACCTGTCTGCCGATACATACCCAACCGAACGGCTGATCGTTTACAGCGCACCGATTGACAATGACTACCACCTCTGGACGATGGACCTGGACGATCCGAGAGTAACCCATCGATTGACAGATGGACATCCATACGCGATGACACCCTCTTTCAGTGCCGACGGCGGTGAGATCTACTACACCGAACTGGATGAAAACCGACAGTTCCAATTGATGCGAATCCCAACATACGGCGGCACACCGGAGTCTGTAACAGTAACAAGCTGGGATTATGGCGTGCCCACTGGTACTCTTTTACTATCTGTGGAGAATTCTGATGGCGATCCTATTACAGCCCGGGTCTCCATAACACGCGATAACGGGCATCCTGTTTCATTTTCCGAAGACGCAACCTATGTGGATCCACAGACCGGGCGAACCTACTTTTATGTGGATGGAAGCTCAGAGTTTATGTTACCGCCCGGACGATACACGGTGCTGGCAGCGCGCGGCCACATGACTCCGGTCGTTGAAATTCAGGTTCTGGTTGAACCGGGCGAAAACGCTGAGACTAACCTGGCTCTATCAGAAATCTGGGATGCGGCAGCTGAAGGGTATGTGTCGGCCGACCACCATATTCATCTCAATGGTGACGGTCACCACCGTGCAAGTCACGAAAATGCGCTGCGCCTGATGGCGGGTGAGTCGCTGGATCAGCTGGCACCGATGTCGTGGAACCGCTGGGAACGCCGTATCGACCGGGGCATTCTGGGGCTCGAAACTACTCAGGACGGCCATACCGTGCACCAGGGACAGGAAGTGCGCTCCCATTTTCACGGACATATCGGATTACTCAATGTTGAAACTCCGTTTGCACCGTGGTTCTTTGGTCCGTATAACCCGACTCTGGGCGATCCGGATCTGACCAACGGAGATGTGTTTGAGTTTGCGGATGAGCACGGATCGTTTGCCACCTATGTACACCCGATCGGTTCGGATCAGGACCCATTTACCCATCTTCACGAAGGGCCGATCCCGCTTGAGCTCATTTCAGACGGAGTATTGGAAGAGCGGATGGGGCTGGAGCTTGTTTGCGCCTGGACCAGTCCGATAGGCAACGCCCACGTCTGGTATCGCCTGCTCAATATCGGCCGCCCGGTTGCCGCCATGTCGGGCACGGACGGCTGGGTGGATTTCCACAGAACACCGGCCGTTGGAACCGGTCGGAACTATGTACGGACAGAAAATTCAGATACTTCAACGGATGCGGTGATCGAAGCCGCAGCGGCCGGAAAAGGATTTCTGACCACAGGTCCGGCACTGATCCTGGAATTGGGCGACGGCGCCCGTCCCGGTGACGTCACCTCTTCCGGCAGCCAAACCTGGCAGGTAACCCTGGCCAGCACTACCCAAATCGATTCACTCCAGATTGTCGTCAATGGCAGCGTTGTGGAGCGTCTGGGTGGAGTAGATGCCGGAGAGACGCGAACCTATACCGGCAGCATCGATCTTCCCGATGGCGGCTGGATGGCAGCAAGGGCTTATGCCGGTGAACAGCGAGGAGATTCCTGGCCGACCATGCATGCACGACCATTTGCGCATACATCGCCTGTCTGGATTGGTGAGGTCGGTTCAACAGATCCTCAAGCGCGTTCAGATGCCGCCCGGGACCTGATACGCGCGATCAATGCAGCGGAGATGATAGCCCGCGAAGCATATGGAGAGGTTGAGACACCCCGGATGCAGGCCCGATTTGATGAAGCACGGGCGTTGCTCAGGGAGATGATTGACTGACTTGGCGACTGGCGACTGGCGACTGGCGACTGGCGACTTAAAAGAGTGGATTTTATCAGAAACTCAAAACTAAACACTCAACACTCAACACTATAATGATCACCCTCTTCAGAAAAATCCGGCAAAAACTGATCGACGACGGAAATGTCCGCCGTTATTTAATTTATGCTATCGGTGAGATTCTACTGGTCGTAATCGGTATCCTGATCGCCCTTCAGATCAACAACTGGAACGAAGACCGTAAACTGAGAAGTCAGGAGCTGGAAATGCTCCATAGCCTGAAGGCCAGTCTGGAAAACGATGCTGATGACCGGGAAGATAGCAGAGAAAGAAATGAGGTTGCCCGGAATTCCATGGAAACGATCATTAATCACATGGAGGCAGATCTTCCCTATGTGGATTCATTGAAATATCACTTCCAAAATATCATTTCTGACTGGGGTCTGCAGTTTGACTATTCAGCCTATGAAGCTCTGAAGGCAAACAATATCAACCTGATCAGTAATGACTCACTCCGGAACAGTATTGTAGATTATTACAGCTACGCAGAAGGGTATGGAACGAGTTTACCAAACAGGTATACAAATATTTTAGAAGAAGCTTCCAGGAATATTTTCATTAAACATTTCGACCAAATGTGGTCTTCCCGAATAGTTGATGGAATATATGTTCAGGGTGAAATGGTGCCCATCGATTATGAAGCTTTAAAAGAGGACCAGGAATACAATTATTTTTTGAAAACCCTTAGAAATCAGAATTACTGGCTGAGCTACCGGCCCTTAAATGCAGCCGAACAGAGGTCAAATGATATCTTGCCGCTGCTGGACAGTGAAATTGCAAGATTGTCCGGTAACTAAATAATCACGATGCTTCGATTCTTCCGTCAAATCCGAAAAGCTCTCATGGAACAGAATAAAATTCGCACCTACCTTTTATATGCTCTGGGAGAAATTATCCTTGTTGTACTGGGTATTATCATTGCCATCCAAGTCAGTAACTGGAACGAAGACCGGATACTGAAAGAGTCTGCTACATACCATTTGAGCTTGTTGTCGCAGGATCTGAATGAAGACAAAGAACTACTCACTAATTTGATCGGAATTTTTGAACAAAATGAAATCAGTATCCAGCGGTTGCTCAACACATTGAAAAGACTGGAGCCGGTTCGGCGGGTACTGCATGAAGATATGATTCGGCTGCAGCTTGAATATAACTTCAAACCCAGAAACAGCGCATTAAGCGTGTTGGTAAACACCGGAGAGATCGGGGCTTTAGATATTGAATCACAGAATTTGATTTCAAAATATTACCGATCCGTGGATGCCATTGAGGAAAGAGACATGATTACTAACGCATATATACAGACAAAGCTGGAGCCACATATATTTGATGAGTACAACTATTTATACGGAATCGGAAATAGCTTTCCAATGCTGCAGGAGATCTACCAGGATGACACCAGAGATCCGGTAAATATGGATGCTGAGCAGTTTCTTTCAGATAAAAAACTGGAAGCATTATTAGTGGCAAGGATGTATCAAAATCGAACTTTACTTGAACTCTACAATACATCACTTGGTCACCTGCATGAATTACAGAATCATATTGAAGACTAAGCATGCTTCGATTCTTCCGCCAAATCCGAAAAACCCTTATGGAACAGAATAAGGCACGTACATACCTGCTCTACGCGATCGGAGAGATCCTTCTCGTCGTGATCGGAATATTAATTGCGATTCAAATCAATACCGCCTTTGATAACCGGGCGAAAGCTGAAAAGCATCAGCGTCTGGTCAACGATCTTTATTCGGAATATGCCGAAAACCTGGATCAACTGAATACAGTAATATATTATCATCAGTTGGTCTATGATTCGGGATTAAGACTCCTTGAGCTGATATTAGTGGGCGGTGAAGGATCCACCCAAAACGAAATAAGACAGCTGCTTTATGAGAACAGCTACCGTTGGACATTTGACCCGCTGAATGGCGTTCTGGCAAGCAGTATCTCCTCCGGGGATATTCACCTCTTGAAAAACGATTCCTTAAAAGTCATGCTCTTTTCGTGGGAAGACCGGGTTTTGGATGCCCGGGAAGAACAAGATCGTGCAAATGCGGACTATAACGGGATAAATAGTTATCTGAATGATCATGTCATGGTCGCTGATGTGTTGATGCACGATCCATCCGGATATGGGGTTCGCGAAAGTCCTTTCCAGTCTAATTATTGGCAAATTTTTAAAGATCGTACCTATGAAAACCTTATTTCAAACAGGGTAACCTATACAGCAGATGTTTTAACCGAACTGGAGCCTCTGAGAGAGATGAATATGCAGGTATTACAACTTCTGGAAGAGGAGCGTGGTGATTTGTGATTGGCGATGGTCGATTGGCGATTAAACACATACGGATCTAAATACTCAATACTCATGACTCACTTCTCAATACTACCATGATCTCCTTATTTCGACGCATCCGGCAGAAACTGATTGGTGACTGGAATGTTCGCCGATATCTCCTCTACGCCATCGGGGAAATTCTCTTGGTCGTAATTGGAATCCTTATAGCCCTGCAGGTGAACAACTGGAATGAACACCGGAAAAGCCTCGACAAAGAACGGTACTACCTGAACAGCATCAAGGCCAGTATCGAGCTCTCGCAGGACGAACTGAACCGCGTTATTCATGATGCAGAATCGATTGTAAACAGTGCTGACACCCTTTTTATTATTCTTTCTTATGAACTGCAAGATCAGTATGAGCCTCTTTTTATCGACTCGCTTCTTTTCAATGTCAGAGACTACAGCCTTATCTCTTTAAACGACGGA
This sequence comes from Rhodohalobacter mucosus, assembly GCF_003150675.1. Lineage (NCBI taxonomy): Bacteria > Pseudomonadati > Balneolota > Balneolia > Balneolales > Balneolaceae > Rhodohalobacter > Rhodohalobacter mucosus. The sequence goes on along the minus strand of NZ_QGGB01000009.1, from coordinate 5,991 downwards.
GGAATTCAGGAAATACTGAATACCGGATCGATGGATATTATACAGGATGAAGAGATCCGGGTCATTCTTGCATCATGGAATGAACGAATTCATCAAATCAGAAAATTCGAAGACGAAACGCTATACTCCTCACGCAGATATAGTGAATACATATCAAAATATTTTGATATATCCAGATACCTAATCTACGATGATTCGGTAAGTGGCATTATCCCCGAAAAACGAGAAGATTTTCTTACGGATCCGGTACTTGTCAATCATTTAAGCGAAATCTGGAATAACAATATGGTAATGGGTGACATTTATAAGCAGGAAAAAGCGGATCTGGACTCGTTGAATACCCTTATTGATGAATACTTGCAGGATTGATTTCGGAAGCCGTAAGAAGTAGAAGTTCAGATGTTTGCGAAGCATCTACTCAGCTAGAAGACCAGATGATAAATTTTGGTCGAAGACCGATGACCGATGACCGATGACCGATGACCGATGACCGATGACCGATGACCGATGACCGATGACCGATGAATGGTTTGTCTTTTTCAGATAACTCACAACTAAAAACTAATCACTCAACACTACCTACTCAATACTCATGACTCACTACTCAATACTATCATGATAACTCTCTTCCGACGCATCCGCCAGAAACTGATTGACTCGGGCTCTGTACCAAAATATTTGCTTTATGCTACCGGCGAGATCCTTCTGGTAGTAATCGGCATCCTGATCGCACTGCAGGTAAATAACTGGAATGAGGATAGAATTCTGCAAAATGAGCTGAATAGCTATCTGACTAAGAAAATGGATAATCTTTATGAAGACCAAAGAAAGCTTCAGGATCTTCGTGAGTATCGGGAAGAGGCAAGTGCTCTGTGTGCAAACGTTCTGGAATCAGGAGTATTGAATATTCCAGGCATTGAGCTGGTTGATACCGTGCTCTTAATAACCGTTGAACGCAGATTCATCTCTTCAGTTCAAAACGAGCAGTCAGCAGAATCCAATAGTTATTTTAATAACATCAAAGAAGCACAGATTGTTGATCTCGAGACAGAATATCAGAACTTGATTAACCTGATTACCTTTGATGAAACCAGGTTAAATAATTTCAGTGAAAATATGGAAGCAGACTTATGGAGAAATGGTTTCTTTAATGACAATCGTGAGCTGTTCATCTATGTTGAAAATGCCATCGGAGACCCTGAGGATATCGTAATTTCTGATGCGACTGGTTTGAAATCGCTGGAAGCAATTCTGAGAAGAAACGAGATTACAAATTTGAGGTTAGCCGATCGCTACTCTGATGCACTCAATCTGAATCAATTGCTGGTAGCTGCCATTGAGAATTATCTGAATAGTCAATAATACGGTGAATAAGATGAATAAAATCTTTCCATGATTGGAAGAGGTTTTGGCATCACATCACCCAATAAATCAGTCATTAATTTCACATTGTTTAAATAAATAAATCAACAAGGCCTGCAGCAGACTCTGTATCACAAACAACTACAGATTCTTGAAATCTCTAACCTAATTAACCGTAGATGCCATGTATACAAAAGATGACTTTATGAACCGGATCAGAGAAATGAATCCGGCTGAAACCGAGTATCATCAGGCTGTTGAAGAGGTTATGAATCATGTAATTCCTTTTGTGAATGACAATCCCGATTACGGTAAAGCGGCTATTCTCGAACGTATTTGCGAACCCGACCGTATTATCAGTTTCCGTGTAACGTGGATGGATGACGATAAAAATGTTCATGTAAACCGCGCGTGGAGAGTACAGTTCAACAATGCCATCGGCCCTTACAAAGGCGGTCTGCGGTTTCATCCAACGGTAAATCAGGGCATCCTGAAATTTCTTGGATTTGAACAGTGCTTTAAAAATGCTCTCACAACACTTCCCATGGGCGGCGCCAAGGGCGGCTCCAATTTTGATCCCAAAGGGAAAAGCAATGAAGAGGTATTTCGGTTTTGTCAGAGTTTTATGGCGGAGCTGCATCGCCACATTGGAGATGAACGCGACATCCCTGCAGGCGATATAGGGGTTGGCGACAGGGAAATCAGCTACCTTTTCGGTAATTACAAAAAGATCAATAACATATTTGAGGGAACGCTTACCGGTAAAGGTGTCAGTTTCGGAGGGTCACCAATTCGTACGGAAGCGACAGGCTATGGACTGGTCTACTTTGCCCAGGATATGCTGAACCATCACGACAATTCGATGGAGGGAAAAACCGTGCTGATCTCAGGCTCGGGCAATGTAGCCCTTTATGCCGCTGAAAAGGCTATTCAGTCAGGTTTGAAAGTCCTGACCATGTCCGATTCATCCGGAACCATCTACGACAAAGATGGCATCACTGAAGAAAAACTGGCCTACATCAAAGAGCTGAAGAAGGTGAAAAGAGGCCGCATTCATGAATATACCGATGAATACAGCTGTGAATATTTTGACGGAGGCAAGCCCTGGCATATTCCGGCTGACCTCGCGTTTCCATGTGCAACGGAAAATGAGCTCAATGCAGACGATGCACAAAATCTTATTGACAACGGTTTGATGCTGCTGGCCGAAGGCGCGAATATGCCCTGCACCAATGAGGCCGTTCACCTCCTGAAAAATGCAGATGTACTGTACGGTCCCGGCAAAGCCTCCAATGCGGGTGGTGTGTCGGTGTCCGGGCTTGAAATCTCGCAGAACCGGCAGCGCATGAAATGGACCGCCGAAAAAGTAGATGAAAAACTGTACAGCATTATGAAAGACATTCATGAGAAATGCGTAGAATACGGTGATAACGGAAACGGCATTATAGACTACTCCAAAGGCGCCAATATCGCCGGTTTTGTGAAACTGGCGGATGCAATGCTGGCTTATGGACCCATCTGAGCGCGGTTTAGGAGATTTCGCGTATTTTAAACGACCAGGTCGTGTGGTTGGCAGGTGGGCGATGGGCGATGGGCGATGGGCGATGGACGATGGACGATGGACGATGGACGATGGACGATGGACGATGGACGATGGACGATGGACGATGGACGATGGACGATGGACGATGGACGATGGACGATGGACGATTAAAAATGTTTGTTTTCTGATCCAACTCAAAACTCAACACTAAAAACTCAAAACTAATCCATGGTTACCCTCTTTCGCCGCATCCGTGAAAAGCTGGTTCAGTCCGGATCTCTTACCAAATACCTGCTTTACGCCACCGGCGAGATCCTTCTTGTTGTGGTCGGAATCCTCATCGCCTTGCAGGTAAACAACTGGAATGAAAACAGAAAAACGGCCACGGAGGAGCAGACCCTTCTGGCACAGCTCCTCGAGGACCTGGAGTTCGCCAGGATTCAGTCGCAGCAGTTTATACAACTGGAGAAACAGAACATCGACAGGCTACGGCTGGCTCTCGGAGGCGAAGAGTCCCTTGTCCGGATCTCTCAGCTCCCGAATCGGGAGCTCTTTTTTTTCGAAGTACTCTGGAACCTTTCACACGACATTCCGGTCATCGTTTCGTACGCAGACCTGAAAAATTCTGGGAATACCTGAAAGATTACGAATCCCCGCTTGAGAAGCAGCCTTTCTGAGATGGAGCTCAGAAATCAGATGCTTGCATCTATGATCAGCGACAGGCTTACCGTACACCAAATCCGTATCGATGATATCGTTGAAGAGGAGATGAACTATCTTCCCCTTATGGCCGCTAAAAGGAATCTGACCAGTCTGGAAATCGGAAACCAAAATGATTACGGCCTCCTGCTGAAGAAACAAAACGTCAGAAACCTGCTGGGGGTTAAGCTCGACCTGACATACGAAGTACTAACCATCCGCGAAGAACTGGACCATACCCTGAATCAGGTAATTGAACTTGTGCAATCGGAAATCAAAACTCCATAAAACTATCATCCTCTGCCCTGCTCTCAAAAAAAGATATCCTCAAATCCTTTTTCCTGATTCCAACATTTTTTCATCAATACGTTGCATCTGAATCATATCAGGCTATCTTTGAATCGGCTACACGGTAAAAAAAGCAATACAGAACGTGCAGCTTGTGAGAACTGCTCTGTTAACTCACCTAACCTAATCGGAGGATAGCACTATGGGGATATTCTGGGAATTGATGCAGCAGGAAGAGCTGGAAGAGCAAAGATCTAAAGCAAAAACGCTGGAAGACCGGGTGGAGCAGCTGGAACAGGACCTGGGTAAAACACGAAAACTACTCCGAAAAACGCTGGAGGCGCTGGAGCACCACATTCAGAAAGACGTGGATGGAGACGGGACATACTGATTGTCATAATTTCATGTTGAAAAGATCTCTAACCTAGTTTAAAAAAGTGAAAGAACCATTGGAGGGCTTATCATTGTATTTCCAAAAACGACATGTCTTCATAGCTGCTTTTTGTTGGATTTTCATTAACCCGGTATCCGCTGAGAATATTTTAGCCCAGTCGAGTGAACAACAGATCCGTGCTGTTCGCGAAGCATCCAATGCCGCATTGAAAGCGCTCGATGAAGAAGCAAACTCCGAATTTCTGACCGACGACGTTCTGATTACCACCGGCAACGGAACCCTGATATCCGGAAAAGATAAACTCAGGGACTATATTGCAGACGCATCAGATGCACAGCCGATGTATTGGGTCCGCACACCGGATGAGATTATTGTAAATGATGTACGTGGTCTGGCATGGGAGGCAGGTGTATGGCATGGATATCACGCAGATGACATTAACGGGGAAACCTCCGTATTTCACGGCAACTACGCAGCTCAGTGGATTCGTAAATCGGGTGAATGGAAAATCCAGTCGCAGCTTTTTGTCACGCTGAATTAGCGGGTGTAGTGGGATTGTCCTGGCAGAGGGACAATAGGCAATGGTCAATAGTAGATCGGCGATGGGCGATGGGCGATGGGCGATTAAAATGATATTTCTCTACTTACAACTCAACACTAGTAACTCCTAACTAATTACTCAATACTCATGACTCAATACTCAATACTACCATGATTACCCTCTTCCGCCGTATCCGCCAGAAACTGATCGATTCGGGATCCTTTACAAAGTATCTGCTCTATGCCATCGGCGAAATCCTGCTGGTCGTGATCGGGATTCTTATCGCCCTGCAGGTGAACAACTGGAACATCTACAGACTGGAACGAGCAGAAGAGCGTCAGATCCTGGTGAATCTTCGTACTGAATTTGATCAGGCTATTACACAATTAAACTATCTGAATGGTCTCAGGGATAATTCCTTATCATCCGCGGATTCCCTGATTTCCCTGTCGAATGCAAATGGCCCGTTTGTCGAGGATACGCTGGATAGCTTATTAATGTGGCAATCCTATACACCTACGTTTAATGATCCGACCGGCAGCCTGAGTTCTCTAATTTCATCCAATAAAATTAACTTGATTTCCGACAATGAGCTAAAGCTTGAATTACTTTCCTGGCCCAGAGAGTCAGAAGATATGATTGAAGATGAAACGCGCGCTGTTATAATACATGATGATTTATTTCGGCCATTTACCCATAAATACATATCAATGGCAAATATGATTGAAAAGTATCAAATGCCGGATAACCGGTTTGGCCTGGTAGATGAGGAGATGGTAGGATTGGTTCCTTCCAGGTACGTACAAAGTGATTACCAGTCATTGCTTCGCAATCCCGAATTCATCAATACTCTGCATACGAAGGTCATATTTGCGAATTTGTCGAAGAATGAATCCATTAATTTGATCTCCAAAGCGGAAGGAATCATTGATATGATCAACCAGACTTTAGATGAGTAAATGGATGAAATCAAGCTGGCCGCCTGCATCACTTCACTCCCATTCAACCCAGACCCAAATTCTTTCAAAACCCCGTCTTGTAGATGCCTGAATATGGTTGACGTTTTTAGTTAACATATAACATTTTGGTCGAAGTTAACTTCGACCAAATGTTGACGCGATAATCAGGGTGTAACCCCTGATTGAGCTCTTTGACAAATTGATC